>NZ_JBEYIW010000003.1:0-413278 GCF_040636045.1 Rhodococcus sp. NPDC006774 | reverse complement strand
GGTCGGCTACCCGTCGTCGCCTTGGTAGGCCATTACCCCACCAACAAGCTGATAGGCCGCGGGCCCATCCTGCACCGATAAATCTTTCCACCACACACCATGCGGCATGCGGTCATATCCGGTATTAGACCCAGTTTCCCAAGCTTATCCCAGAGTGCAGGGCAGATCACCCACGTGTTACTCACCCGTTCGCCGCTCGTGTACCCCGAAAGGCCTTACCGCTCGACTTGCATGTGTTAAGCACGCCGCCAGCGTTCGTCCTGAGCCAGGATCAAACTCTCCGTAAAAGACTCTCGATCAACAGTCGAAACTGCAAATCAGTCATAAACATAAAGAGTCAAATCACTAGCAAAAAAACTCAACTAGCATTTTCAAACAACACCCGACAACAACCACCACAAGCGGATGGCTGACACATCGAATGCTTTCACCAAATAAATTCGGCACTGACATTCATCGACACACTGTTGAGTTCTCAAAGAACACGCACACACCATTCACCTTCGAGCTGAAGCTCGTGGATGTCCGGGGCAACCGTTCCAGCTTAGATCAGATGATCGAGCACAGTCAAACTGGCTTCTCATCCGCGAAGAAGTCGAACCTCGCGGCTCTGACTCCTTCTTGGTGTCGGAAGCGATCTCCGCTTCGCTCAGGCCTTGCGGTCTGGGCTGGCGTCCGTGTCGCTCTGACCTGGACAAAGTTACGCCCCGGATAACAACGCGTCAAATCCCCAGGTCGTTCACGCGTGATTCGCGTGAACGACCTGGTCGCAACCGGTCACTTACCCACCTGACGGGCGTCGTAACCAAATTACATGGATGTGACTCCGCCCACTGACTACAACGAAAAGCTCAGTCCGCGATTCGGGCGCCTGCGAAGTTCCGCTTTCCGCGTCGGACCACCAACCACCGGCCGTGCAGGAGATCGTCCGCACCGGGCGTCCATTCTTCGTCGGAAATCTTGACGTTGTTGACCGATGCGCCACCCTCCTTGACTGCGCGTCGGGCAGCGCCCTTGCTCTCGCTCAACCCCGTAGCGACGAGCAGATCGACGATGGTGTTCGGTGCACCTGCTTCGATGTCAGCCACAGATGCTTCCTGTAGCGCGGCAGCGAGCGTCTTTTCGTCGAGTTCGGTCAGTTCGGCTCGCCCGAAAAGTGCCTGACTGGCGAGTTCGACCGAACGAGTCGCTGCTTCGCCGTGGACGAGCGTGGTCATCTCGGCGGCCAGGCGCTTCTGTGCCTCACGCGCGTGCGCACGCTCGGTGGTCGCCGACTCGAGTTCTGCCAACTCGTCCTTCGACAGGAAGGTGAACCAGCGCAGGTACTTCACGACGTCTGCATCGCCGGTGTTCACGAAGTACTGGTACCAGGCGTACGGGCTCGTCATCTCCGGGTCGAGCCACAGGCTGCCGCCTCCGGTGGATTTGCCGAATTTCTTGCCGTCGGCGGAGGTGACCAGCGGAACCGTCATGGCGTGCACCGACTCGGCGTCCTGGCGCCGATTCAGCTCCACCCCGGCGATGATGTTCCCCCACTGGTCGGAGCCGCCGATCTGAAGACTGCAGCCGTATTGCCTGCGGAGCTGCACGTAGTCGTTCGCCTGCAGCAGCATGTAGCTGAACTCGGTGTACGACATTCCGTCGCTCTCGAGCCTGTTCTTCACCGTCTCGCGAGCAAGCATCACGTTGATCGAGAAGTGCTTACCGATGTCGCGAAGGAAATCGATCGCGGACAACTCCCCCGTCCAGGACAGATTGTTCACCACCACTGCACCCGTCGGGCTCTCGTCCAAGTCGACGAACCGCTCGAGCTGACCACGGATACGCGACGCCCACTCGGTGACCACCTCGGTGGAATTCATGGTGCGCTCCCCTACATCGCGAGGGTCACCGATGAGTCCCGTCGCACCACCGGCGAGGATGATCGGGCGGTGGCCGGCCAGCTGGAAACGCTTGAGCGCCAGCAACGGCACGAGGTGCCCTGCGTGCAGCGAGGGCCCTGTCGGATCGAAACCGGAGTACAGCGTGATCGGCCCCTCGGACGTGGCCTTCTTCAGCGCGTCCACATCGGTGGACTGCGCAATCAGTCCACGCCAGGTCATTTCGTCGATGATGTTCTCACTCACGACGTCGATCCTCCCGTATGGACGCATCCAGCCGGCGCTCAGGCCTCCGAGCCACCGGGCGCGGCGGCGCGGGGACTGCGTTTGTAGCTCGACACCGCCTGCGACCCGAGCAACCAGAAGCGCCAGGGACGATCGGCCGCCGAACTCACCCCTACCCGTGGGCCGGACGCAACTGCCTTCTCGTGCAGTCGTGGCTCGAGTAGTTCGAGGGTGACAGCCGACGACGCGTCGAACACGTCCGTTCCGTTGTCCGCCAGCGAGACGCCCAAGGCTCGACCGAGATTGCCCGGCCCGCGGGCCCAACCGGCCTCGACCCGTGCGGACCGAGGACCGCGCCCGGCGCGCCTGGTCTCGACGACATCGTGGCCCCTCACCACTTCAGCCGCTCGGAGCAGCACGGCGGCTGCCGTACCGTCCGGGCCGCAGCTGACGTTCATGCACAAGTGCATGCCGTAACTCAGGTATACGTACAGCCGGCCCGCCGGACCGAACATCACCTCGTTGCGAGGAGTCGGGCCCCGGAAGGAGTGCGCGGCCGGATCCGGCCATGGACCATCGAGCGGACCACCGTAGGCCTCGACTTCCACGATGCGCACCGACACGTCGCCCACGGTGACGGTTCCGCCGAGGATGCGTCGGGCTGCGTCGTCGGGTTCTCCGATCTCCAAGTCAGCGACATTCATCCGTCCCATGATGCTTCGCCCTTGACCACGCAGCGCCGACGGGGCTATGACTTCGACATCGACAAGTCTGGAGGCCGATATGGCGTTCACCGGTGAGCACGCCGTCGAGATCACAGGGCTGACGGTTCGCCGCGGTAAGCGAACGGTGCTGCGCAGTCTGTCCGTGACTATCCCTCGTGGTGCCATCACCGGACTTCTCGGTCCGTCGGGCTGCGGCAAGACGACTCTCATGCGAGCAATCGTCGGCACTCAGATCGTGAACAGCGGAACCGTGACAGTTCTCGGATCTCCGGCCGGCTCGGCACCGTTGCGCCGCACAGTCGGATACGTGACCCAGGCACCGAGCGTCTACCGAGATCTCACCGTTCGCGAGAACGTGCAGTACTTCGGGTCGCTGTACGGCCGCCGGCGCGCGGACGTGGCGTCGGCCATCGAGGCGGTCGGACTGGCCGACCACGCGTCGTCACGGGCGGGCGAACTCTTCGGCGGCCAACTGGGGCGGGTCTCCCTGGCCAGCGCCCTGGTTGCCGAACCCGAGCTGATCGTCCTCGACGAACCGACGGTCGGCTTGGATCCCGTGCTGCGCTCGGAGCTGTGGTCGCGGTTCGCCGATATCGCGGCAAGTGGCACAACGGTGTTGGTCTCGAGCCATGTGATGGAAGAGGCGGAGCACTGTGGCCGTCTCGTTCTGATGCGCGACGGCGTCGTCCTGGCCCAGTCGAGCCCCGATGCGTTACTCGAGCGCACGAACGAAACGACGCTCGATCGCGCATTCCTGTCTCTCATCAGATCTACCGAGCAGACATCGTGAACGCGCGGATCTACGCAGCGGGCACCGGCCGCATCCTGCGACAGCTGCGAGCCGACCATCGATCGGTGGCCATGGTTCTGCTCGTTCCGTCCCTGCTGATGGTGTTGCTGTACTTCCTGTACCGAGATGTGCCGACCCCGCCGAACCAGCAGTCGTTGTTCGATCGGATCGCGATCACGATGCTCGGCATCCTGCCGTTCGTCGTCATGTTCCTGATCACGTCGATCTCGATGCAGCGTGAACGCACCTCGGGAACGCTCGAACGCCTGCTGACGACTCCGATGTCCAAACTGGACCTACTCGCGAGCTACGGGTCCGCCTTTTCACTGGCCGCCGTCGGACAGGCGCTACTGGCATGCACCGTCGCGTTCGGATTTCTCGGGCTCGACATCGAGGGCTCGGTCGGTTGGGTTCTGGTGATCGCAGTCCTGGGAGCGATGCTCGGGGTCGCCATCGGACTGCTGTGCAGCGCATTCGCCCGCACCGAATTTCAAGCGTCCAGTTCATGCCGGTCGTCGTGATTCCACAGCTGTTTCTCTGCGGACTCCTGGTGCCGCGCGACCAGATGCCGAATTGGTTGAGCACGATCAGCAATGTCCTGCCGCTGAGCTACCTGGTCGACGCGCTCCAGGAGATTTCCCGGTACCCCGGAGTCACCGGGCCCATGCGGACCGATATCGCCGTGGTCACGGCGTTCACCGTCGCCGCGCTGAGCGGAGCCGCCGCGACATTGCGTCGACGAACCCAGTAGTCGACGAACCCGGTGACCGACCGCACGCTCTAGGACGTGGCGCGCGCCAGGATCGACTCGTGCTCGGCGTCGTCGACATCGCGGGCGTCGTCGGCAAGCAACACCGGGATGCCGTTCTCTATCGGATATGCGCGACGCAGTCGCGGGTTGTAGAGCAGTTCCCCTTCGATCAACAGCAGCGGGCCCTTGTCCACCGGGCACGCGAGAATGGAAAGCAGTGTCGAATCGATTGCCACAGGTGTCCTTCGCTCTGCTCCGGTCGAACCGGAGTGGTGTACTCGCTTACGCTACCGAACCCGTTTTCTTCTGTGCAGTCTCGTTCCTACGACGATCTTTCGGCCGCGGTCTCGCGCCCGACGAACCGTTCGGCCACAACAGCTTTCGTCAATCGACGGTAGCTGTTCGACTCCGAGTCGTAAAACCATGACCGAGCGCTCGGCGTCGGGATGCCCGCTTGCTTCAGCGCCGTCGCGTTGGGTCGATACGCGCGTCCCACCGGAATTTCGGTCACCACGTGCACGATCGCCGGACGCTCGGCCGGAAGCAGTACTCCGAGAGTGTCGGTCAAAGCACGAGCGGTGATCACCGCCTCCGGTTGCAGCGAGATAGCGCAGACCGCCACCTCGGTGGCCGACGCCTCGACGCGCACCGATCGTGGCCGATCCGACGTCACCCGCACTCCGTAGACCACGGCCGAATCGACCTGGTCCAGGTCACCCACCGCGTCGACGATCGGCTGGGTGTACACCGGACCGCACGCCGAACGCACCACGGTGTCCTTGCGGTCGATGAGCCAATAATCGCCGTCGGAATCGCGACGGAACAGGTTCTCGGTGGGGATCCAGGCGTCCGTGGGCTCGAACACTCCGCGCATGACATGACTGGTCGCTTCGCCGTCTCCGCTCGGTCGGCCGAGGAGCAGACCGATCTCGTCGTCGCGGCACTGCCGCACGAAGCCGTCGTCGTCCTCTTCGAGGCGGCCGGTGATGGGGTCGTAGGCCGCCAGCGCCACCCGTGCGCTGCCCGGCAGCGGACGGCCCTTGGAACCGATCTTCGAGCCCGCCACATTGGCCAGAATCACGTCGTTCTCGGTGGATGCGTAGAACTCGAGCACCCGAGCCGGGCTGAACCGCGCCAGCGTGCGTCGCCAGAGCCCCACCGGCATCCCGGAGCCGATGAACAGGCGCACCGGGTGGCCGGAGTCGACCGGGAACCGGCCGTCGTCGAGGATCTGCCGCATCATCGTCCAGGTGTAGCTCACGACGGTGACGCCGTAGCGGTACACCTCTTCGCTGAACCGCTCGGGCTCGAGACCACGGGAGAGTGCGATGCGCGACCCGCCCGCGAGCGCGCCACCGATCGTGACGAGGATTCCGGCCGAATGATGCAGCGGGGCAAGGCAGTAGACAGTATCGCCGGGTCCGAGCGCGGCCGTCGTCGCTGTTCCGAATGCAGACAACGCCCAGCGATGATTGGTGATGTATCGCGGTTCGAGACCGCGATCGGTTGTCGTGAACAGGATCATCGCCAGTTCGCGGGCACGGCCCGGATCCGGCTCGTACCACTGAGGCAAACGCACTGCGTCGGGATCGATGGCCTCGAGATCGACCACCTCGTAGCCGGCCGGGATGTCGAGTTGCCGAACCTCACCACCGCCGAGCACCAGAACGTTCGGTGCCACCGGGACCGCAGCCGCAGCATTTTCCGGATCGGCGATCACGGTGTCGACGTCGACGGTCCGCAGCGCTGCGGTCAGGTCGCTGCCCGGCTGCAGCAGAACAGGCACTGCCCCGATCCGCGAGAGCGCCGCCATCGCGGCCAATGCGCTGGGACGAGTCTCCATCAACACACCGATGCGCGACGCGGGTCGCACCCCGACACTGATCAGTCCGCGCACCACGTTGTCGATGCGGACGTTGACAGCGTCGTAGGTGTGCACTCGGTCGTCGAACAGGAAGCACTCTCCGTTCGGAGACTTACGTCCCTGCTCGGCGATCAAGCGGCCCAACGAGACTCGACTGTGCGGCTGCATCTGCCCGAGGCGGGCGAGCCTCGGCAACGTGCGCACGGCCTCGGAAGAGATCTCGCGGGTTCCACGCACCGCGCCGGTCGCCGCCGATGCCAGCCCGCGGCCGACACCGACGCCCACCTCGGCGATGGAGGCAGCGGTGTGGATCAGGCGATTGGTGATCGACACACCGCTCTCGGAATCGCCGTGGCCCTCGCGCTCCATCACGCGAACCGCCTCCGGCTTCGGTCCGAGGTCCTCACGCCACCGAATCCAGTTTCCCGTCGTCGGCCAGGTCTGTGCAGCCGCGGTGCTGCCGACGACCAAGCCGAAATGACCTGCACGCAAAGTGGTTTCGAACACCTGGGCGCGCGGGGCTGCGCGCTGAATGCCGCGCACGGCCAACGGTTGACCGATGTCGTCGACTTCGCCGACGAAGGCGAGCACGGGCACGGTGAGCTCGGCCAGAGTCAACAATCTGTCCTTGATGACGAACCCGCCGGTCATCATGCGGTTGTGAACGACGAACTGCTTCAACAACTCCGCAACGGCCGGGCCGGACCACGCCACCCACCCGTCCATCGCCAGAAAGCGTCGCTGCGGCTCGCGCGGCAACAGCGCCTCACGGTCGTGAAGCTGACGCAGAAAATCCACTCGCGATCGCACGGTCTTCGCCGGATCGAGTAGCTGAAATCCCGTCCGCGCCATCCACCCCGATACAGCGAGCCGAGTGAACACATGGTCGGCCAGGAACTCCGCTCCCCGCGTCGCCACGCCGGCCGGGATCCCGAGAGGCAGACCGGCGAGCGTGTCGACCGGAGCCCCGAACGTGATGAGACTGGCCAGATTTCGGCCGCCTCGGTACGCGGCCGCCTGGTAGCAGAACATTCCGCCCTGGGAGTATCCACCAAGGTGGACGTCGCGGCCGGTGTGCTCGTGCACCTTGTCGACGACCTCGCTGATCGCCACGACGTGATCGGCGAGCGTACGGCCCCACCCGCCTTCTTCTGTATCCGGCGAGCCGAAGTCGACCACCCACGGATCCAGCCCCATGCCGTGCAGGATCCCGGCAGCACCCTGGTCGGTCGTCACGTCGTAGACGTCCGCGGAGACCATCATCGGCGGAATGAGCACCACCGGAGGACTGTCGGCAGGCACATCGTCGGGGAAGTACCGCCGAAGCCGATACATCGGCTCGCGGTCCATCACCCGAAACGGCGACGGATCCACCTCGGTCTCGAGACCACCGAGACGGATGACCTCGAGACCGTTCTGCGCCGTGGCGATGGCACGGCGCAGTGGACCACGTACGGCGTCTGCATTCAGTCCCACAAATACACTCCTGCGTTCGGCCCCGACGAACGACCGGCATCGATCTTCGCGTGACGAAAGCTTCTCACATCACACTCGAGGAAACCGGCATGGATATCGATTGCGCACTCAGTGCCGCAACACCGGTTCCTCGGCCCATGCGCGCAGGGTCGCGGCCGTGGCCCGCACGCCCCCGAGCTGATGCGCAACCTGCACAGCGGCCGTGCCACCACGCGCATCCCGCGACGAGATGGAACCCTCCACCGTGAGAACCTCACGAACGGCCGGAGTGAGGGACGGATCGATCGCGGCCAGCTCCTCGTCGGTCAGATCCGCCAGCCCGACGCCGCGCGCCTCGGCCGCCCGGACGCAGGCTCCTGCAGCCTCGTGAGCAACGCGGAACGCAATCCCCTGCCGCACCATCCATTCGGCGATATCGGTGGCGAGCGTGAACCCGGCCGGTGCCAGCTCGGCCATCCGTTCGGTGTGGAATTCGAGCGTCGCCGTCAATCCGGTGAGCGCGGGCAGCAACAGCTCGAGCTGCGCCACCGAATCGAACACCGGCTCCTTGTCTTCCTGGAGATCACGGTTGTATGCCAACGGCTGCGCCTTGAGCGTGGCCAGCAGGCCGGTCAGATTACCGATCAATCGGCCGGTCTTTCCGCGGGTCAATTCCGCGACGTCCGGATTCTTCTTCTGCGGCATGATCGAACTGCCGGTGGACCACGCATCGGCCAACGTCACGTAGCCGTACTCGGGAGTGCTCCACGAGATGACCTCCTCGGCGAACCGCGACAGATCGACTGCCGTCATCGCCAAGACGAAGGCTGCTTCGGCGGCGAAGTCGCGCGAGGACGTGGCGTCGATCGAGTTCTCGGCGGACGAGTCGAACCCGAGCTCGGCTGCGATCTTCTCCGGACTCAGACCCAGTGACGAACCGGCGAGGGCACCGGAACCGTACGGGGACACCGCTGCTCGCGTGTCGAAATCTGCGAAGCGCTGCACATCGCGCAACAACGGATGGGTGTGCGCGAGCAGATGATGCGCCAGCAACACCGGCTGCGCGGCCTGCGAATGCGTCTTGCCCGGCATGACGGCAGTCGGATGCGCCGCTGCCTGGGTGGCCAACGCGTCGACCACATCGAGAACGCCGACCGACACCCGGCGAACCGCGTCACGCAGCCACATGCGGAACAGTGTGGCCACCTGATCGTTGCGCGACCTGCCCGCGCGCAGCCGGCCACCGACCTCCGGTCCGACCCGGTCGATCAACCCGCGTTCGAGAGCGCCGTGCACGTCCTCGTCCGACTCGGCTGCCACGAACGCGCCCGACGCGACATCGTCGGCGAGGCGCTGCAAACCGTCGAGCATGGTCTCGAGGTCCTGCGGGGTGAGCAGTCCGGCACCGTTCAGCACCCGCGCGTGCGCCATGGATGCGCGGATGTCGTACGGCGCGAGGACCCAGTCGAAGTGCGTCGACTTGCTCAACGCTGCCATGGCTGCGGCCGGACCCGATGCGAATCTGCCGCCCCAGAGCGAACCCTCGTTGGTTCCGTGCGAGGTCTCCGAATTCGTCACAGGCCCAGGTCCCGCTTCGCGGCGATCTTCGACGAGAGTCCGTGCAGCTGAACGAATCCCTTGGCCGCGGACTGGTCGAACGTGTCGCCCTCGTCGTAGGTGGCGAGGTTGAAGTCGTACAGCGACTCACCACTGCGGCGTCCGTTGACGATGATCCCGCCCGCGTGCAGAACCAGGCGGATGTCGCCGGAGACGTGCTCCTGCGTGTGCTGCACGAACGTGTCGAGAGCACCCTTGAGCGGGGAGTACCACAGGCCGTCGTACACCAGCTCGGCCCACTTCTGATCGGTGTGGCGCTTGTAGCGACCGAGCTCGCGCTCGAGGGTCACGTGCTCGAGCTCCTCGTGGGCGCGGATGAGAACCATGGCACCGGGTGCCTCGTAGATCTCGCGACTCTTGATGCCGACGAGCCGATCCTCGACGACGTCCAAGCGGCCGACACCCTGCGCTCCGGCACGAGTGTTGAGCTCCTGGATCGCTTCGAGTACCGAGACCGGACGGCCGTCGATCGCGACGGGGCGACCCTTGTCGAACGAGACAACGATCTCGTCGGGAGCCTGGAAGTTGACCGTCGGATCCTCGGTGTAGTCGTAGACGTCCTTGGTCGGCGCGTTCCACAGGTCCTCGAGGAAACCGGTCTCCACCGCGCGTCCCCAGACGTTCTGGTCGATCGAGAACGGCGACTTGGTGGTCACGTTGATCGGGATGTTGTTCTCTTCGGCGAACTTGATCGCCTTCTCGCGCGTCCACGCGTAGTCGCGAACCGGCGCCAACACCTCGAGCTCGGGGGCGAGGGTGTTGAAGCCGACCTCGAACCGAACCTGGTCGTTGCCCTTGCCCGTGCATCCGTGGGCGACGACGGTTCCGCCGTGCGCCCGCGCGTTCTCGACGAGGTGCTTGACGATCAACGGACGGCTGATGGCCGACACGAGCGGGTACCGATCCATGTACAGCGCGTTGGACTGGACCGTCGGCAGGCAGTACTCGTCGGCGAACTCGTTCCTGGCATCGACGACGACGGATTCGACTGCGCCGCAATCGAGTGCGCGCTGGCGCACGACGTCCATGTCCTCGCCGCCCTGCCCCAGATCGATGGCGACGGCAACGACCTCCTTGCCGGTCTCCCTCCCGATCCAGCTGATGGCGACGGAGGTGTCGAGTCCGCCGGAATAGGCGAGGATGACGCGTTCGGCCATGGTGTTCAAGCTCCTTCGTTGTTCTTGTTGCGCATGATGGGTAACCGGATCTCAGTTACCGCGTCGAGCAAGCTTTTCGATCTTGTCCGCGACCTCGCCACCGGTATGTGGCTCGCGGGCTATCAACAGAATCGTGTCGTCACCCGCGATGGTCCCGACGATCTCGGGCATCGCAGCACGATCCAGAGCGCTGGCCAGGTAGTGCGCCGCGCCCGGTGGTGTGCGGAGGACGGCCTGGTTCCCGCTGTGATCGGTGGACACCAACAACTCCCCCAGCAACTTCAGGAGACGGTCGGTGCCGCCGGACACTCCCCGGACCGGGCTGCCGTCCTCGGGCACGACGTACACCCCCACTCCACCGTCCGGCGCGCGCAGTTTCACGGCACCCAATTCCTCGAGGTCCCGCGAGAGAGTTGCCTGAGTGGTGTCGATCCCCTCGGCCGCGAGCAACGACGCCAGCTGCGGTTGACTGCGCACCTGATGCGTGGCCAGCAACGCGATGATCCGTGCCTGCCTCCCCGCGCGGGTCGACGCGGTCAACGGCACCGCAGTGACGTCCTCGCTCATGGTCGTCGTGCCTGTTCGAGGAGCCACACCAGCAGAGCCTTCTGCGCGTGCAGGCGGTTCTCGGCCTCGTCCCAGACCACACTCTGGGGACCGTCGAGCACCTCGTCGGTGATCTCCTCGCCGCGATGTGCGGGTAGGCAGTGCAGCACGACAGCGTCCGACTGGGCCTTCGAGAGCAGATCGGAATCGATTCGATACGGCCGGAACGGGGCGACGCGATCGAGACCGTCGTTCTCCTGGCCCATCGACGTCCAGGTGTCGGTGACGAGCGCGTCGGCACCGGCGGCGGCCTCGAACGGGTCCTCGGTGATGGTGATGGTGGCCCCGGTTTCCTCGGCACGCGCATGCGCCGCGTCGAGAACGTAGCCGAGCGGCGCAAATTCCTTGGGCGCGGCGATCCGCACGTTCAGCCCGGCCGTCACTCCGCCGATGAGCAGCGAGTGCGCCATGTTGTTGGCACCGTCACCGAAGTAGGCCAGGGTGCGCCCCTGCAGATTTCCCTTGTGTTCGATCAGGGTCTGCAGATCCGCCAGAACCTGGCACGGGTGGAACTCGTTGGAGAGGGCGTTGACGATCGGAATCGTTGCGCCGGTAGCCATCTGCTCGAGCCGCTTCTGCCCGAACGTGCGCCACACGACCGCCTCGACATAGCGCGAGAGAACCCGCCCCGTGTCCTGCAGCGTCTCCTCACGACCCAACTGGGTGTCGCGGCCCGTCACCACCACGGCATGACCACCCAACTGCGCGATGCCCATCTCGAACGAGAAACGGGTGCGTGTCGAGTTCTTCTCGAAGATGACACCGATCCCCTTGGGACCCTCGAGCGGACGCTTCGAGAACGGTGCACGCTTGAGCTCTGCTGCCAGGGCGAGGATTTCGCCCTGCTGCACAGGCGTGATGTCGTCGTCCCGGAGGAAATGCTGAACGGTCATGGCTGATGAGCCTCCTGTGCTGCGTCGAGAATTGCCGGTAGCGCCGTCACGAACGACGCGGCTTGGTCTTCGGTGATGATCAACGGTGGTGCGAGCCGGAGCACGTCGGGCTGTGCCGCGTTGAGGAGGAAGCCTGCCTCGCGCGCGGCTGCTTCGGCCGCCGGCGCGACGGCGGCGGTGAGAACCACGCCGAGGAGAAGACCCGAACCCCGAACATGGCTCACCAGAGGGTGATTCAGACCCTCGATGGAGTGCGCGATGGTCTTGCCGATGCTGTCCGCGTGCGAGAGCAGATCCTCGTCGGCAATGGTGCGCAAGACGGCCAGAGCCGCCGCCGCGCACACGGGATTGCCACCGAACGTGGTGCCGTGCTTGCCCGGATGCAGCAACTCCCCCGCCGCTCCGATGCCGATGCAGGCCCCGATGGGCAGGCCACCGCCCAAGCCCTTGGCGAGTGTGATGACGTCGGGCACGATGCCGACCGACTGGTGGGCGTAGAACCATCCCGTTCGGCCGATACCGGTCTGTACCTCGTCCAGGACAAGCAGTGCACCGTGCTTCGCGGTGATCTCGCGCGCAGCGAGGAGGTATCCCTCGGGCGGAACCACCACTCCGCCCTCGCCCATGATCGGTTCGAGAAACACTGCGGCGGTATCGGAATCGACGGCGGCTTCCAGCGCGGCCACATCGCCGTACGGAACGTGGTGCACGCCGGCAGGCATCGGCTCGAACGGGGTCCGCTTGTCCGGCTGACCGGTCAGTGCGAGAGCGCCCATCGTCCGGCCGTGAAAGGACTTCTCGGCTGCCACGATGTTGGGGCGGCCGGTCAGGCGAGCGATCTTGAACGCCGCCTCGTTGGCCTCGGTTCCCGAATTGCACAGGAACACCCGGCCGGTGGCCCCGGCACCGAGGTGCGCGAGCAATTGCTCGGCCAACGCGATACCGGGTTCTGTCGCATAGAGATTCGAGGTGTGCCCGAGAGTGGACAGCTGAGTGGTGACCGCCTCGATCACCGCCGGATGGGCGTGTCCGAGAATGTTCACGGCGATACCCGCGAGCAGGTCCAGATACTGCTTTCCGTCGGCGTCCGTCACCACCGCACCCTCGCCGCGGACGAGCGCCACGCGCGGAACACCGTAGTTGTCCATCAACGAATTCGACCACCGCTGTTGCAGATCGAGGGTGGACTCGGTGCCGGTCATGGCGTGACTCCTGACGTAGACGAGTGATCGGGGGTGACCATGGTGCCGATTCCCTCACCGGTGAACAGCTCCACCAGCACGGAATGTTCGACGCGACCGTCGATGACATGAGCCGATGGAACACCGGCTCGAACCGCCCGCAGGCACGCTTCCATCTTCGGCACCATCCCGGCGTCGAGCGATGGCAGCAACGCCTCGAGCGTGGACGCGTCGATCTCGGAGGTCAACGAGCTGCGATCGGGCCAATCCGTGTACAGGCCTTCGACATCGGTGAGCACCACCATCTTCTCGGCACCGATGGCACTGGCGAGCGCCGCTGCCGCAGTGTCCGCGTTGATGTTGTGGACGACGCCGTCGCGGTCGGGAGCGATGGTGGACACCACCGGAATACGTCCTGCCGCAATGAGATCGAAGACCGCTGCAGGGTTCACCGACGTGACGTCGCCGACGAGACCGATATCGGTCTCGGCGCCGTCGACCAGCACGGTGCGCCGCGTCGCGGTGAACAGGTGCGCATCCTCACCGGAGATTCCCACGGCGTAGGGACCGTGGCCGTTGATCAGGCCGACGAGCTCGCGCCCGACCTGCCCGAACAGCACCATCCGCGCGACGTCCATGACCTCGGGGGTGGTGACGCGGAATCCGCCGCGGAATTCACCTGCCAGGCCGAGTCTGGTCAGCATGGCCGAGATCTGTGGCCCGCCGCCGTGAACGACCACCGGATGGATTCCGACGGTGCGCAGAAATACCATGTCGGCCGCGAAGGCCCGCTTCAAATTGTCGTCGATCATGGCGTTTCCGCCGTACTTGACGACGACGACCTTGCCCGAGAATCGCTGCAGCCAGGGCAGAGCCTCCGCGAGCGTGAAGGCCTTCTGCGCGGCCGTCAATTGCAGAGCGGCCGAGGTCATGACGAGTACGCCGAATTCTCTTCGACGTACGCGTGCGAGAGATCGGTGGTTCGAATGGTGGCCGACCCTGCGCCGAGACCGAGATCGATGGTCACCGCGATGTCGACACCGGACAGATCGACCTCCCGAGCCCCCGGCGCTCCCACGCCGTCGATGCACACCGGATTGCCGTTGAAGGACACGGCAATTCGATCCGGATCGAGCTCGATCGGGGCGATACCGATTGCCGCGAGCACCCGACCCCAGTTGGGATCCGACCCGAACAGGGCCGTCTTGGTCAGCGAGTCCCTGGCGACTGCGCGCGCGCCGATCAGGGCGTCGTCCTCGCTCATCGCACCAGACACGGTGATCCGCACCCGCTTGGTCACGCCCTCGGCGTCGGCCATCATCTGGTCGGCCAGGTCGTCGCACACCGCCAGGACCGCGGCGTCGAGTTCTTCCTGCGACGGTGCCACTCCGCTGGCCCCGGAGGAGAGCAGCAGCACGGTGTCGTTCGTCGAGGACGCGCCGTCGACGTCGAGCCGGTCGTAGGACATCCGGGTCGCCGCGCGCAGCGCCTTGTCCAGCTGGTCTGCAGTGGCGACGGCATCGGTGGTGATGACGCTGAGCATCGTGGCCAACGATGGTGCCAGCATGCCTGCACCCTTGGCCATGCCGCCGACGTTCCATTTGTCGGCATGATGAACGGCCGCCTGCTTGGGCACGGTGTCGGTGGTCATGATCGCGTACGCCGCGTCGGTACCACCCGAAATACCGCCCGCGAGTTCGTGCACCACCTCGGTCACGCCGGGCAGCAGCTTGTCCATCGGGAGCCGATCACCGATGAGACCCGTCGAGCACACGGCAACCTCGATCGCTCCGGTCTCGGAACCCCAATTGCTCAGTGCGGACGCCACTTCCTCGGCTGTCCGGTGCGAATCCTGGAAGCCGGGCGCACCCGTGCAGGCATTGGCACCACCGGAATTCAGAATCACCGCGCGCAGCCGTCCGGTGGAGAGCACCTGCTGAGACCACAGCACCGGCGCAGCCTTGACCTTGTTTCGGGTGAAGACACCCGCCGCAGCGAAATCGGGACCCTCGTTGAACACCAAGGCCAGATCGGACTTGCCACTTGCCTTGATACCGGCCGTAATACCGGCGGCGCGGAAACCCGCGGGACAGGTGACGCCCTGCGTGCGCACGAGCTTGCCCACAACCATGCCGACGGCCTCCGCCTGGCTCCCGACGCTGCTCATGGCGCTACTCCTACGGTAGAGAGACCCTCGGTCTCGGTGATTCCCAGTGCAAGATTCATGGATTGAACTGCGGCTCCCGCCGTGCCCTTGGCCAGATTGTCGATGGCCGCGATCACGACGAGCAAGCCGGCGTCCGCGTCGACCGACACGCTCATCTGCACGGCGTTCGACCCGATGACCGAACCGGTCTGCGGAAGTCGTCCGGCCGGAAGCACGTGCACGAACGGCTCTGCCGCGTACGCCTTCTCGTAGACCTCGACGGCCTGTGCCTGCGTGGCGGTGGTGATCGCGGTGCAGGTGGCCAGGATTCCGCGAGGCATCGGCGCGAGAACCGGAGTGAAGGACACCGCAACAGCGCTACCGGCGACGGCCGAGAGGTTCTGCACGATCTCGGGAGTGTGGCGGTGCGCGCCCGCAACCGCGTACGCCCGAACCGAACCCATCACCTCCGAACCGAGAAGATCGGCCTTGGGAGCTCGGCCTGCACCCGAAGTACCGCTGACGGCAACGATATTGACACGGGGCTCGATGATTCCTGCGGCGACAGCGGGTGCGAGCGCGAGAGACGACACCGTCGGGTAGCACCCGGGAACCGCGATGCGAGTGGCACCGACCAAGCGCTCACGGCAGCCCGGCAACTCCGGCAAGCCGTACGGCCAACTGCCCGCGTGAGGACTCTTGTAGTACTTCTCCCAGGCCGCACCGTCGGTGAGGCGGAAATCGGCCCCGCAATCGATGATCACCACGGACTCGGGCAGCTGCAGCGCGAGCTCGGCGGACTTGCCGTGCGGGAGCCCCAGGAACACGACATCGTGCCCTGCGAGTTCGTCGACGGTGGTCGGGGCGAGAACGCGGTCTGCGAGAGGCAACAGATGGGGATGGAATTGACCCAGCGTCGCACCGGCATTGCCGCCCGCGGTCAGAGTGCCGATGACCAACGAACCGTCGCGCACTCCCGGGTGCCCGAGCAGCAGTCGAAGAATTTCACCGCCGGCGTACCCACTTGCGCCCGCCACCGCGATGCGCCTCGGCGTTGCCTCCGAAATAGTCATGCGGTTTATTATGCAGCATCATGCAAGCTCATTCATGAATGGGTCCGGTGTGTCAGCGTCCGCCCATGGACCTGCGGATCTCGTCGAGCTTCTTTCGGCCGGCTTCCTGGCGTTCGTTCCACTGCTCGTCGAGGTCACGGCCTGCCCTGGACTCTCGGTCCAACTCCTCCGCGCCCACGGCTGTGCCCGATCGCTGTTCCACCTTGTCGCGCACACCGTCCCACGTGGGCACCCCCGAATCGGTGAAGTCACCGATCGGCGCGCTCACCGCACCGGAACCGTATGCGGTACCGACAGGCAGGTCGTCGACCAGCTCCGCATCGATGATCCCCGGTACCGTGCCGCCGCGCGGAGCCCCCGGTGGTGGATCACCGAGCGGCTGGTCGATCCGCGGCTTCGTCACCTGCGGAACGTCCACGTCGGGAACCGTTCCGGGTGGCGCTCCGCGATCGGGCGTGATCGGCTCCGGCCGGGCAGTACCCAACTCGGCGGCCAGAGCAGACGCGGCAGCTGCCACCGGGGCGAGTCGCGGACGACCCGCCACGGCGGCAAGAATCTCCTCGATCACCTGAAGATCCGTCGCACCGTCTGTTCCGAATTCACTCATGCGCTGCTCCCGTCACCCGTGGTACTCGTGACTCCACGCTACGGACACACGAGCCCGGGCGTGCACGGATCAACTGCGCGGCTGCGCCGATTCAACTGCGCAGCTGCGCGCCGACAGCCTTCGATGCCGCTTCGACCGCCGCATCACGCGCAGCCGTTGCCTGATCCTCGGTCAAGGTGCCGTCCGCACCGCGGAACCGCAGCGCGAACGCCAGCGACTTGCGACCCTCGCCGACCTGTTCACCCTCGTAGACGTCGAACAGTCGAATCGACTCGAGCAGGTCGCCACCGCCGATCGTGAGCGCGGCTTCCACCGACGCCGCTGGTACGGACGCGTCGACCACCACGGCCACGTCCTGCAGCACCGCCGGATACGGAGACACCTCGGGGGCAGGGAGCGACTCGACGACGGGGAGAGCGCTCAGGCTCAACTCCACGGCACACGTACGCGGCGGCAGGCCCGCCCGCTCGAGCACCGCCGGATGCAGCTCGCCCGCGTATCCGACGACCTCACCGTCGAGCAGGACCTCCGCGCACCGACCCGGATGCCACGGAAGGTGCTGTGCCGCACGAAGATCGACGTGCACTCCGGACGCCTCGGCAACCGTACGTACCGCAGCGAACGCATCGGCGGCCTCTGCCGCGCGGCCGGGACCCCACGGACCCGACAACTCACGCTGACCGGTCAGCACCATGCCCACGTGCACCGGCTGCGCAGGCAACGAACCACGAAGCATGGCGATCTGGTCGTCGGTGGGACGACGGTCGACCGGCAACGCCTCCACAGCTGCGGTGGCGTCGTGTCGGAGCACCACCTGAGCAATGCCGAACAGCGAGACGTCTCGCTGACCTCGCGCGATGTTCCGGCTCAGCATCTCGAGCAAACCGGGAAGCACAGTGGTCGCGAGCTCGGGACGGTCGGCCTCGAGTGGATTGAGCACCGAGGTGGTCGCGCGCCGTGGGTCGTCCGCGTCGAGACCCCACGTGTCGAACACGCCCTTGGGCAGGAACACCGGAGGTAACACCTCGACGTACCCGGAGAATGCGAGTGCCTTGCCGACAGCGCGCCTGCGCTTCTGTTCGGCGGTGAGGCCACGACCTCCCGGAGCCGACGGCAGTACCGACGGGATCTGTTCGAGCCCCTCGAGCCGCAGCACCTCTTCCACCAGGTCGGCGCGCTGCACCAGGTCCGGTCGCCAGGACGGCGGGGTGACGATGAGCTGGCCGTGCCCGCCGTCGTCGACCGACACCTCGACTGTGCAGCCGATCTGCGTCAAGCGTCGAGCAGCGGTTCCGTTGGGGTACTGCACTCCGGCGATCCGATCCGGCAGGTCGAAGTCCATCGTGACCGTGGGATATTCGGCGGCTTCGCCGATGTCGGTCAGCACGGGCTCGATCCGTCCGCCGGCGATCTCGACCAGCAACTGTGCTGCGCGATCGAGCGCCGCCACCGGAAGTGCCGAATCTACGGTCCGCTCGAAACGCTTGCTGGCCTCGCTGGAGAGCTTGTGACGGCGCCCGGTGCGGAACACCGCGAGCGGATCGAACGACGCAGCTTCGAGTACGACCTCGGTGGTCGAGTCGTCGACTTCGGTGGACGCGCCGCCCATGACACCGGCCAACGAGATCGCTCCCGATCCGTCGGCGATCACGACGTCCTCGGGATCGAGGGAACGCTCGACGCCGTCCAGTGTGGTCAGCCTCTCCCCCGCATTCGCACGCCGGACGACCAGATCGCCATCGAGCTTGGCCGCATCGAATGCGTGCAACGGCTGCCCGAGTTCGTGGAGCACGTAGTTGGTGACATCGACGGCCGCCGAGATCGGGCGTACGCCGGCCAGCAGCAGTCGACGCTGCATCCACCAGGGCGTAGTCGCCGCCGGATCGATACCGACGATCTTGCGCAACGCGAATCGCGATGCGCCCGAGTTCGGTTCGACGGTGACAGACCATGCATCACCGGTGACCTCGGTGGGGACCGTGCGCGCCGGATCCACGAACGGGAGGTCGAAACTGCAGGCCAGTTCGCGGGCGAGGCCGCGGACCGAGAAGGCGTAACCGCGATCCGGGGTCACGTTCAGCTCGATCACCGAGTCCTGCAGCCCGAGAACAACTTTGGCATCGTCACCCGGAGCGGCCGTGCCCTCCGGCAACACCAGAATCCCGGAGTGATCCCGGCCCAGCCCGAGCTCGAGGGTCGAGCAGATCATGCCGTTGGAGTTGCGGCCGTAGGTCTTGCGCGACGCGATGGCGAATCCCCCGGGCAGGACGCTGCCCGGCAAGGCGGCCACGATCAGGTCACCCTCGGCGAAGTTCCTGGCACCGCACACGATCTCCTGAGGCTCGGCAGCTCCGACGTCCACCAGGCAGAAGCGAATCGGCTTCTTGAACTCGGTCAGCTCCTCGATCGAACTCACCCGACCCACCACCAGTGGTCCGGTCACATTGTCCAGTGAATCGAGTTCCTCGACCTCGAACCCGACCCGCACGAAACCGGCGTCGAGCTCCTCGGGCGACACGGCCCAGTCGGGAGTCCCCGCGTGCAGGACCTCGGTCAGCCAGGATTGTGGGACTCGCACGTGTGCTCAGCTCTTTCTTGTATCCGAGAAGAAGTGGGGCGGGTGAGAAATTTCCGTCAGGCCTGAACACCGAAGGGCAACGTGAACCTGATGTCGCCCTCGACGATGTCGCGCATGTCCGGGATGTCGTTGCGGAACTGCAGCGTCCGCTCCAGACCCATTCCGAACGCGAATCCGGTATAGACCTCGGGGTCGATACCGCTGGCCTGCAGCACCTTCGGGTTGACCATTCCGCAGCCACCCCACTCGACCCAACCGGCCCCGCCCTTCTTCTTCGGGAACCACACGTCGACCTCGGCCGACGGCTCGGTGAACGGGAAGTAGTTGGGGCGCATGCGAGTACGGGTGTCGTTACCGAACAACGCCTTGGCGAACGCATCCAGTGTGCCGCGCAGGTGCGCCATGGTCAGGCCCTTGTCGATGGCAAGACCCTCTACCTGATGGAAGACCGGAGTGTGCGTCGTGTCGAGTTCGTCCGTGCGAAACGTCCGTCCCGGGCAGACGACGTAGATCGGAACCTCGCGCGAGAGCATCGACCGGACCTGCACCGGAGAGGTGTGGGTGCGCAACACCTGCCGCGAACCCTCGGGCGCGATGTGAAACGTGTCCTGCATCGTGCGCGCCGGGTGGTCGGGCAGGAAGTTGAGCGCATCGAAATTGAAATGCTCGGTTTCGACCTCGGGGCCTTCTTCGACCTCCCAGCCCATGGCGACGAACACGTCGGCCACCTGTTCGGAAATGATCGTGATGGGGTGCCGGGCACCGACGGGAGCTCGGTCGGTCGGCAGCGTCACGTCGATGGTCTCTGCGACCAGGATGGCGGCGTCACGCTCGGCAGACAGCACGGCGCGTCGCTCGTCGAAGGCCTTCTGCACTCGATCACGCGCTGCCTTGACGCGCTTGCCAGCGTCCGCCTTCTGGTCCCCGGGGAGCGCACCGAGTGCGCGCTGCGCCAGTGCCAGCGGAGCCTTGCCACCCACATGATCGATCTTGACCTTGGTCAGAGCATCGAGGTCCGACGCGCCGGCGAACGCCTGCTCGGCCGAGTCCACTGCGGATCCGAGCGCAGACTCCTCGAGAACGCTCGGATCTACCGGCTCGGGTCCGGCTTCTTTCTTCGCCACGACAGCTGCACTCCTCGAGTAATAGTCGGTGTCTGCCACGAACGGTCGTTGCGCAGGCTTCGCTCCTGCGCGGAGCAGACAGGTATCGATCCTAGGCGAGACGTGCTCACGGGGTTTCGGAGCGTCGTTGCGCCCTGGCGCTGGCGTACAGGCAGATCGCTGCGGCGGTTGCCAGGTTGAGGCTCTCGGCGCGGCCGTGGATCGGGATTCGGATGCGGTGATCGGCATCGCGCGTCACGGACTCGGGGAGCCCGTGCGCCTCGTTGCCGAACAACCACGCGGTCGGTTGCGTGAGCAGTTCGTCGGCGTCGTCCAAGTCCACTTCGCCATCGGCGGCCGTGGCGACGATGGTCAGTCCCGCCCTGCGCAACGCGTCGATTCCGGACTCGATCGATCGCTCCCGAGCGATGGGCAGGTGGAACACGCTGCCTGCCGAGGCGCGGACGCATTTGCCGTTGTGGGGATCCACCGAATCGCCCAGCAGAACAACCGAATCCGCTCCTGCCGCGTCGGCGACGCGGATGACGGTCCCGGCGTTGCCCGGCTCGGCCATCTCCACCGGTACGGCCACCAGCCGCGGTGTCCCGGCCAACGCACGGTCGATCGGGACGTCGACCAACTCGGTGACTGCGATCAGGCCCTGCGGAGTGACGGTGTCGGACAACGCCTTCGCAGCACGGTCGGTGATCGGATGAACTCGTGCGCCACCCGCCTCGACGGACGCGATGAGGTCATGGTGGCGCTCGAGGGCATCCGCGGTGAAGAACAGCTCACGAACCAACCGGGACTGCGCCGCCTCGGACACCGCATTGAAGCCTTCGGCCAGAAAGAGTCCGGTCTTCTTGCGCTCCGCGGCTCGAGCGAGCTTGACGGCCGAAACGACCCGCGGAGTTCGCTCGGTCAGCGAATCCACGGGTCGTTTCGGTGTTGAGTCGTCGTACGTCGACTCGCTCAGGCTGCTTCTCCGGCCGGAGCGTTGACATCGGCAGGCAGTGCAGCCTTGGCGATGGCGACCAGGCTTGCGAACGCCGCGGCATCCGACACAGCGAGCTCAGCGAGGATCTTGCGGTCGACCTCGACGCCCGCGGCCTTGAGGCCCTGGACGAAGCGGTTGTACGTGATGTCGTTGGCGCGAGCTGCAGCATTGATACGCGTGATCCACAGCTTGCGGAAGTCACCCTTGCGCGCGCGGCGGTCCCGGTACGCATAGGTCAGCGAGTGGAGCTGCTGCTCCTTGGCCTTGGTGTACAGACGTGAGCGCTGTCCGCGGTAGCCCTTGGACGCTTCGAGAATCGAACGGCGCTTCTTCTGGGCGTTGACGGCCCTTTTTACGCGTGCCACTGGTGAATCCTGTCGATCTGGGGGTGTGTGAAACCCCGAATGGTAATGGGATGAAGCCGACCGAAATCAGTCGGCGGCGGGCCGAATCAGATGCCGAGCAGGCGCTTGATCCGCGGCACGTCGGCCTTCTTGACAACGGCGACACCATCGAGGCGACGAGTCACCTTGGTGGGCTTGTGCTCGAGCAGGTGGCGACGGCCGGCCTTCTGGCGCAGGATCTTGCCGCTGCCGGACACCTTGAATCGCTTCTTGGCACCACTGTGGGTCTTCTGCTTGGGCATGAAATCCTCTTCTTCTGTAATAGCTCTTCGGTGTTGCATGGCACAGCCGCACATCGCAACGGAAATCCTGTGCACCGAAGCAGGTGTAGGGCTGTCTTACTGGTAGAGCGCGAGGCTCAGTTGGTCTGCGCCGGAGTAGCCGGAGCTGCTGCGGCCGGTGCCTCGGCAGCCGGGGCTGCGTCGGCGGGCTGTTCCGGCGCGGGGGCCGGTGCACGCTGTGCGGGCGGAGCCGCTGCGCTCTCCTGTGCCTTGACGCGAGTCTTGGCACCCTTGTGCGGCGCCAACACCATCGTCATGTTGCGGCCGTCCTGCTTGGCCGAGGTCTCCACGAAGCCGAGCTCCGCGACGTCCGCGCCCAGGCGCTGCAGCAGACGGAAGCCGAGTTCGGGACGCGACTGCTCGCGGCCGCGGAACATGATCGTGACCTTGACCTTCGAGCCGGCTTCGAGGAAGCGAACGACGTTGCGCTTCTTCGTCTCGTAGTCGTGCGCGTCGATCTTGGGACGGAGCTTCTGCTCCTTGATGACGGTGAGCGTCTGGTTCTTGCGCGATTCGCGCGCCTTCTGCGCAGCCTCGTACTTGAACTTCCCGTAGTCCATGATCTTGCAGACCGGCGGACGTGCGTCGGGAGCTACTTCTACAAGATCGAGGTCGGCTTCGAGAGCCAAGCGGAGTGCATCTTCAACACGCACGATCCCCACCTGTTCACCGCCCGGTCCGACAAGCCGGACCTCGGGAACTCGGATGCGATCGTTGATGCGGGTCTCAGTGCTGATGGGGCCTCCTAGGTAGTGCGGTGTGGTGTGTAACCCGACCGCCTGCCACTGGCACAGCCCGTCGCCGTCGATCCTCGACATTCCCCGCAGCGGTACGAACCGCTGCAACGAAAAAACCCCGCTCTCGGTGTGATCCGATAGCAGGGCCCGATGTCGACCGGTCGACCCGCACGACAACTGTCGTCGTACAGTCTCCTCACTGGGAGGAAGCACGGAGGAAATCGGTGAAGACTTCCGTCGTGCGACCGGACCGGAAGTAGCTTGTTGAAGGCTACGTGCCGGTGGGAGTCGGGCTCCACTTGCTGCCTCCGTGCGGTGAACTCCATCGAGGAGCGCACGCCGAAGACGGTCGTCGAGTCACACTACCAGCCGATTCCAGAAACCAACAATCGAGCCCGATCGCCCCCGACAGCGTCGGCACCCGATTCTCCCTGCGGCAGGCGGCGTGGGATTCTCGTAGGCATGACCAGCTCCCCCACTCCCGCCGATGGCGATCCCGCGGGTGCCGACCCAGTCGGCACCGAGCCCGAAGTCCGTGAACTCGCCGAGGTCCCCGCGGTCGAGGTCATCAGCCGCGCTGCGGTGATGCTGATGAGTTCCGCCGCCGAGAAATTGGGACTCTCCGAGCCGGATCCCGCGGAGAGCCCCTACCTGGACCTCGACGAGGCACGACGCGTCATCACTGCGTTGGCAGGCCTGGTCACCGCGTCGGTGGAATACCTCGGCCCCCATGCCGGACCCATTCGCGACGGGCTGCAGGCACTGCAGCGCGCCTTCCGGGAAGCGTCGGCCCACCCGGACGAGCCAGGAAAGGGCCCCGGCGAGAAGTACACGGGTCCGGTTCACTGAGCAGAACACCAGCCGAGTCCATACAGCCCGACGAAGCCGCATCCGGTGAGTACCGGATGCGGCTTCGTCGTTCACGCGGTGTGAATCGGACTACTGCCTCCAGCAGGCCGCTGCGCTCATCGGACGGCGGCGACCTTGCGGGGCCTGCGCTTCTTCGGAGCGGCCTTCACCGGCGGAGCGACGACCGACTCACGGGTGAGCGCCTCCTGCAGGAACTTGCCGGTGTAGCTCTCCGAGACCGCCGCCACCGCCTCCGGATCACCTTGCGCCACAACCGTTCCGCCGCCGGAACCACCTTCGGGGCCCATGTCGATGACCCAGTCCGAGACCTTGATGACGTCGAGATTGTGCTCGATCACGATCACCGTGTTGCCCTTGTCCACCAAGCCGTTCACGACGCCGAGCAGCTTGCGAATGTCCTCGAAGTGCAAGCCGGTGGTCGGTTCGTCGAGAATGTAGACCGTGCGGCCGGTTGACCGCTTCTGCAGTTCCGCTGCCAGCTTGACGCGTTGCGCCTCGCCGCCGGACAACGTCGTTGCCGGTTGTCCGAGTCGGACGTACCCGAGACCGACCTCGACGAGCGTCTTGAGGTAGCGGTGGATCGACGTGATCGCCTCGAAGAAGTCGGCAGCCTCCTCGATCGGCATATCCAGGACCTCGGCGATGGTCTTGCCCTTGTAATGGACTTCGAGTGTCTCGCGGTTGTACCGCGCACCCTCACAGACCTCGCACGGAACGTAGACGTCGGGCAGGAAGTTCATCTCGATCTTGAGCGTGCCGTCTCCCGAGCATGCCTCGCACCGGCCGCCCTTGACGTTGAACGAGAATCGACCGGGCTGATAGCCGCGCACCTTGGCCTCGGTGGTCGCCGCGAACAGCGTGCGGATCTTGTCGAACACACCGGTATACGTGGCCGCGTTCGAGCGCGGCGTTCGTCCGATCGGCGACTGATCCACCCGCACGAGCTTGTCGAGCTGGTCGAGTCCGTTGATGCGCGTGTGCCGACCGGGAACCTGACGGGCACCGTTGAGCTTGTTGGCCATCACCGTCGCGAGGATGTCGTTGACGAGTGTGGACTTGCCCGAACCCGACACCCCGGTGACCGAGGTCAGCACGCCGAGCGGGAAGCTGACGTCGATGCCACGGAGATTGTGCTCGCGGGCACCGACCACGGTGACCTGACGCTTCTTGTCCACGACACGACGGGTGTCGGGCAGCGGGATCTCCATCCGCCCGGACAGATAGGCGCCGGTCAGTGATTCCTCGTTGGTCAGCAGGTCCTCGTACGAACCGCTGTGCACGACGCGCCCGCCGTGCTCACCCGCCAACGGACCGATGTCGACGATCCAATCCGAGGTGCGGATGGTGTCCTCGTCGTGCTCGACGACGATCAGCGTGTTTCCGAGATCGCGCAACCGCGTCAACGTGTCGATGAGCCGACGGTTGTCGCGCTGATGCAGTCCGATCGACGGCTCGTCGAGCACGTAGAGAACGCCGACGAGTCCCGATCCGATCTGGGTGGCGAGTCGGATGCGCTGGGCCTCGCCGCCCGACAGCGAGCCGGCGGTCCTGGCCAGTGACAGGTATTCCAGGCCGACGTCCAGCAGGAAGCCGAGGCGAGCCTGCACCTCCTTGAGGACCTGACCTGCAATAGCTTCCTCGCGGCGACCGAGAGTGAGGCTGTTCAGGAAATTTGCGGTGTCGGCGATCGACAACTCGCAGACCTCGGCGATCGACTTCGGCCCGAAGTCGCCTGCCGCGATCGTCACCGACAGGATCTCGGGCCGCAGCCTGGCACCGTTGCAGGTGGGACACGGCACGTCGCGCATGTAGCCGTCGTAGCGTTCCTTCATCTGCTCGGACTCGGTCTGCTCCAACCGGCGGTGCAGGAACGGCATCACACCCTCGAACTCGGCGTAGTACGACCGCGTGCGGCCGTAGCGGTTCTTGTACTTCACGTGCACCTGGTGATCGCTGCCTTCGAGGACCGCACGCTTGACCTTGGCGGGCAACTTGTTCCACGGCGCGTTCAGGTCGAACCCCATGGCGTCGGCGAGACCGGACAGCAGGCGGCCGAAGTACTCCGACGTCTGGCCCATCGACCACGGTGCGATGGCACCGTCCGCGAGGCTGAGATCACCGTCGGGAACGACCAGCTCCGGGTCGACCTCCTTGCGGACGCCGAGTCCGACGCAATCCGGGCACGCACCGTACGGCGAGTTGAAGGAGAACGACCGCGGTTCGAGATCGTCGATGGACAACGGGTGACCGTTGGGGCAGGCGAGCTTCTCGGAGAACCGGCGTTCGCGGTCCGATGCATTCTCGTCACGGTCGACGAAATCGAGCACCACGATGCCGTCGGCCAGGCGAAGGGCGGTTTCCACCGAGTCGGTCAGACGCTGCTTCGAACTCGACTTGACGGTCAGGCGGTCGACGACGACCTCGATGTCGTGCTTCTCCTGCTTCTTGAGCACCGGTGGGCTCGTGAGCTGATGTACGACGCCGTCGACGCGAACACGTGAGTAGCCCTGGGTGTTCAGCGAGTCGAACAGGTCGACGAATTCGCCCTTGCGGGTGCGCACCACCGGTGCGAGAACCTGGAACTTGAGGCCCTCCTCCATGTCCAGCACCTGATCGACGATCTGCTGCGGAGTCTGCTTCGCGATCTGTTCGTTGCACACCGGACAGTGGGCCGTGCCTGCACGCGCGTACAGCAGACGCAGGTAGTCGTAGACCTCGGTGATGGTGCCCACCGTCGATCGCGGGTTGCGGTTGGTCGACTTCTGATCGATGGAGACCGCAGGCGAGAGGCCCTCGATGAAATCGACGTCCGGCTTGTCCATCTGGCCGAGGAACTGCCGCGCGTACGCGGACAGCGACTCCACGTAGCGGCGCTGACCTTCGGCGAAGATCGTGTCGAAGGCGAGGGACGACTTGCCCGAGCCGGACAGACCCGTGAACACGATCAGCGCATCGCGGGGCAGGTCGATGTCGACTCCCCGCAGATTGTGCTCTCGTGCACCTCGCACTATCAGGCGATCCGCCACTGTGTTCCCTTCTTTCCGAACGAGCACGTCCAGCCGAGTTGCTGCAGGACGCAGCACTGCACGACTGTCGAGTCGCGTGATGACGTGTGATGCCGACGCATCGGTCACATCTCGTGTAACCGTGGACCCCACGTCGAAAACCTGTTGTGGTGAGGGACGAACCTCACGCAGTAGCAATGGTAGATCCAGGCACCGACACACTTTTCCATGTGCGCGACCCCGCCGCCCCTCGTGCCGTCGACGACGGTAGCGTCCTCGAAATGGACGAGCACCTCATGGTCATCGATGACAATTACACCGGCGTCGTCTCTCAGGGTTCGCAGCCGCAGCGGCGAACGATTCCCGGAGCGACGATCACGAAGATGTCGGTCGGCCCCATGGACAACAACACCTACCTTGTCGTCTGTTCCGCGACAGGTCACTCGCTTCTGATCGACGCCGCCAACGAGGCCGACCGAATCTCGTTGCTCATCGACGAGAACGCGCCGACACTCTCACTCATCGTGACCACCCACCAGCACGCCGATCACTGGCAGGCGCTGGCGGACATCGCGGGCGGAACGGATTCTCCGACCGCAGCCCACGAACTCGACGCCGAACCTCTACCGGTGGCTCCGAACCGCCAGCTGGCCGATCGGGACACCGTGTCGGTGGGTGAGCTCACGTTCGAGGTGGTGCACCTGACCGGACACACCCCCGGCTCCATCGCACTCGCACTCACCGATGCCGACGGCGCGCGCACTCACCTCTTCACCGGAGATTCGCTCTTTCCCGGTGGCGTCGGCAAGACGGGCAGCCCCGAGGATTTCACCCACCTGCTCGACGATGTGACGGCCAAACTGTTCGACCGCTTCGACGACGAGACCGTCGTCTACCCCGGCCACGGGAAGGACACGACGCTCGGTGCCGAGCGTCCTCACCTGGACGAATGGCGCGCACGGGGTTGGTGACGATCGGCGTGCTTGAGACCGAGAACCACGGGGTATGAATAGTGTGACAAAAGGACGCGCAGCGGTAGGTTTTCGTACCGCCGTGCCGTTCTGGTTCCACCGCCGATGACACGAGAAACTATGCAGGAGGCTGTCAATGCTGGTCCGCCGTATCGCCCGTCCGCTGATGTCTACGATCTTCATCGCAGGGGGCGTCGACGCACTCCGTAATCCCGCCGGCAAGGCGCAGGCCGCCACCCCGCTGATCGAGCAGGGCAAGGACGTCCTCCCCAACGAGGTCACCGCGAACGTGCCGAGCGACCCGGAGACGCTGGTCCGTATCAACGGCGGAATCCAGGTCGCGGGCGGCATCCTGCTGGCCACCGGCAAGGCACCGCGCATCGCCTCGCTCGCTCTCGCCGGAAGCCTCGTACCGACGACGCTGGCCGGACACGCCTTCTGGAACGAGACCGACCCGGAGACCAAGGCTGCGCAGCGTATTCACTTCTTCAAGAACCTGAGCCTGCTCGGCGGACTGCTCATCGCAGCAGTCGACACCGAGGGCAAGCCGTCCGTCGCGTGGCGTAGCAAGCGGGCAGCACGCCGCGCGCAGGAGACCGTCGTCTCGGCACTGCCGGGGCACTCCACCCACGAGACCGGTGAGCGCGTCAAGGAAATCGCAGCCGTCGCCGCGAGCCGCAGCGCCGATCTCGCCGAGGCTGCACAGCCGAAGCTGGCCAAGTTCGCCGACGCCGCCCAGCCCAAGTTGGCCAAGCTCGCCGACATCGCTACCGACAAGGGCTCGGAGCTGGCCGAGGTCGCTCAGCCGGCACTGAGCCGCTGGGCTCACGTGGCCGCCGACAAGGGCTCCGTGCTCGCCGAGGAAGCACAGAAGCGCGGCTCAAAGCTCGCCGAGCTCGCCGCCGACCGCGGCAGCGACTTGGCCGAGGAAGCACAGAAGCGCGGCTCAAAGCTCGCCGAGCTCGCTGCCGACCGCGGCAGCGACTTGGCCGACGAGGCACAGAAGCGCGGATCCAAGCTCGCCGACAAGGCAGCGCATCGCGGAACCGACCTCGCAGAGCTCGCGCAGAAGCGCGGATCCAAGCTCGTCGACGTTGCCGCAGATCGCCGCAGTGAATTGGCCGATGTCGCGCAGAAGCGCGCGTCCAAGTTCGCCGATCTGGCTGCCGAGAAGGGTTCCGTCCTCGCCGACGAAGCGCAGAAGCGCGGGGTCACGTGGGCCGATCTGGCGTCCGACCGCGTCGAGACGCTGAGCAAGCGCGCTCGCAAGCGCGCCGAGAAGCAGAGCAAGGAACTCGAGAAAGTGACCGAGCAGGCTCGCGCCAAGCTCGAGAAGCGAGTTGCCAAGGCTCAGAAGAACTTGGACAAGAAGCTGCAGCAGTACGCGAAGTAGTGTCGCGCCGATAGCAACTCAGCGACGTTCGCACATACGGCCCTGCCCCGGAACCAGCGGTTCTGCGGCAGGGCCGTTGTGCGGCGTAGACTGCTCTGGCTGATTTCGAGGCGATATCTACGCCTCGGCCGAACTCCCGAGGAGACCCTTTGCCGGACGACGGCCACACATCGAGCGACTCCGCCGTGCCGCTCGAAGAAGACTTCGAGCAGGCGCATCTGACGCGGCTGTACACGCAGCTCGACGCCTTACGTGAGTACGCCGCGAACCGACTGCGTGCAGTGCTGTTGGAGACCGGCGGCACTCCGCAGGCCCGTAGTGAACGCGAATCGTTCAACCAGATGTACACCGAGGACATCGCCAAGTACGACGCCGCCGAGAACGGACTCTGCTTCGGACGCATCGACCTCGATCCCGAGTCCCTCGACCCCAAGGTCGACGACCGGCCAGAGCGCTACATCGGCCGAGTCGGAATTCTCGACGACAAGAACGACTACGAGACGCTGCTGTTGGACTGGCGAGCACCGATGGCCCGGCCGTTCTACCTGGCGACACCCGCCGCACCCGAGAACGTGTTGCGGCGCAGACATATTCGGACCCGCGGTCGGCGAGTGACGTCGATCGCCGACGAATTCCTCGACCTGAATTCCGCCCGATCGTCGAGCGACGCAGCCGTGGCAGGCGGCGTCGCGAGCGAAGGCGCGCTGCTCTCGGCGCTCGATGCCGCCCGTACCGGTCAGATGAACGACATCGTCGAGACGATCCAGAGCGAGCAGGACGCGATCATCCGATCGCAGCATCGCAGTGTGTTGGTGGTTCAGGGCGGACCGGGCACCGGCAAGACAGCCGTCGCACTGCACCGCGCCGCCTACCTGCTCTACACCTACCGCCAGCAGCTCGGTAAGAGCGGCGTGCTGATCATCGGACCCAACGCCACGTTCCTCGACTACATCGGTCAGGTGCTGCCGTCACTCGGCGAGACGGGAGTACTGCTGTCGACGATCGGCGATCTCTACCCGGGAGTCCGCGCACAACGCGAGGACTCGGCCGTGGCGACCGAGGTCAAGGGCAGACTGTCGATGGTGGAGGTGCTGACCCAAGCGGTACGCGACCGTCAGGAAGTCCCCGCGCAGCCCCGTCGACTGAAGTTCGACACCTACGACATCACACTCGATCGCAAGATCGTCACCAGGGCTCGCGGTCGCGCCCGCTCGTCGCGGCGACCACACAACCTGGCTCGGCCACTGTTCGTGTCCTCGGTCATCGACCAGCTGGCCAACCAATTGGCCGCGAAACTCGGGCAGAACCTCGTCGACGGGTCCAGCCTGCTCAGCGCCGACGACATCGCGGACATGCGCGACGAGATGCGCGAGGACCGGGACGTCATGGCGGCCGTGGACGAACTGTGGCCGGACCTGTCTCCCCAGCAGGTTCTCCGCGACCTCTTCGCATCACCCGAGAAGATCGCCTCGGCCGCGCCTGCACTGGACGAGGTGGAGCGTGCGGCGCTCGTTCGTCGGGGCCACGGCTTCTCGTCGGCCGACGCTCCCCTGCTCGACGAACTCGCCGAGCTGCTCGGCGTCGACGACGCGGCCGAACGTGAACAGGCACAACGTCAATGGCGCGGTCAGATCGCCGATGCCCAGGGTGCACTGGACATCCTGACCGGTTCGGCACCTCAGGACCTCGAGGACGAACTCGATCCGGAGATCCTGATGGCCTACGACCTCATCGATGCCGATCAGCTTGCGCGACGCCAGAATTCGGGTCAACGACTCACAACGGCCGAACGGGCCGCCGGTGACCGAACGTGGACCTACGGGCACGTGATCGTCGACGAGGCGCAGGAACTCTCTGCGATGGCGTGGCGAATGGTGATGCGGCGCATACCGAATCGGTGGATGACACTGGTGGGCGATACTGCGCAGACCGGTGACCCCGCCGGGACCTCGTCGTGGGGTTCGGTTCTCGAACCGTATGTGGCCAAGCGCTGGAAGCGAACCGAACTGACGGTGAACTACCGAACACCCTCCGAGATCATGGCCGTGGCGCACGACGTGTTGGCTGCCATCGATCCCGAGCAGTCCGAGCCCCGGTCCATTCGCAGCACCGGAGCGCGACCGTGGGCACAGCGAGTGGCAGATGCTGATCTGGTCACCGCGGTGGAGAAGCGAGTGGCCGATCACCCGCGCCCGGGCCTGAGCGCCGTGCTGGTTCCCGCAGGCCACGTCGACCGATTCCGCCATCTGGCATCGGAGCTGGTCACCGTATCGACGGTCAAGGAGGCCAAGGGACTCGAGTTCGACTCGGTCCTGATCGTCGAACCCGGTGCCATCGTGGCCGATTCGGTCAAAGGTATGAACGATCTGTACGTGGCGCTCACCCGAGCCACGCAGCGACTCGGCGTGGTGCACGTCGACGCATTACCGGGTGAACTCTCGGCGCTGCAACCGTTCGAGCCGGAAGCCTAGAGAACCGCACACAGCAACGGCCCGCTCCGTCGATTCGACGGAGCGGGCCGTTGCTCGAGCGGGGGTGAAATCAGCGGACGGTGTGCACGATCAGAACGTCGCAGGTGGACTTGCGAGCGGCGTCCGACGGGACCGATCCCAGCAGGCGGCCCGTCAACGAGTTCAGGCCGCGGTTACCCACGACGAGGAGGTCGCCCTTGACCTCGTCCACGAGTGCCAGCAGCGACTCGACGGGAGCACCGACGATCGCCTTCTCCTCGATGTTCTTCGCACCGGCCTTGGTGGCGTGCTCGCGCGCGGTGCGCAGAATCTCACGCGTCGGTGCCGATCCGGTGATCTGGTAGGCGTCTTCGCGCAATGCGTCGGCGGCAGCGGACGTGTCCTTCGGATCGGCCGGGTAGTACGCGCAGGCGATCACCAGGGTGGCATCGGCGTCTCCTGCCAGAGCCGCGGCCTTCTCCACTGCCCGCAGTGACGATTCGGAGCCATCGGTCCCGACGACGACGGTGCGGTAGGCGCTCATTCATTCCTCCATTTGTCGGTCACACACAGATGTGACACTTCTGGTCCAACTCGATTGGTGCAAGTCACAGGACCGAAAGACGTGGTCCGGGGACTGATTCGCTGACATTAGCCGCAAGCGGCCGATCGGCACGTGAACTTGGGGAACAACACGATCCGCGCCACTCACATACATTGGTTTGCATGCCGATTCCCCGCCCGCCACTGTCGAGACGGGCCATGACCGTCGGTGCCGCAGTGATTGCAGTTCTGGCGGTAGCCGCTCTCGCATTCGTAGTCCTCCCCCAGGATTCGAGCGCCGACACATCCACGCGTGATGCGCGCATCACGCTACCGGACAGCCCCGGGTCGACGGGCACCGTCGACATCGACGCACGGCTCTACGCCCCCGCCGTCACCCCCGCGCCGACGGTGCTGCTCGCCCACGGCTTCGGCGGCAGCAAGGACTCGGTCGACGGTGAGGCACGTGACCTCGCGGCGCGCGGTTACACCGTGCTCGCCTACAGCGCACGCGGGTTCGGCGACAGCACGGGTTCGATCTCGCTCAACGACCCCGATCGTGAGGTCGCCGATGCCCGTGGACTCATCGACTGGCTCGCCGAACAACCGGAGGTGGAACTCGACGCTCCCGGTGACCCGCACGTCGGTGTCGCCGGCGGATCGTACGGCGGCGCACTGGCACTGAGCGCAGGCGGCACCGACCCACGGATCGATTCGATAGCCGCAGCGATCACCTGGAACGACCTGGGTCAGGCCCTGTTCCCCAACTACGGCGTCACCTCCGCCGAGGGCCGAGAAGCTCTCGGCGACATCGTCACTCCCGCAGCTGCCGAATACGGCGGACCCGGTGTCCTCAAGCGCGGCTGGGCCGGAGTGTTCTTCGGAGTGGGCGCAGCCAGTGCAGCGCCCGACGGCAGCGGCGACGACGGGACCGATTCCGGTACCGCCGAGGGCACCTCGGCCTGCGGACGGTTCGCACCCGAATTCTGCGACGCCTACACCCAATCCGCGGTGACCGGGATTCCCAGCCAAGAACTCCTCGATCTGCTCACGGCCCACTCGCCGATCGCGGTGGCGTCGAACATCATGGCACCGACCCTGTTGGTGCAGGGCACCCAGGACACGCTGTTCGGTCTGGATCAGGCCGATGCGACGGCGCGTCAGATCGCGGCGGCCGGTGGGAACGTCACCGTGCGATGGTTCGACGGCGGCCACGACGCCGGCGGAACGGACAGCACGAGCGATCAGGCCATCGCCGACTTCTTCGACACGACGTTGCGTGACATCGACACCGATGCCGGTACCGGCACCGAGCCGTTCGTCTACTCCACTCAGCGGGCAGCCGACGAGCGCGGCGGCGACCGCAACCGCCGCATGACAGCTCCCGACTACCCGGGGCTGACCGACGACTCCGAACCCACCCGGACCCGATCGGTGACGTTCACTCCCGCTGCGGAGAACCAGTCGATCATTCGTCCGCCCGGAGCGTCCCCGTCGGCGATCTCGTCGGTACCCGGTTTGGGCTCGGTGCTCTCGACTCTCGGATCGACCGGGGCCGGAGCAGCCCTGACCGCGGACCTGCCAGGCCAATCGGCAACGTTCACCAGCGATCCCGTCGATACGTCCGTGACGATCACCGGTGCCCCGCGAGTGAACCTGCGCGTGGCGTCTCTGGCCGCACCCGATCAAGCCGTTCTGTTCGCGAAGCTCTACGACGTCGCGCCGAACGGCACGAGAACACTTCCGGGTGGTGCGGTCTCGGCGATCCGCCTGCCGACCACCGAGGGCATCGACCCCGTCGACGTCACCGTTGCGCTGCCTGGCATCAGCTACACCGTCCAGCAGGGTCATCGCCTCGAACTGAGCATCTCCACCACGGATCAGGCTTACGCCGTACCGCTCGAACCGGCCCAGTTCAGCGTGGCCATGACCGACAACACCATCGCGTTGCCCACCGTCCCCGCAGAAGAGAGCTCCAACAGCACCGTTCCGGTGCCACCGCTGATCGGCATCGGGGTCGTGCTGCTCGCGGTCGCCGGTGCGATCGTGGCCGGAGTCGTGCGGACCAGACGCCGCGCGGTCGCCGAAGTGGACGAGAGTCTGATCGACACTCCCCTGGTGATCACCGATCTGGCCAAGACGTACTCCAACGGCTTCCGCGCGGTCGACGGCGTCAGCTTCGAGGTGAAGCAGGGCCAGGTTCTCGGTCTCCTCGGGCCCAACGGTGCAGGAAAGACCACCACCCTGCGCATGTTGATGGGCCTGATCACTCCCACCGGCGGCGACATCAGGGTCTTCGGCCACAAGGTGACGCCTGGGGCCCCGGTGCTGTCCAGGTTGGGCTCCTTCGTCGAGGGATCCGGCTTCCTGCCGCACCTGACCGGAACACAGAATTTGCGGCTGTACTGGGAAGCGACCGGTCGCCCGATCGAGGACGCTCATCTCGAGGAAGCCCTGGAGATCGCCGACCTCGGCACGGCGATCGAACGCAAGGTCAAGTCGTACAGCCAAGGCATGCGGCAGCGGCTCGCGATCGCGCAGGCCATGCTGGGGCTGCCGGATCTGATGGTCCTGGACGAGCCGACCAACGGACTCGACCCACCGCAGATCAGGACGATGCGCGACGTGCTGATCAACTACGCGAAAACCGGACGAACCGTGTTGGTGTCGAGCCATCTCCTCGCCGAGGTGGAGCAGACCTGCACCCACGTGGTCGTCATGAATCGCGGATCGGTGATCAGTTCGGGCACTGTCCGCGAACTGACCGCGGCAGGAGGACAAACGGAGATCAGGGTCGACGACGCCACCCGCGCGCAGTCGGTGCTGGGTGCCTCCGGCCACGACGGCGCGGTGATCGTCGACGACGGCACGGTGACCGTCGACCTGACCGATGCGGATGCCGCCGTCGTGATCAGGGAGCTCGTCACCGCGGGGATCTCGGTACGCGGATTCTCGCAGTCGACGCGTCTCGAAGACGTGTTCCTCGACCTCGTCCACCGAGACACCCCCGGGTCCGACACCAGCAAGGATCGCTCATGAGCACCACACACGCAGACGGGCGCGCTGCCGGGTACACCGGCAGTAGCACCTTGCCGTTCCGTACCGAGTTGCGCAGGCAACTGGGACGTCGCCGCACTCAGCTGGCCATCGGCTTCCTCGCCCTGCTTCCGGTGATCCTGGCCATCGCCTTCACCGTCGGCAGCTCGAGTGCGGACTCGGATGCCGATGGGCTCATCGAGCTCGGCACCCGCGGTGGCATGAACTTCACGGTCTTCGCTCTGTTCATGTCGGTGGGCTTTCTGCTGATCGTGGTGGTGGCCCTATTCTTCGGCGACTCGGTGGCAAGCGAAGCCTCGTGGTCGAGCCTGCGGTACCTGCTGGCCATTCCCGTGCCCAGGAGTCGTCTGCTGACGCAGAAGGCGCTGGTGTCGGCGACGCTGTCCAGTGTTGCGATCCTGGTGCTCGTCGGGGTGTCACTGTTGATCGGCACCGTGATGTACGGCGCGGAGTCGCTGATCACCCCGCTGGGTGAAGGACTGCCCTACGGCACCTCGCTGGTACGGCTGCTGATCGCGGTCGCCTACATCGGGATCAACCTGCTGTGGGTCGCGGGCCTCGCGATGCTGCTGTCGGTGCTCACCGACGCCCCTCTCGGGGCCGTCGGCGGCGCCGTGATGACGTCGATTCTGATGCAGATTCTCGATCAGATCACGGCACTGGGATCACTCCGCAACTACCTGCCCGGGCACTACGCCAATTCCTGGATCGACGCTTTCGGCACGAGCATCGACTGGAACGACATGGTGGTCGGCTCGTTCTCGGCCATCACGTACGCAGCCGTGTTCGGGTTGATCGCGTGGCGACGTTTCGGCACCAAGGACATCACCAGCTGAGGCGGCCTACTTCTTCTTGATTGCGGGCCCGAAGACACCCTCGGGAATGACGCCCGCACCGACGATCGTCTCGCGCCACGGCGTCGCGAGCGAAACCAGCCGAGCGGCACCGTCCTCGCCGAGGGCGGCCCACGGTGCAACTGCGAGGTCGTTGGTGATGTCCTCGACCAACGTACGGAGATCCTTCCCGTCCTGGGTCAGCGCACCGTCGGACGAGAGCAACTCTCGGTCGGCCAGAGACGCGACCGCCCCGTCCCACTGCTCGGTCGACCATCCGCGACGCTTGCGCGCGAACTCCTTCTCGAAGCCGTAGCCGGTGGCGGTATGGGTGATGAGCGCTTCGAGACCGCTCAGGCCCGCCGTCTGCAGCGCCGCGATGTGGCCGTCACCGCGGTATTCGCGGATCAGAGTCAGGGCGTGCCACAGCACCAGGTGCGGAGCCGTCGGCCAGTCGAGCTCGGCGTACGCGGCGTACAGGGGTCGACCGTCGTCACCGGGAATTCCACGGGCCGCGATCGATGCCAGGTCGGCGGCCTCGGCCATGTCCGTTGACGTGAGAACCTCCGGGCCGAGCAATCGACCGAAGGCGGCATCGAGAGTGGCGTACCGGATGGCCATGATCTCGTCGGGTGATGCGATGTCCCAGGCGGCCGGGATGAGCGGCGCCACCAGCTCTCGGTTGAAGTTGTAGAACGTCGCGGTGACGACACCTGCACCGACCCGGCCCAGAGGCGCTGCCCGGCCCGCGAAGTAGCAGGCCCGCGGCGGCAACCCGGTGGCGACGAGTGCGTCCTGCGTCTCCGGAAGGAAATAGGTCATCGAGTGGATCAGTTCGAGCGCGCGAGAGGTGCGGCCTGCGGTGGTTGCGTCCATCGCTGAACCGTATCCGAACCTATTTGAGGCCGGCCGCATCCATCCCGCGCAGTTCCTTCTTCAGGTCCTGGATCTCGTCGCGCAGTCGGCCGGCGAGCTCGAACTTGAGCTCGCGTGCGGCGTTCATCATCTGATCGGTCATGTTCTTGATCAGATCGGCCAGTTCGGCGCGCGGCATCGACGACACGTCCTGGCCCTCGTACACCCCGGTGCTGACCGACCGGCCCGCCTCGCCCTGCGCGCGTCGACCCCGGCTGGCGTTGCGACCGGACCCACCGACCTCCACGACCGACTCGGTGTCCTCGGCTTCCTGGTACACCTGGTCGAGGATGTCGGCGATCTTCTTGCGCAGCGGCTGAGGATCGACGCCTCTTTCCTTGTTGTACGCGATCTGCTTCTCGCGCCGACGTTCGGTTTCCTCGATCGCGTAGGTCATGGAGTCGGTCATCTTGTCCGCGTACATGTGGACTTCACCGGAGACGTTTCGGGCGGCACGTCCGATGGTCTGGATGAGGCTGGTACCGCTGCGGAGGAAGCCTTCCTTGTCGGCGTCGAGAATCGCCACCAACGAGACTTCGGGCAGGTCGAGACCCTCACGGAGCAGGTTGATGCCCACCAGTACGTCGTACTCCCCCAGCCGGAGTTGCCGGAGCAGTTCGACGCGGCGCAGCGTGTCGATGTCGGAGTGCAGGTAGCGGACACGAATGCCCAGTTCGAGCAGGTAGTCGGTCAGATCCTCCGACATCTTCTTGGTCAGCGTGGTCACCAGCACACGCTCGTCCTTCTCCGCGCGTTCCCGGATCTGGTGGACCAGGTCGTCGATCTGGCCCTTGGTCGGTTTGATGACGACCTGGGGATCGACGAGTCCGGTCGGACGAATCACCTGTTCGACGAACTCTCCCCCGGTCTGCCCCAGCTCGTACTTCCCCGGAGTTGCCGAGAGGTAGACCGTCTGACCGATCCGCTGAGTGAACTCCTCCCACGTCAACGGTCGGTTGTCGGTCGCGGACGGCAGGCGGAACCCGAAGTCGACGAGGTTGCGCTTGCGCGACATGTCGCCCTCGTACATCGCCCCGATCTGCGGCACCGTCACGTGAGACTCGTCGATGACGAGCAGAAAGTCCTCGGGAAAGTAATCGATCAGCGTTGCGGGCGCAGTGCCCGCCCCACGGCCGTCGATGTGCCGCGAGTAGTTCTCGATGCCCGAGCAGAACCCGACCTGCTTGATCATCTCCAGGTCGTATTGCGTCCGCATCCGAAGCCGCTGCGCCTCGAGCAGCTTTCCTTTGCCCTCCAGCTCGGCGAGCCGACCTTCGAGTTCGGCTTCGATGTCCTTGACGGCTCGCTCCATCCGCTCCGGACCGGCAACGTAGTGGGTGGCCGGGAAGATGCGCACCGAATCCACCTGCCGAACGATGTCGCCGGTGAGCGGATGGAGGTAGTACAGCGCCTCGATCTCGTCGCCGAAGAACTCGATGCGAATCGCCAGTTCCTCGTAGGACGGAATGATCTCGACGGTGTCACCGCGAACCCGGAACGATCCGCGGGTGAAGGCCATGTCGTTGCGGGTGTACTGCACGTCCACCAGCAGCCTCAGCAGCGCGTCACGCTGTACTTCGACGTTGACCTCCAGCTCGATCGACCGATCGACGTACGACTGCGGGGTACCGAGACCGTAGATGCACGACACCGACGCCACCACGACCACGTCGCGGCGCGAGAGCAGAGATGCCGTCGCCGAGTGCCGCAGCCGCTCGACGTCGTCGTTGATGGACGAGTCCTTCTCGATGTAGGTATCGGTCTGCGCGATGTACGCCTCGGGCTGGTAGTAGTCGTAGTAGGAGACGAAGTACTCGACTGCGTTGTTGGGCAACATGTCTCGCAGCTCGTTCGCCAACTGCGCAGCCAGAGTCTTGTTCGGTGCCATCACCAGAGTGGGGCGCTGCAGCTTCTCGATGAGCCAGGCCGTGGTGGCCGATTTACCGGTACCCGTGGCACCGAGAAGAACGACGTCCTTCTCGTCCGCCTTGATCCGCCGTTCGAGCTCGGCGATGGCGGTCGGCTGATCGCCGGCCGGCACGTGTTCGCTGACGACCTCGAACGCCGGTCCGGTGCGCTCGATGGCACCCACCGGACGGTGTTCGGAGTGCGCGACAACGGGATGTTCGGATGCAAACGCCATTACACAAGCGTAGACGCGACCACCGACAAGTTCCGTCGGGCAGACCCAGGACGTCGTTCCCGGTAGCTTCTACAGGCATGGTCGCTCACACGTCAGCCGGTGCGCACGCCGTCGTTCATGCCCCCAAGCACGAGACGTTCGACCTCGTCGCCAAGACGAACGTGGATCCCAAGGGGTTCGTCCGTGTCGTCGACGAATACCGCGTCGAGCCGTGGGGGTTGTACATGGCCCGACCCTCGGACCATGCCCACTTCGACTACCTCGAGTCCTGGCTACTGCCCGCTCTCGGGCTCCGCGCCTCGGTGTTCCATTACCTGCCGGCTCACGCGAGGGACCAGGACTACTACGTCGACATCGGCGAGTACACCGCCGGCACCACCGAGTGGACGTCCGTCGACCACTATCTCGACCTCAGTGTCCGCACCGGCCGTGATTACGACCTGTTGGACGTCGACGAACTGTTCGACGCTCGGGTGGCGCAACACCTCGACACCCCGACGGCCGAGCTCGCGCTGGCCAGATCTATCACGGCCATCGAAGGACTGACGCGGCACGACTACGACCTGAACGCGTGGCTCGCATCCGTCGGAATGCCCACCGAGTGGAACGGCAAGCCGTCCTGAGTCGGTCGACCCCGATTCACGCGGTCCAGTTCGACTGCTCCGCCCACTGCCATGCCCGACGGTATGCCACATCGAACCATGGGGCCTTCGCGTTCTCGTAGGCCTCGATCGCCGATCGGAAGTCGGTGATTCCGGCAGCGGCCTCGGAGGCGCGTCGCTTGATTCCGGCGTACTCGGTCGTGATGCTGTCGTCCGCCCGCAGCCAGTCACGGAACAGTAGTGCGAATGTCTGATTCGGCCAGCCGTCCACCCGGATGTGCACGTTCGCCGGCCGGCCGGGGTCCGCGCTGCCGTGAAAACGCTTGGCCCACACGGCCGGATCCGCTTCGCCGCCGATTCCGTACGCGGGCTTCGGATGGTCGAAGTTGCTCGCCTCTCGTCGGGGGAACCCCGCCACACGCAGCTGCTCGGCGACGGAATCAGCGTCGTCGAGGCCTCGCACGGTGATCTGAATGTCGATGACATCCTTGGCGTCGAGGCCGGGCACTGCGGTGGATCCGATGTGATCGATTCGGACCGCTTTGTCCGCGCAGGCCAGGGCCAGGCGCGAGATGATGCGTCGGGCCTGCAACTCCCACGTAGGGTCGGCCGTCACCTGTTCCGGATGAACACGCGCGATGACTCCCTCCCTGATGTTGCGCTCGAAGGGAATCAGACGGTCGTTCCACAGGGCCCGGACGACGTCGTCGACGCTGCCCGGCTCACCGGTGTTGTCGATCCACACGTCTGCCGCGGCTCGGCGCGCATCATCGGTTGCCTGCGCTGCGATACGCGCGCGAGCGTCGGCCTCGGGCATACCTCGCTGTCCCGTGAGACGACGCACCCGCTCCTCGGCGTCGACCCACACGATGACCACGAGGTGGAAGAACGGGCCCATCGATCCCTCGACGAGGAGCGGAATGTCTTGCACCACTACGGCATCCGATGCTGCTCCGTCGATGATCTCGGCGGTGCGTTCACCGACCAACGGATGAACGATCGCGTTGAGTTTCTTGCGGGATTCCTCGTCGCCGAATGCTTTGGCCGCCAAGGCCGGACGGTCGAGCGAGCCATCGGGTGCGAGTATGTCGGCTCCGAAGGTATCCGTCAGGCGTTGCAGCCCAGGTGTTCCCAGCTCCACGACTTCACGGGCAAGTACATCGGAGTCGACGAGCACTCCCCCGAGTTCGGTCAGCACCTTGGCAACGGTCGATTTTCCGGCACCTATTCCACCGGTCAGTCCCAGTCTCAGCATGCACCCAGTCTGACACTCGAACACGCCGAAGCACACCAGCCTCAAATGCACCGGTTTCGGAGGCCGGTCGGTTATCTTCGACGAGCGCGACCTCGATGTGCCGACCCACAGCTATTGAAAAGGACACCCATGCGAAGCAATCAGATCCAACCGGGTCGGCACCGCCTTGGCATGGATGCAGGCGTTCATTGCATTCTCATCCCGGAAGTTGCCTCGGCGTTGGCCGACCACCGGCGTAACTGGTTCACCAACCTCCTGACCCCCGCCCGCCACAGCTTCGCCACCATGCGCAAGCGCACGGAGAGCGTCGGCCAGTGGAGTCCAGCCACCGCCGCGTAGTTCGCACTCCCCCTCCACCATGGGCCCGGTTCATCCGAACCGGGTCCATTGTCGTGTCCGCACGTTCTCTGCTCACCTGATTCGAACGAGAAAGCCCCGGTTCTCACGTGGAGAACCGGGGCTCGGTGTCACACCCTCACGGGTGGACCACTTCTATCAGGCGTTGCCCGACAGCTTCTCGCGAAGTGCAGCGAGCTGCGCATCGCTGGCCAGCGATCCACCGGTCGAGGCCGGAGCCGACGCTGCGGGAGCGTCGCCTTCTGCATCGGCGGGGGCCTGACCCGACTCGGAGGAGTAGTTGGTGTTGGCGGCTTCGGCAGCTTCGTCCTTGGCCGTCTTCTCCATCTGAGCGGTGTGCATCTTGTGGCGACGCTCTGCCTCGGCGTAGCGACCTTCCCACTCTTCACGCTGCTTCTCGTAACCTTCGAGCCATTCGTTGGTCTCGGAGTCGAAGCCCTCGGGGAAGATGTAGTTGCCACCCTCGTCGTACGAGTCGGCCATGCCGTACTTGGACGGATCGAACTCTTCTGCGTAATCCTCGTTGGCCTGCTTGAGGCTCAACGAAATCCGGCGACGCTCGAGATCGATGTCGATGACCTTGACGAGTGCGTCGTCGCCGACACCCACGACCTGGTCCGGAACCTCCACGTGGCGCTCGGCCAGCTCGGAGATGTGCACGAGGCCCTCGATGCCCTCTTCGACGCGCACGAATGCACCGAAGGGAACCAGCTTGGTGACCTTGCCGGGCACGATCTGGCCGATCGCGTGGGTGCGAGCGAACTGGCGCCACGGATCTTCCTGAGTTGCCTTGAGCGACAGGGAAACACGCTCGCGGTCCAGGTCGACGTCGAGAACCTCGACGGTGACCTCGGTGCCGACCTCGACAACCTCGGACGGGTGATCGATGTGCTTCCAGGACAGCTCGGAGACGTGCACGAGTCCGTCGACGCCACCCAGGTCCACGAAGGCACCGAAGTTGACGATGGAGGACACGACGCCCTTGCGGACCTGGCCCTTCTGAAGCTGGTGCAGGAACTCGCTGCGGACCTCGGACTGGGTCTGCTCGAGCCATGCGCGGCGCGACAGGACCACGTTGTTGCGGTTCTTGTCGAGCTCGATGATCTTGGCCTCGATCTCCTTGCCGACGTACGGCTGGAGATCGCGGACGCGACGCATCTCGACGAGCGAGGCGGGAAGGAAGCCACGAAGACCGATGTCGAGGATGAGTCCACCCTTGACGACCTCGATGACGGTGCCCTTGACGGCCTCGTCCTTCTCCTTGAGCTCCTCGATCGTGCCCCAAGCGCGCTCGTACTGAGCTCGCTTCTTGGACAGGATCAGACGGCCTTCCTTGTCCTCCTTGGTGAGGACGAGTGCTTCGATCTCATCTCCCACGGAGACGACCTCGTTGGGGTCGACGTCGTGCTTGATGGAGAGCTCGCGGGAAGGAATGACGCCTTCGGTCTTGTAACCGATGTCGAGTAGAACCTCGTCACGATCGACCTTGACGATGGTGCCCTCGACGATGTCACCATCGTTGAAGTACTTGATCGTGGCGTCGATGGCGGCGAGAAAATCCTCTGCGGAGCCGATATCGTTGACGGCTACCTGCGGTGAGGTTGTGGTTGAGGGCATGTGTTGAGTTGCTCCGGACGGGTTGGGTATCGGTTGATGGATGTTCGGTCGGACTTGGTGAAACGTGTGCAACACGAGCATCTTCGGCGAATCCGTTGACGGATCCGTATGCGCCGACGTCGAGAGAACCCGACCTGGGCGCAGCATGAACACACTCGCGTTGAACAGGGTACGCGATGCCGCAGTACCAGCACAAACCCGGTTAGAGTCGGCGTGTGACCGATCTTTCCACACCGTCGTCCACTCCCGGCCGCGGCCGAATCGATTCGGTCGCCAGCGACCGTGCGAGTCGTCTCTGGTGGGATTCCGACGCCGACAACTACCACCGTACCCACGGCGCGTTTCTCGGCGTGACGACCGAATCCGGGGAGTTCGTCTGGTGCCCGGAGGGACTGCACGAGGGCGACGTCCATCTGCTCGGTGACGTCGTGGGCAAGGACGTCCTCGAAGTGGGCTGCGGCAGCGCACCGTGCGCCCGCTGGCTCGGAGCTCAGGGTGCGCACGCCGTCGGCCTCGACATCTCGATGGGCATGTTGCAGCGCGGCGTCGACGCGATGAACACGGGCGGATCGACGGTTCCGCTGGTCCAGGCCAGTGCCGAGTCCTTACCGTTCGGCGACGAGCGGTTCGACATCGTCTGCTCGGCCTTCGGGGCGGTGCCGTTCGTCGCGGACTCCGCCAATGTGATGAAGGAGGTCGCGCGGGTACTGCGGCCGGGCGGGATCTGGGTGTTCGCGGTCAATCATCCGATGCGCTGGGTGTTCCCCGACGATCCCGGCGTCGGCGGTCTGACCGCGACGATTCCGTACTTCGATCGAACCCCGTACGTCGAGTACGACGCCGACGGGACCCCGAACTACGTAGAGCATCACCGCACGATCGGTGACCGTGTGCGCGAGCTGGTCGCCGCAGGTCTCGAGGTGCGCGACATCGTCGAACCGGACTGGCCGGAGTGGCTCGACCGTGAGTGGGGTCAGTGGAGCCCACTGCGCGGGCAACTCTTTCCGGGCACCGCGATCTTCAGCAGCCGCAAACCGCTCTGACCGAGAGCGCCGCGATCAGCGCCGGTGAACTCGGGCCTCGACGGCCTCGGTGAACGCACTGGTCGACGCCTGCCCGCCGAGGTCGGCTGTCGCGACCCCGGATTCGACCGTGGCGTCGACAGCGTGTCGGATCCTGCCTGCGGCCGCGGCCAACCGTTCGTCGCGATGCCGCGGCGCGAGCCACTCGAGCAGCATCGCCGCCGACAGGAAGAGCGCCGTCGGATTGGCACGGTTCTTGCCTGCGATGTCCGGGGCAGATCCGTGCGAGGCCTGCGCCATCGCCTGCGTTTCCGAGGAATTGATCGACGGCGCGGTGCCGAGCGACCCGGACAGCTCACCCGTCAGATCCGACAGAATGTCGCCGAACATGTTCTCGGCCACGATGACGTCGTAGTCCTCGCCCCGCCGAACCAGATGCGCCGCGAGCGCGTCGACGTGCTCCTCCGTCACATCGACGTGCGGGAACTGCTCTCCCACCGCGCGGCATGCATCACGGAACAGTCCCGTCGTCATCGACAGGACGTTGGTCTTGTGCACGATGGTCAGTTTCCTGCTGCGTCGCTCGGCCAGCGAGAACGCTTCACGTGCGATGCGTTCGCAGGCCGCGCGCGTGAACACTCCGACCGCCAAAGCCACATCGGGAGTTGGCATGAACTCCCCGCTGCCGACGAACATGTTGCGATCGGCATAGAACCCCTCGGTGTTCTCCCGCACGACCACCAGGTCCATCCGCGGGGACACCGCCCGTACGCCGGGCAGTGCCTTCGCCGGCCGGATGTTGGCGAACAGGTCGAAGTTCTTGCGAATTCGTCCGCCCGGGGTCAACTGCGATCGGAACGGTTCCGGATACGACGCGCTGTCGTGTGGTCCCAGAATCCAGCATTCGAGTGCGGACAGTTCTTCCAACGTGCTGTCGGGTATCGGCGTTCCGTGCTCGTCGATGGCACCGAGCCCCAGCGGCAGGTGCACCCAGTCGACGGCCGGTCCACCGGCGGCTGCGAGGGCTGCGTCGACCACCCGAATCGTTGCGGGAACGATCTCGTGGCCGATGCCGTCGCCGGTCATGGCTCCGATCCGTAGCGCCGTTGCATGGGGACCGTCCGTCTGAGACATCATGGCCTCCATGGTGCAGTCCGCAGAACTTCTCCTCGACTCCGGCCTCGACGCAGCGGTGCGCCGCGAGTGGGCGGCGCTGTCCGACGCTGGACTCCCGAGCCAGAACCGCCACCGCGGTGAGTCGAACCGCCCGCACGTCACCGTCGCGGTGGCGTCGTCGATGCCGGCCGCGGTGGATGACGGCGATGCGGTCCGCTTCGATCCGTTCGATGTGCGTCTCGGAGGGCTCGTCGTGTTCGGCGGGCGAGCGATCACCCTGGCCCGACTGGTCGTTCCGTCGAGCGAGTTGCTCGATCTGCACGCACGGCTGCACGAGGTCGTGGGCGAACGTTCGCTCGACCACCTCGAACCCGGCCGATGGACACCGCATGTGACGGTGGCCCGACGGTTGACGCCCGAGGAGGCAGGAGCGGCGGTGCGCCTGCTCTCGGCCGACGTCGACGATCTGGTCGGATCTGCGGTTGCGCTGCGCCGATGGGACGGCGAGGCCAAGCGCGAATGGCGGATCGGCTGAGGCCGGGCACCTCAGAACCGGAAATCGCCGAACTGGGTCACCTCCGCGTGGGTATCGGGAGCGAAGCCTGCAACCACGAGGGCGTCGAGGGCGAGCAACAACAACACAACTACCAATACAATTGTCATGCCGCTAGCTTCCAACCTGTGGAGAGCGCGCACGAGTGGCAGTAATGCCATATATCGACGACTTTCTGCCATACTGCTTTTCATGCTGAAACGAGTGGTTGTCGCGCTGATGCCGTTGACCGAACAGTTCGAGCTGGGCGTCGCCTGCGAGGTGTTCGGATTCGATCGCTCGGACGAGGGCCTACCCACCTACGACTTCTCCCTGATCGCAGGTGTCCCCCAACCGATCCGCACCCGCGTCGGTTACACCATCGACGTGCCACACGATCTCGACAGTCTCGACAGCGCCGATCTGATCATCATTCCGGCCGGTGGCACCGAAGCCGCCGAAGACGGTACCTATGTCTGCGGAGTCGGATACAACTCGTCCATCGAGCCGTTACTGGCCAAACTTCGCGCGGCCGTCGACCGGGGTGCCATGGTCGCCAGCCTGTGCAACGGCGCGTTCGTTCTGGGCAAGGCCGGCCTGCTCGACGGCCGCCCCTGTACGACGCATTGGCGGCATTCCGCTTTGCTGGCCGCGAAATACCCACTCGCGCAGGTCGATCCGAACGTCCTCTACGTCGACGACGGAAACGTGCTGACCAGCGCAGGCACGGCAGCCGGCATCGACCTGTGCCTGCACATCGTGCGCAAGTACCAGGGCAGCGTCGTGGCCAACGGGATCGCCCGCCGGATGGTCGTTCCGCCTCATCGCGACGGTGGCCAGGCTCAGTTCGTCACCAGTCCCCTGCCCGCCACTCGCACCGAGACGCTGGCTCCGCTGCTGGACTGGATGACCGAGAATCTCGACTCCGAGCTCACCATCGGTCGGTTGGCGGCGCGGGTGAACATGTCGGCGAGAACCTTTGCCCGCAAGTTCGCGGCCGAAACCGGAACCACACCCGCGCGCTGGCTCAACGACCAACGAGTACTGGCGGCGCAGCAGCTGTTGGAGAATTCAGATCTGCCGATGGATTCGATCGCCGAGGTGGTCGGCTTCGGAAATGCCGCCGCTCTGCGGCAGCACTTCGTGCGGTTGCGATGCACCACACCGAACTCGTACCGCCGCACGTTCCGTGCCGCACCTCAGCCCGCCTGACACGCCGCGCTCCGACCCGGCCGGGATGATTCCGGCGAGTAGCTGCGTTGAGACAATCCAGAAGCGCAATCAATCGAAAGGGACCGCGTGGCCACTCAGACTTTGACCCAGCAGAATTTCGACGAGATCGTGACGAACAACGACGTGGTGTTGGTCGATTTCTGGGCATCCTGGTGCGGACCGTGCCGCCAGTTCGCGCCGACGTTCGAGAAGTCGTCCGACGCACACCCCGACGTCGTGCACGCCAAGGTGGACACCGAGGCCGAGCAGGGGCTGGCAGCCGCAGCGCAGATCCAGTCGATCCCGACGATCATGGCGTTCCGCGAAGGAATTCTCGTGTACGCACAGCCAGGCGCACTGCCTGCACCTGCGCTCGAGGACCTCGTCGGTCAGATCAAGGCACTCGACATGGACGTCGTGCGCCAGCAGATCGCCGAGCAGGCTCCCGCAGCGGAGTAGCTCGTCACACAGAACGACGCGAAGGGCCGCTCACCGAGTTTTCGGTGAGCGGCCCTTCGCTGTGCCACGGGTTCGATCAGTGAGCCGGCCCGATTCAGTGAGCTGCGGCATCCCAGCTGCGGCCGGTACCGACCGACACTTCGAGCGGCACCGACAGTTCGATGGCCGAGGACATCTTGTCGCGTACCAGCGCCTCGACTTCCTCACGCTCGGATTCGACGACCTCGAGTACCAGTTCGTCGTGCACCTGCAACAGCATTCGTGACTTCAGCGTCGACTCCGCCAGCGATCGGTGCACGTCGATCATCGCGACCTTGATGATGTCTGCGGCGGTGCCCTGGATCGGGGCGTTGAGTGCGGCCCGCTCGGCGACCTCGCGGCGCTGACGATTGTCGCTGTTCAGATCGGGCAAATAGCGACGCCTGCCGTACAGCGTCGAGGTGTACCCCACCTTGCGCGCTTCCTCGACGGCGTTGCGCAGGTAGTCACGGACGCCACCGAAACGCGCGAAATACGCCTCCATCTGCTGCTTCGCCTCGTCGGTGGAGATCTTGAGCTGCGCGGCGAGACCGAATGCGCTCAGTCCGTAGGCCAATCCGTACGACATCGCCTTGACCCGACGACGCAGCTCGGGAGTGACCTCCTCGATCGGCACGCCGAACGCCCGGGCACCGACGAAACTGTGCAGATCCTCGCCGGTGTTGAACGCCTCGATCAGCCCTTCGTCGCCGGAGACGTGCGCCATGATGCGCATCTCGATCTGGCTGTAGTCGGCAGTGAGCAGGGTGTCGTACCCGGCCCCGACGACGAAGCCGTCCCGGATGTGGCGACCCGCCTCGTTGCGCACCGGAATGTTCTGCAGGTTCGGCTCGGTGGACGACAGTCGTCCGGTGGCCGCGACCGTCTGATTGAACGTGGTGTGGATACGTCCGTCGTCGGCAACGGACTTCAGCAGGCCGTCGACCGTCACCTTCATCCGCGTCGCGTCACGGTGATCGAGCAGGAACTTGAGGAACGGATGCTCGGTCTTCTCGAACAACCCTTGCAGCGCATCGGCATCGGTGGTGTACCCGGTCTTGGTCTTCTTCGTCTTGGGCATGTCGAGTTCCTCGAACAGCACCACCTGCAACTGCTTCGGTGACCCGAGGTTGATCTGCTTGTCGATCACGCCATACGCGGAGTTCGCGGCCTCGTCCACCTGAGCGGCGAATCCGGACTGCAGTGCGCGCAGGTGATCACCGTTCACGGCGATACCGGTTGCCTCGACATCGGCCAACACCGTCAGCAGAGGCAGCTCCATCTCGGAGAGCAGGGTGGTCGACTCGATGGCGGCGAGCTCGGCGTCCAGCGCATCGGCCAGGTCGATGACGGCCCGCGCCTTGAGAATCTCGCCCTCCGCGAACGCCGCATCTGCGGTGTCCTCGGCGTCGAGCAACGACATCTGACCTTCGCCCGCATCCTCCACCCGGAGTTCGCGTTTGAGGTAGCGCAACGACAGGTCGTCGAGATTGAACGATCGCTGACCGGGCCGAACCAGGTACGCCGCCAGGGCGGTGTCGGTGGTCAACCCGGCGAGGGTCCAGCCCCGCCCACGAACCGCATGCAGAGCCCACTTGGCCTCGTGCAGTGCCTTGGGTTGCGCCGGATCGGCGAGCCAGGCGGCGAGTGCCTGCTCGTCGGATTCGTCCAGAGCGGTCGTCGTGACGAACGCACCCTCACCGTCGGCCGCGGCGATCGCCACCGACGTCGCGTCGCTGTCGAACGGCCGACGCGGGCCGAGGACCGACAGCCCGCTCCGCCGGCCGTCGGCTGCGTGTTCTGCCAGCCACGCGGCCAGTTCGCCCGGCGCGACGATGCCACCGCGGACGTCGAACCCTTCCTCCGCCTCGGGTTCGACCGACGCGAGAGTCTCGAACAACCGGTCCCGCAGAATGCGGAATTCCAGATCGTCGAACAGGGCGTGGATCTTCTCGCGGTCCCACGGAGCGAGTTCGAGCTGATCGGGGGTGTACGGCAACGGCACATCGCGCACCATCTCGGTGAGCTCGCGGTTGAGCACCACGCTCGACAGGTTGGCGCGCAGTGCATCTCCCACTTTGCCCTTGACCTTGTCCACGTTGTCGACGAGCGCGGTGAGGGAACCGTATTCGATGATCCACTTGGTGGCCGTCTTCTCGCCGACCCCGGGAATGCCAGGAAGGTTGTCGCTCGGGTCTCCGCGCAGGGCCGCGAAGTCCGGGTACTGCGAGGGCGTCAACCCGTACTTGGTGGCGACCTCGTCGGGGGTGAAGCGAGTCAGATCCGAGACGCCTTTGCGCGGATACAACACCGTGACGTTGTCGGTCACCAGTTGCAGCGCATCGCGGTCGCCGGTGACCACCAGAACGCGGTAGCCCAGCGCCTCCGCCTGGGTCACGAGAGTGGCGATGATGTCGTCTGCCTCGAAGCCCGCCTCTGCCATCACCGGGATACCCATGGCCCCGAGTACGTCCTTGGTGATGTCGACCTGGCCGGCGAACTCGTCCGGCGTCTTGCTGCGGTTCGCCTTGTACTCGGGGAACCGCTCGGCGCGGAAGGTCTGCCGAGAGACGTCGAACGCCGCCGCGATATGCGTCGGTTTCTCGTCCCGCAACAGATTGATCAACATCGAGGTGAACCCGTAGACGGCGTTGGTCGACTGGCCGCTGGTGGTCTTGAAGTTGTCCGCAGGCAATGCGAAGAATGCCCGGAACGCCATCGAGTGGCCGTCGATGAGCAGCAACGTGGGCCGCTCCCCGCCCGCTTTCGCATCGGTCTCGGCTGCCGGCGCTGCACTTTTCTCCGTTACTGGGCTCACGATTGATCAGTCTAGGGAGCCGGTCCGACAACTCGTAGCCGGATGCAGGTGCCACGACGCGAACGCACTCACGGCTCGCGTCGCGCACCGCGAAACACAACCGATACTTTCCGGAAATCTCAGTCGCCGATTTTGCGTCGTTTCAGCGGATAGAGTCCGACAATTGCAGTAAATCCCCAACCCGTGACTCAACGACAACCGTCCGGAGGACGTGCGTGGCTCCAAATGTTCGATGGACCAGAAAGGTGCAACCGCCGAGGTTGCGCGCAAGATCTGCCGTTCGGCTCTTCCAGCGAACACTCCTACTCGCCGTTCTGAGTTCCATTGCCGCGCTGCTGTTCAGTGCGCCGGCATTGGCCCAGGAACCTACCCCCACTCCCCCGGCAGCACCGGGGACCAGCGCCGAACAGGCACCGCCTGCGGACGCGGTCAGCGTCGCCGGATCTCTCAACAACGGTGGCGAACGACTCATCGGCGTCGATGTCGCGGCGCTGGACGCGTCCGGCTCCGAAGTCGCCCGCACCACCAGTGAAACCGGCGGCCGGTGGACCCTCGAATTGTCTCCCGGCACATACACATTCCAGGTCGTTCAGGAAACGCTCCCCGACGGGGTCAGCGTCCAGGGCGAGGTCCAGCGCGATGTGCAGGCAGGGCGTTCCAACACCGTCATCTTCTCGTTCGGTGAGGCCAGAACCGCCACCAGCGTCCCGTTCTACGAGAAGTTCGTCCGCACCACCGTCGACGGCTTTCGCTTCGGCCTCGTCATCGCGCTCGCCGCGGTCGGACTGAGTCTGATCTTCGGCACCACCGGTCTGACGAACTTCGCGCACGGAGAAATGGTCACGCTCGGTGCCGTCGCGGCGTGGTTCTTCAACGTCAGTGTCGGGATACAACTGATTCCGGCCACGCTGCTGGCGATAGTCGTGGGAGTCGCGATCGGCTGGCTCAACAACGCCCTGATATGGCGGCCGTTGCGCAAGCGACGAACCGGCCTCATCGCACAGCTCGTGGTGACGATCGGCCTCGCGATCGCACTGCGCTATCTCATCCTGATCTTCTTCTCGGACCGCTCCGAACCCTTCGACGACTACCAGGCTCAGACCGAGAACAACTGGGGTCCGCTGTCGATCACCAACGTCAACCTCGCCTGCATCGTCATCAGCATCGTCGTGCTGGTCGGCGTTGCACTGATGTTGCAGCGCACCAAGATCGGCAAGGCCATGCGTGCGGTGGCCGACAACCGAGACCTCGCCGCGTCCTCCGGCATCAACGTCGAGCGCGTGGTCACGTTCGTCTGGTGCCTCGGCGGTGGCCTGGCTGCCCTCGGCGGCGTGTTGTTCGGGCTCTCCGAACTCGGCGGTCGCGTGCAGTGGGAGATGGGCTTCAAACTCCTGTTGCTCATGTTCGCCGGCATCACGCTCGGTGGACTGGGAACGGCCTACGGCGCCTTCCTCGGTTGCGTCATCGTCGGTCTGCTCGTGCAGTGGTCGACGCTGGTCATCAATCCCGATCTCAAATACATCGGAGGGTTGCTCGTCTTGATTCTCATCCTCGTCGTCCGCCCACAGGGCATCCTCGGCTCGCGACAAAGGATCGGGTGACCTTCACATGGATATCATCGGCGCACTTCAGATCTCACTCGCTCAGCTGGTCGGCCCGTCCGCCATCTTCTACGCTCTGCTCGCCATCGGCCTGAACCTGCACTTCGGCTACGCCGGACTGCTCAACTTCGGCCAGATCGGCTTCGCACTGCTCGGCGGCTACGGCGTCGGCATCACCACGATCACCTACGAACAGCCGCTCTGGCTCGGCATTCTGGTGGGACTCGCCGCAGCGGGGCTGCTCGCCCTGGTGCTCGGCATTCCGACGCTACGACTGCGAGCCGACTATCTCGCGATCGTCACCATCGCCGCCTCGGAAATTCTGCGACTGGTGTTCCGTTCGACCGCAACGGATTCGGTGACCAAGTCGACCAACGGCATCACCGGCTTCGCCGGACCGTTCACCAGCATGAGTCCGTTCGAGGGCGGCAAGTCGTACAGCTTCCTCGGCGTGCGCTTCCTGGGCAACGACCTGTGGGCCATGCTCGTCGGTTGGACACTGGTCCTGCTGTTGTGCGGAGTGATCTACCTCCTGACGCACAGCCCCTGGGGACGCGTCCTCAAGGCCGTCCGTGAGGACGAGGACGCTGCCCGCTCACTGGGCAAGAACGTCTTCGTCTACAAGATGCAGGCACTGGTTCTCGGTGGTGTCATCGGCGGCATGGGCGGTGTGTTCAACGCATTGCAGACCCAGTCCATCAACCCCGACTTCTACTCGACCGCGCAGACGTTCTTCGCCTTCGGCGCACTGATCCTCGGTGGGGCGGCAACAGTGTTCGGCCCGGTGCTGGGCGCGATGCTCTTCTGGTTCCTGCTGTCCATTCCCGATGCGATTCTGCGGCAATTGATCTCCGGCGACGACCCGGTGCTCAACCTCACCGGTGCCCAGGTCGGTGCCACGCGATTCGTGCTCCTGGGAATCCTGATCGCCGTCTTGATGGTGTTCAGACCTCAGGGCATTCTCGGCAACAAGCGAGAGGTTCAACTCAATGCCTGACCCGAGCAAGGATGCTGCTGCAACGGCCGCACCGAGCAAGAAAGCCAGCACCCTCGAATCACGCGCCGCCCAGGCCTTGTCGAGCGATCAACGCGCCGCCCTGTTCGCCGGTGTGCCCAACGAACCCGGCGCGCCGAAGCCGGACGCCACCATGGTGGTCGACGGCGTCTCGCGTACCTTCGGCGGCCTCAAAGCCGTCGACGTGGCGCACCTCGAAATTCAGCGCGGCTGCATCACCGGCCTGATCGGGCCCAACGGTGCAGGCAAGACCACCCTGTTCAACCTGCTCACCGGATTCGATCGCCCCGACACCGGCACGTGGTCGATGGACGGCCAGGAACTGGGTCGGATGCATCCGCACCAGGTGGCCCGCAAAGGTGTGGTGCGCACGTTCCAGTTGACCAAGGCGCTGTCGAAACTGACTGTGCTGGACAATGTTCGACTGGGTGCAACCGGTCAGCGCGGTGAACGCATGATCAACACGTTCATGCCGTGGACGTGGAAGGCCCAGGAACGCCAGATCACCGAACGCGCCTACGAGCTACTGAGCCGCTTCAAGCTCGACGCCAAGGCCGACGACCTGGCCGGCTCGTTGTCCGGCGGCCAGCGCAAGCTGCTGGAGATGGCGCGAGCGCTGATGACCGATCCGTCGGTGGTCATGCTCGACGAGCCGATGGCCGGGGTCAATCCGGCTCTGACGCAGTCACTTCTGGGGCACATCAAGTCGCTTCGCGACGACGGTATGACGGTGGTGTTCGTCGAGCACGACATGGACGTCATCCGCGACATCAGTGACTGGGTGGTGGTGATGGCGCAGGGCAGCATCATCGCCGAGTCCACCCCGGAGGAGCTCTCCAACAACGGAGCCGTCGTCGACGCGTATCTCGGTAGCCATCACGATCAGGCTCTGGAATTCGACGCCGACGGCAATCCGGTCGGAGCCACCGCCGAACTGGCCGAGGCCTTGAAGCAGGCCGAGAAAGAGGAACTCGAAGCGGGAGGCGATCTTTCGGAACCGGAGTTCGTCAGCCCAGTGACGCCCGACGTCGCCGAGGGCGGCTCACACCGGGCCAAGGAGGACAACTGATGAGCGAACAGACATTGACGCCTGCGGAATTCGCCGCGACACCCGAGGAGCACGCGCGACTCGCCGAGGGTGCACTGCTGCGCGCCGATGGGCTGGTGGCCGGGTACATCCCCGGTGTCAACATCCTCAGCGAATGCAACTTCTTCCTCAACGACGGGGAGATCGTCGGCATCATCGGGCCCAACGGTGCCGGAAAGTCGACCCTCCTCAAGACCCTGTTCGGGCTGGTCGCCGTCCGTGAGGGCAGCGTCAAACTGCGAGGTGACAACATCACCTCCGCAGAAGCGCACGTATTGGTCACCAAGGGAGTCGGCTACGTTCCGCAGACGCAGAACGTGTTTCCGTCGCTCACCATCGAAGAGAACCTCGAAATGGGAATCTATCTGCGTCCCAAGAAGTTCGGCGAGCGTTTCGAGTTCGTCAGCGAGCTGTTCCCGCTGCTCGGTGAGCGCAAGAAGGTCAAGGCCGGCGCGCTGTCCGGCGGCGAGCGACAGATGGTCGCCATGGGACGCGCACTGATGATGGAGCCGTCGGTACTGCTCCTCGACGAACCGTCGGCCGGATTGTCACCGATGTTCCAGGACGAGGTGTTCATCCGCTGCAAGAAGATCAATGCAGCGGGCGTCTCGATCATCATGGTCGAGCAGAACGCCCGTCGCTGCCTCCAGATCTGCGACCGTGGCTATGTCCTCGATCAGGGCCGCAACGCCTACACCGACACCGGTCCGGCATTGATGAACGACCCGAAGGTGATCGAGCTGTACCTCGGCACACTGGCAGGAAGCAAAGAGAAGAAGTAGCTGCTCGACAACGACGAAGGCCCCGGTTCGATCGCCATCGAACCGGGGCCTTCTCGCTGCCGTCGAACGTGCGACGCATACGAAAACCTCTGGGCCCGAGTCCTGATCGAGGACTCGGGCCCAGAGGCTGTGTGACAGTTACAGATCACTCACCGACGACGATGTAATCTTCCGTCGTCAGGGTGTTGTCCGGTCCGAAGACCAGGTTGCCGTAGGAACCGGTGGCGGGCTCTCCTGCGTCACTGAAGTTCAGCGCACCGGTGATTCCGTCGTAGTCGATATCGGTTCCGGCCTTGACGAGCGGAAGGCACTCGGCGTAGCTGGTGCACTTGGTGCCGTCCTTGGTGACGCTGTTGATGTTGGCAGCGATGTCGGTGCCTGCCGTCGACTTGGCCTGCTCTGCAGCGAGCGCCGAGATGATCACTGCGTCGTAGGACTCACCCGCGTAGTTGAAGTCCACCAGGGCCGGATCGACGACCTTGAGACGGTCCTGGAATCCGGTGCCGACATCGGTCAACGGGGTGGTGCCGCGCATCGTGTCGAGCAGACCCGGTGCAACCGACTCACCGAGGGCGTTACCCATGTTGCCGTCGACGCCGTAGACCAGCGTGCCGTCGGACGGTCCGATGCCGATCTCGTGCATACGGGTGATGATCTTCGCGGACTCCTCGAAGCCGATGATGGCCACGGCGTCCGGGTTGAAGTTCTTCACACCGTCGACCTCGGCGTTGAACGACTGTGCGTTCGGGTCGTAGATCGTGGTCTGGATCTGGTCCGCCGCGATGCCCGCCTCTTCGAGGTTGTCCGCGGTGTTCGCGGCCAGGCCCGTGCCGTACGGGTCGTTGAGCGCGAGGATGGACACGCGCTGCGCGCCGTCCTGGGCGATCAGCTGGGACAAGGCCTGGGCCTGCAGCACGTCGGTGGGTGCGGTACGGAAGTACTGGCCCTTGTCCGGGTAGCAGACGAACTGATCGGACGTGTTCGCCGGCGAGAACTGCACGACGCCTGCGCTGGCGATCTTGTCGATGACCTTGAGCGAGACCGAGGACGACGCTGCACCGACGATGACGTCGGAGCCGCCGGCGAGCAAACGGTCCACCGTGGTGTTGGCGGTATCGGTCGTCGTGTCACCCGAGTCACCGGGGATGAGCGTGACGGGCTGCTCGAGGACGCCACCGGCTTCGTTGACGTCGTTGATGGCCAACTGCACGCCGGCAACTTCGGGCGGGCCGAGGAAGGCCAGGGTTCCGGTCTCGGGGAGGAGGGTTCCCACCACCAGCGGTGCCGTGTCGGGGGTTGCCCCGGCAGTGGCCTGCTCGGGCGTGCAGTCGGTGGAGACGGTCGTTTCCGCGGCTGCAGTGCCGCCGCTGGCACTGGTGGAGTCGGTCGAGCCCGAGTCGTCGCTCGACGAACAGCCGAACAGTGCGAGCGAGGTAACGCTCAGCACCGCAGCCGTGCGGACATAGGTCCGAATTGCCATCTAGGTTCTCCTTGAAATTGCTCGTCGATGAAGCGCACCTGAGTTACATGTGGCTCACGTGTGGGTCAGACGCTAATGCTCGGAGCTGATTCGCAAGGCCTAGAACGACGCTCGTGACCTGACTGTGACCTAGAGAGTCGAAGTTTTACGTGTCCGTAGCTTTCGCGGGTCGATCAGCTCTCTGCCACAGGCTTGTTCGCGGGGGTACCGAGAGTCTCGATCACGACCTCCGCGACGGCCTTCATCGTCGTCCTGCGATCCATGGCGGCACGCTGAATCCACTTGAACGCCTGCGGTTCTGTGAGCGATTGCGAGGTCATCAGGATGCCCTTGGCCTTCTCGATGAGCTTGCGCGTCTCGAGCCGGTCCTGCAGATCCACGATCTCGGATTCGAGAGCGGAGATCTCGCCGAAACGACTGGCGGCCAACTCCACCGCGGGCATCAGGTCGGCTTTGGTGAACGGCTTGACCAAATACGCCATCGCTCCGGCATCGCGCGCCTTCTCCACCAGCTCGCGCTGACTGAACGCGGTGAGAATGACAACGGGCGCAATGCGCTTCTCGGCGATCTCCGATGCCGCATCGATTCCGTCCCGACGCGGCATCTTCACATCCATGATGACCAGATCGGGACGCAGTTCGACGGCCAACTCCACCGCCTGCTGACCGTCGGCCGCTTCACCGACCACGTCGTAACCCTCTTCCCGGAGCATCTCCACGAGGTCGAGTCGGATCAGGGATTCGTCCTCCGCGACCACCACGCGAAGCGGGGGCTTGCCAGTACCGTGCGCACCAGGAGCATTCATCTGTATCGGTCTCCTTTGACAGTCATCGCCCATCAGGGCCGTCGAGCATCTGAAGGGTACCGGTGCGCGCCCCCGAAAGCGCATCTTCTAAACTCGTCAATCGTTGCTTGAAAGACGCCAGCCCTCGTATCCCAATTGGCAGAGGAAACGGATTCAAAACCCGTCCAGTGTGAGTTCGAGTCTCACCGAGGGCACCACAACAGCGAAGCACGGTCTTGACACGATCGAGCGGTCGGTAATGGCCGCCCATGATCGCGCCTACAGTGGAGTCATGTACATACCCAGCAGTCTCCGTTGCCATGACACCAGTGCGGGCAGTTTGTGCGCAGCGAAGGTCGACCATCGTTTCGGGGATTCGGCGGACCGGTCGGCGGAGTGGGTCTACTACACCTGCAGCGCCGACACCGCCCACGAGACCGGTTACGTCGACCGTCTGGTCACTGCCTGAACCATGTTCGTAGAACGCGCCCACGTCCACGGCGACGACGTCGGATCGGACTGGCCCTTCACCGTGCCTGCTGTCGCCGACCTCGCTCGCGACGGACTCGAGTTCCTGGCACCGGTCACAATTCTGGTCGGCGACAACGGTTCCGGTAAATCGACCCTCGTCGAGGCGATCGCCGAGGGTTTCGGTATCGATGCCCGTGGTGGTCGGGCGGCGCAGCAATCACGTCGTTTCGACGAGGTGACCAGCGCCCTCGGCGAGGTACTCGAACTCGAGACCACGCCGCGGGGTTCTCGAATGCTTCGTGGCCCACGACTGAACAAGCGCGGCTTCTTCCTGCGCGCCGAGACCGCATTCGACATGGCCGAGAACCTCGGCGGCATGCCGGGCTTCTGGGACGAGAACACCGCGGAGATGAGCCACGGCGAGGGCTTCCTGACCATGTTCGGCGCTATGTTGGCCGAACCCGGTTTCTACGTTCTGGACGAGCCGGAATCGACCCTGTCGTTCACCGCGAGCCTGCAGCTCGTTGCACTGATGTCCGAGCTGGGTAACGAGGGCGCGCAGATCGTCTGCGCGACCCACTCACCGATTCTGGCGTCGACCCCAGGTGCGGACATCGTCGAAGTCGGCGAACACGGTCTACGCCGAAGTACCTGGGACGAACTCGAATTGGTACAGCACTGGCGTCGCTACCTCGAGGACCCGAACAGCTATCTCCGTCATCTGCTCGACTGACCGTCGGCCATCGACACCTCACGACGGCGACGCACACTTCCCGGAGAAACCCCCATCGCCCGTTTGAAGGCCTTACCGAATGCCGCCTCCGAGAGATACCCACTGCGTCGGGCCAATTCGGCCAGCACGACGTCCTCGGAACGCAAGGTCTGATACGCGACCTGCATTCGCCACGTCGCCAGGTAGCTCATCACCGATTCGCCGACCAGTTCGGTGAAACGCGCCGAGAACGCCGAACGCGACATGTTGGCGCTCGACGCCAGAGCCGCAACGGTCCACCGCTCGTGGGGATATCGATGAATCAGAGCCAACGCAGCTCCGATTCGGTCGTCCTGCAACGCTCCGAGCCACCCGGACTGCGCTCGCGGACTGCCGGCGATCCACGACCGCAGTGCGAGGATCACCAGAATGTCGGACAGCCGGGTGATGACCGCCTCTCCCCCGGGCTCGAGGACTCGGGCTTCGTCCGCCACCATCGCCAGGACGTTCTGCATTCTCGCTTGTTTCGGTCCGGGCTCCGCATCGACGAACACCACAGCAGGCAGCAGACGGACGAGCTGTTGCGCCGCAGGGTGATCCAGCCGCACCGCTCCGCACACCAGGGTGGCGGCCGGTCCTGCTCCCTCACCGTGAGTGATCACCGCGTATCGGTCGCTGACGTACTCGTGCGGGAGGTCGTACACACTCGCCGCTCGCGTCGCCGCATCCTCGTCGGCGGCGAGAACGTGACCTCGCCCATGCGGGACCAATGCGAAATCGCCGGGCACCAACTCACGCGTCGGCTCATCGGGAACCGACAGCAGGCACCGACCGTCCACCACCGTGTGAAACCACAGCGCGTCCTCCATGGCGGGCAGGTCGAGACCCCACGAACCGCTCATCTCGGATCGTACGTAGAACGATCCGGTCAACCGCAGAAAGTGCAGGGCCTCACCGAGCGGATCGGGCGACTTCCAGGGGTCGAGTCCACGCATCGATCGATTGTTGCACCACTTGGACGATCGGACATCGAATCCGGCGTTTCGAGCATTGATCATCCTGATATTCCGAGCAACAGTGGACGACAGGACAAATCCTCGTCGAAAGGATCACCGACCGTGAACATCAACCGAACAGACCCGTCGTGATGGAGCGGGCGTCCTCGGTCGCCACCCTCGTGTCCGCCATCGGATGCGGGCTGGTCGCAGGAGTGCTGCTCGCCTTCTCCATCAGTGTGCTCCCCGGCCTGGCAACACTGCCGGTACCCGACGCCATCGCCGCCATGCAGAGATTCAATGCGGCGATTCTCAACCCGATGTTTCTCGGCCTGTTCTTCGGAACTGCCGTATCGTGCACTCTCGCAGCGATTCTCGCCGTGTCGACCGGTCGGGGTTCACCCCTGCTCGTCGTGAGCGGTGCCGTTCTCTACATTCTCGGATGCTTCGCGATCACGGCCGTTCTGAACGTCCCCCTCAACGACGCACTGGCCGGTGTGGATCCCGGCAGTGCGGCAGGCGCCGCGGTGTGGCAGAACTTCACCGACAAGTGGACGCGATGGAACAACGTCAGGACGGTCGCGGCGACCGCCGCATGCGCCGTCCTGATCGTGGGTCAGGGCAGATCGGCACTGGGCTGATCGGACACCGAATCCTGGTGTCGCTTGCGAATCTCTTCCTCGAACCGCGCGATGAGGTGGTCGGTGTCGGCGGTCGAGACATCTCGCGCGCCTTCGTCCATCGCCGCATCACGCCCCCGGCGCAGTGCGGCGAGTTCGGCTTCGAGTTCGTTGTTGTCGAGTACGCGTGGATCCAACATGAACTCCATTGTGGTCCCCCGTCCGGCGCCCCCGCGGGGATTTGCTGTAATCACGCAATGACCGTGGTGCACAGTTTCGATCCGATAATCGGACCGGGCGCAACAATCCTGATCCTGGGGTCCATGCCCGGCGTCGCCTCGCTGGCCGCGCAGCAGTACTACGCCCATCCACGAAATGCGTTCTGGCCGATCATGGGAACGGTGTTCGATGCAGGCCCCGAACTCCACTACGACGCGCGCACCGAGCGTCTGCGCAGCCATGGCGTCGCGGTGTGGGACGTGCTGAAGTTGTGCACGCGCGAGGGAAGTCTGGACTCGGCGATCATCGAATCCTCCATCGAGACAAACGATTTCAACGAGTTGTTCGCCGAGCACCCCGGCATCGTCAGGGTGTTCTTCAACGGAGCCAAAGCAGCCGAGAGCTACCGACGGTACGTCGCAACGAAACTGCCGCTCCCCCACGTCGAATTGACTCGATTACCGTCGACCAGCCCGGCGCACGCCTCACTGAACCTGGATGCGAAGACGCGCGCGTGGTCGGATGCACTCAGGCTCGGACCCGCTTCGGGAAGTGGCGAATGAGACCTTCCTGCACGACGGTGGCCAGCAATTGGCCGTCCATCGAGAAGAACCGTCCGGTGGCCAGGCCACGGGACCCTGCAGCGACGGGTGATTCGGTGGCGTAGAGCGCCCACTCGTCGAACCGGAACGGGCGATGGAACCAGATGGAATGGTTGACCGTCGCCGCCACGATGCGATCGAGTCCCCACGAGAGACCGTGGGTGGTGATGATCGAGTCGAGCACCGTGGTGTCCGACGCGTAGCCCATGGTTGCGGCGTGGAAGATCGAGGCGTCGGGCAGATCCCCGTCGGCCTTCATCCACACGCGATTGTGGTTGAGCTTCTCGCCGGTGCCGTGCATGATCCACGCCGGATCGTTCGCGTACCGCATGTCGATCGGCTTGAGGGCGTCGACGAACATCTGCAGTCGATCCTCGTACCCGACGAAGTGATCGCCGAGCGGTGGCAGCGCGTCGGGGTACGGAACCTCGGGCACCTCGACGCTGTGCTCGAGGCCTGTACCGAAATCCTGGAAGGCAGCGAGCATGACGAACAGCTCGTTGCCGTCCTGAACTGCGGTGACCTGCCGGTTGGCAAAAGCGCGGCCGTCGCGCTGGCGCGAGACCCGGTATTCGATGGGCTTCTTGACGTCACCACCGCGGATGAAGTGGGCGTTGATCGCATGCACGTCTCGCGAGGTACCGGAGACGGTGCGACCCGCCGCGATCAGGCCCTGAGCGACCAGTTGTCCCCCGAACGTACGGCTGCCCACCTGCTCGGGGTGAACGCCGACGAACACGTCCTCCTCGATCTCCTCCAGTGCGAGGAGATCGAGGAGCGTCTCGAGATCGGTCTTGCGTACTGCTGTACTGCTCGGCGCGCTTTCGCTGACGCCGGTTCCCCCCGCTTCGACCACTTACCGGTCCTCTTCTCCGATTCGGTGCACATGGATCAAGTTGGTCGAGCCTACTGTGCCGGGAGGGGCACCGGCCACGATCACGACCTGGTCGCCCTTGCTGTATCGACCCAGCTCGAGCAGCGCCCGGTCCACTTCCTTGACCATCGCGTCCGTGGAACCCACATCCGGGACCAGGAACGTCTCGGTGCCCCAGCTCAGCGACAGCTGGCTGCGGACCTCGGAGATGGAGGTGAAGGCGAGCAACGGAAGCTTGGTGTGCAGACGAGCCAACCGTCGAACGGTGTCTCCCGACTGGGTGAACGCCACGAGTGCCTTTGCGTCCAAGCGCTCACCGATGTCACGGGCGGCGTACGAGATGACGCCACGCTTGGTGCGCGGGACGTGCGTCAGCGGAGGAACACTGTCGCCCTCGGTCTCGACCGTCTCGACGATGCGGGCCATGGTCCGCACAGTTTCCATGACGTACTTACCGACCGAGGTCTCACCGGAGAGCATGACCGCGTCGGTGCCGTCGAGCACGGCATTGGCGACGTCGGACGCCTCGGCGCGCGTCGGGCGGGAGTTCTCGATCATCGATTCGAGCATCTGGGTCGCGACGATGACGGGCTTGGCGTTGGCGCGGGCGATCTGGATGGCACGCTTCTGCACCAGCGGCACCTGCTCGAGGGGCAACTCGACGCCGAGGTCACCGCGGGCGACCATGATCGCATCGAACGCGAGCACGATGGCTTCGAGGTTGTCGACGGCTTCGGGCTTCTCGAGCTTGGCGATGACCGGAACGCGGCGGCCGACGCGGTCCATGACGGCGTGGACGAGTTCGACGTCCGCGGGGGAACGCACGAACGAGAGTGCGATGAAGTCGCATCCCAGAGCGAGGGCGAACTCGAGGTCGGCGATGTCCTTCTCGCTCATGGCGGGAACGGACACGTCCATGCCCGGCAGGGACACACCCTTGTTGTTGCTGACCGGTCCACCTTCGGTGACACGGCACAGCACGTCGTTGCCTTCGACGCCGGTGACCACGAGGCCGACCTTGCCGTCGTCGACGAGCAGGCGGTCGCCTTCCTTGGCGTCCTGAGCCAGTTCCTTGTACGTGGTCGACACCCGGTCGTGAGTGCCCTCGCACTCTTCGACGGTGATGCGGATCAGCTCGCCGGCCGCCCAGGTGGTCGAGCCCTCGGCGAAACGCCCGAGACGAATCTTCGGTCCCTGCAGGTCGGCCAGAATGCCCACGGCTTTGCCGGTGGCGTCCGATGCTGCGCGAACCCTCTCGTAGTTGGCCTGATGATCGGGGTGATCACCATGGCTGAAGTTCAGTCGTGCGACATCCATTCCACTCTCGACGAGTTCGCGGATGCGCTCTGTGGTTGCGGTTGCAGGTCCAAGGGTGCAGACAATCTTAGTACGTCGGCTCACGAAAGCGAGCCTAGCCGCTGGACGCCCCGTTCTCTATCGCAGACGCATCCACCGCGATACTACCGATCGGTAGCCACGTTACCCCGCTGCTGGGATGGCCTGTACCGGTTCAGAGACGGGGGTCACACGACCGCCAGAGGCAGTGCGGTCGGGTGTACCGGCGACGGTAATTCCGAGTGTCCGGTGAGGAAAGCATCGACTCCGTGGGCCGCAGATCGACCCTCCGCGATCGCCCACACGACCAACGAAGCACCGCGATGCGCATCCCCGCAGACGAACACGCCGGGTGCCGTGGTCTGCCAGTCGGGACCACACGAGAGCGCGCCCCGCTTGGTCAGTGCGAGGCCGTATTCGTCGAGCAGCGGACCGTGCTCGACGCCCTCGAAACCGATGGCGAACAACGCCAGATCACAGGGCAATTCGATCTCCTCCCCGATGGGCGTGACGATGCGTCGACCGTCCGCGTCGCGTTGCACCTCCACCTCGGCGAGCACCATCGCACGAACGTGCCCGCGCTCGTCACCGAGGAATCGCTGAACCGCGACCTGATGACGCACGACGCCACCCTCGGCGTGCGCGGGCGAGGTCCGCAGCACCAGCGGCCACGACGGCCACGGCGAGAGACTGTCGTCGCGAGCCCCGGGCAGAGCCGGGTTGTAGTCGAGCTGAGTGACCGAAGCGGCACCTTGGCGGTGGGCCGTACCCAGGCAGTCGGCTCCGGTGTCACCGCCACCGATGATGACCACGTGCTTGTCCGCTGCGGAGATGGAGGTGGGACCGTCGCCCTCGCATTCCTTGTTCGACGGCACCAGATGCTCCATGGCCAGGTGGATACCGTCGAGCTCGCGACCGATGACCTCGGCGTTGTCACGGGCCCGCAGAGCTCCGACCGCGAGAACGACTGCGTCGAAGGATTCGCGCAGTTGCTCGACGGTGAAGTCGATCCCGACCTCGCAGTCGGTGACGAAATGTGTTCCCTCGGCCCGCATCTGCATGAGGCGCTGATCGAGCACCGACTTCTCGAGCTTGAACTCGGGGATGCCGTAGCGGAGCAGTCCGCCGAGACGATCGTCACGCTCGTACACGGTGACGTCGTGCCCGGCGCGCGTGAGCTGTTGCGCCGCAGCCAATCCCGCAGGGCCCGAGCCGACGACGGCGACCCGCTTGCCGGTGGTGATCGTCGGCGGCTGCGGAACGATGCTGCCGTCTTCCCAGGCAAGGTCCGCGATGGTCTGCTCGACCCGCTTGATCGTCACGCTTCCGCCGGTGGCCGCCTCGGAGATCGACAGCACACACGCCGATTCACACGGGGCCGGGCAGACCCGCCCGGTGAACTCCGGAAAGTTGTTGGTCGCATGCAGTCGGTCGCTGGCCGCATCCCAGCGGCCGCGGCGCACCAGGTCGTTCCACTCGGGGATCAAATTTCCCAGCGGGCAGCCCGCAGTTCCCGAGTGGCAGAACGGAATACCGCAGTCCATGCAGCGACGCGCCTGATCGGAGACCTCGGCGGCACGCTCGCTCGCCGGCTGGTGCGAGTACACCTCGTTCCAGTCCTTGACGCGCTCGCCGATCGGACGCTTGGCAGCCTCACGCTTGACGACTTTCAGAAATCCCTGTGGATCAGCCACGTGCAGCCTCCATGATCGCAGCATCGACGTCGCGCCCTTCGGCGCGCGCCATTCTTGTCGCTTCCAGCACCCGCTGGTAGTCGACGGGCATGACCTTGGTGAACAGCGCAGACCGGCGGGGCCAATCGGCCAGCAACGAGGTCGCGACGGTGGAACCGGTCCACCGTCGGTGATTCTCGACGGTCTCGCGCAGCCACACCAGATCGTCCGGGTTGGGCACCTGCAGTTCGACCATCGCCATGTTCACATCCGCCGGATCGAGACCGAGGACGAACGCGATACCGCCGGACATACCCGCAGCCATGTTGCGACCGGTGGGCCCGAGCACCACGACACGACCGCCGGTCATGTACTCGAACGCGTGGTCGCCCACGCCCTCGTTCACCGCGATCGCTCCCGAGTTGCGGACCGCGAACCGCTCCCCTGCCTTACCGCGCAGGTACACCTCGCCCGAGGTGGCACCGTAGAGAATCGTGTTTCCTGCGATCACGTTGTCCTCTGCGACGAACGGCGCATCCTCGGCGGGACGCACGACTATTCGGCCGCCCGACAATCCCTTGCCGACATAGTCGTTCGCATCACCGACCAGGTCGATGGTGATGCCCGGCGGCAGGAAGGCCCCGAGAGACTGACCGGCCGATCCGGTGAACGCGATGCGAATGGTGTCGTCCGGCAACCCGACCGCGCCGTAACGCCGGGTGACCTCGGACCCCAGCAGAGTTCCGACGGTGCGATTGACGTTGCGTACCGGCAGCTCGAGCTTCACCGGATGCGCGTCCTCCAGCGCTCCTTCGGCCAACTGGATCAGAGTGCGGTCCAGCGCGAGATCGAGACCGTGGTCCTGCGCGCGGAGGCGTCGACGCTGCGTCATCGGGGCACCGTGCCGGTCGACGGGCATCGCGAAGATCGGCGCGAGATCGAGTCCCTTGCTCTTCCAGTGCGCCACTCCGGCTGCCGTCTCGAGCACATCGGCGTGACCGACGGCCTCGTCGATGCTCCGGAAACCGAGCTGCGCGAGGTACTTTCGCACGTCCTCGGCGATGAACTTGAAGAAGTCCTCGAGGAACTCGGGTTTGCCGGTGAACCGCTTGCGCAGCTCCGGGTTCTGCGTCGCGACACCGACCGGGCAGGTGTCGAGGTGACAGACGCGCATCATGATGCACCCGGCCACGATCAGCGGGGCCGTCGAGAACCCGAATTCCTCCGCACCGAGCAGCGCCGCAACGATGACGTCGCGTCCGGTGCGCATGCCGCCGTCGCACTGCACGGTGATGCGATCACGCAGGCCGTTGAGCACCAATGTCTGCTGGGCGTCGGCGAGGCCGATCTCCCATGGAGCGCCTGCATGCTTGAGCGAGGTCAACGGCGCAGCACCGGTTCCGCCGTCGTATCCGGAGATCAGGACGACATCGGCGTGGGCCTTGCTCACGCCCGTCGCCACCGTGCCGACGCCGACGGAACTGACGAGTTTGACGTGCACGCGCGCCTTCTCGTTGGCGTTCTTGAGATCGTGGATCAGCTGCGCGAGATCCTCGATCGAATAGATGTCATGGTGCGGTGGCGGCGAGATGAGGCCGACACCCGGCGTCGAGTGTCGGGTCTTGGCCACCCACGGGTACACCTTGTAACCGGGCAGCTGGCCACCTTCGCCCGGCTTGGCACCCTGCGCCATCTTGATCTGAATGTCCGTCGCGTTGACCAGATAGTCGCTGGTGACACCGAACCGACCACTGGCTACCTGCTTGACTGCACTGCGTCGCGTCGGGTCGTAGAGCCGGTCGACGTCCTCGCCGCCCTCCCCCGAGTTGGACCGTCCGCCCAGATTGTTCATCGCGACGGCCATCGTCTCGTGCGCCTCGGCCGAGATGGATCCGTAGCTCATCGCGCCGGTGTTGAACCGCGTGACGATCGACTCGACCGATTCCACCTCGTCGAGCGGAACCGGCGGCCTGACACCGTCCTTGAACTCGAACAGACCGCGCAGTGCACCGCCTTCGCGAGCGAGCCGGTCCACCTCGTCGGTGTACTTCTGGAACACGTCGTATCGACCGGTACGCGTTGCGTGCTGCAGCAGGAACACCGTCTCGGGGGTGAACAGGTGCAGCTCGCCTTCGCGCCGGAACTGGTATTCACCGCCGATCTCCAACCGGCGATGGACGCGGTCGGTCGGATTCTCGGGGTACGCCCGACGATGGCGCAGCTTGACCTCCTCGGCGAGCACGTCGAGACCGACGCCGCCGAGCTTGCTGACCGTGCCCTTGAAGTACTCGCGCACCACCTCGCGATCGAGACCGACGGCCTCGAAAACCTGTGCGCCGGTGTACGACCCGACGGTCGAGATGCCCATCTTCGACATCACCTTGAGCACGCCCTTGCCGAGCCCGTACAGGTAATTCCGTACCGCGATCGTCGGTTCGACTCCGGTGAGTTCGCCTTCGCCGACCAGATCCTCGATCGACTCCATCGCCAGATACGGGTTGACCGCTGCGGCACCGAAGCCGATGAGCAGCGCCAGATGGTGCACCTCGCGCGCGTCACCGGATTCGACGACGAGCGCGATCTTGGTGCGCTCCTTGGTGCGAACCAGGTGATGGTGCACCGCCGAGGTGGCCAGCAGGGACGGGATCGGGGCGCGGGTGTGGTCCGAATCGCGATCGGAAATGATCAGCGTGGTGTACCCCGCAGCGATCGCCTCCGATGCCCGGGCACGCAACTCCTCGATGGCCTCTGCGAGACCTTCGCCGCCGCGCTCGACCTCGTACAGCCCACGCAACACCGTGGCCGACAGTCCCGGATGGTCGCCGTCGTCGTTGATATGAATGATCTTGTTGAGCTCGTCGTTGTCGAGCACCGGCCACGGCAACACGATCTGCCTGCACGACGCCGCAGTGGGCTCGAGCAGGTTCTGCTCGGGACCCATCACCCGCGCGAGCGAGGTCACGATCTCCTCGCGGATCGAGTCGAGCGGCGGGTTGGTGACCTGCGCAAACAGTTCGATGAAGTAGTCGTAGAGCTGGCGCGATCGCTGCGACATCACTGCGGCCGGGGTATCGGTACCCATCGAACCGAGCGGCTCGCCCCCGGATGCGGCCATCGGCGTCAGTACGACGCGGAGGTCTTCCTCGGTGTAGCCGAAAGCGACCTGCCTGCGCACCACCGAGTCGTGGTTGTACTGGATGTGAGCGCGCTCGGGCAGGCTCTTGATCTCGAGCAGGCCCGCGTGCAGCCACTCCTGGTACGGATGTTCGGTTGCCAGTTGGAGTTTGATCTCCTCGTCCGGCACGAGACGTCCGGCGACAGTGTCGATCAGGAACATCTTGCCGGGCTCGAGGCGACCTTTGGCGACGACCTCGGATTGGGGCACGTCGAGCACGCCTGCCTCACTGGCGAGGATCACGCGACCGTCCGCCGTCTGCCACCAGCGGCCGGGGCGAAGGCCGTTGCGATCCAGCACGGCTCCGACATAGCTGCCGTCGGTGAACGTCACGCAGGCCGGACCGTCCCAGGCCTCCATCATCGACGAGTGGAACTGGTAGAACGCTCGCACCCGCGGATCCATCGTGCGGTGGTTCTCCCACGGCTCGGGCACCATCATCATCACCACGTGCGGCACGCTGCGTCCGCCGAGGTGCAGTAGTTCGAGCACCTCGTCCAGGGACACCGAGTCCGAGGCATCGGGGTTGCAGATCGGGAACAAACGCTCCAGGTCCCCGGGGATCAGGTCACTCGACAGCAACGCTTCGCGAGCCCGCATCCTGTTTCGGTTGCCCTTGACGGTGTTGATCTCGCCGTTGTGCGCGACGTAGCGATGCGGGTGCGCCAGCGGCCACGACGGGAACGTGTTGGTCGAGAAGCGACTGTGCACGATGGCAATGGCGCTCGTGCACAAAGGGTTACGCAGTTCCGGAAAGTACAGCGGCAGCTGCATCGTGGTGAGCATGCCCTTGTAGACGATGGTGCGCGAGGACAGCGACGGAAAGAACAGCCCCGACCCCTCGGCCTCGATCTCGGGGGTGACCCGCTCGGAACGCTTGCGCAATCCGTAGACGAGACGGTCGAGCGCGAGACCGGCGGGACGCGTGCCGTCGACCTCGGGGGCGGTGACGTAGAGGTAGCTCATGTAGGGCATGCAGCCGAGGGCGGTGAGGCCCACATCGGCTCGATCGGGATCGACCTCGACCGGAACCCAGCCCAGGATGTTTAGACCCTCTTCGGCCGCAACGGTTTCGACGCGCTCGACGGCGATCGCGCGCTCACGGATGCCCTGCGGCAGAAAACACACTCCGGCCGCGAACGTGTTGTCGCCGTCGGCTCCGGCCGCGGGCAGATCGAACGGCGCGAGGGAGGCGAGGAGTTCGACCGGCAGCTGGATCAGAATGCCCGCGCCGTCACCACTGTTGGGCTCGGCACCGGCAGCTCCGCGATGCTCCAGGTTCTCCAGTGCCAGAACGCCGTCGGCGACGATCGCGTGGGAGCGGCGACCCGCGATGTCGGCGATCATCGCCACGCCACAGGAATCCTTCTCCGAGCTCGGGTCGTACAGACCTTGCTCCGCAGGCATCCGAGAAAACAGCACCACGATCACCTCCACGTAGGCCGGTGGGGTGCGTGCAAGCGGTGCAGTGTCTTCGACCCTGCATCGGAAGTCTCGGCAACCCCGCCGGCTGGTCGGCTCGAGTCGACCGAGACGGTCGGATGAGCCGAATTGAACTGCCTATCGGGAATTCACCGGGACAGCTCTGGCCCGCGAAAGAATCCGAGATCTCTCCCGGATGGCGAAATCGTAGCAGCTGTCATTCGCATCGATGCAATCGCGAATGCCGGCTGTGACGAATGTGATCGTCAGTCGCGCAACGGTCGACCGTGCTCATCACGCACGCTGCCGGTGAGCATCATGATGCCGTCGATCAACGGCCAGATTCCGCCGATACCGCAGGTGAGCCACGTGACGGCTATCTGCGCCACCGCGATGCCCGGCTGATTCAGATAGAAACGCCCTGCACCGAACGCGCCCAACAGGATGCCGAGCAGACCTGCCGTCAGCTTCTGCTTGTCGGAGAACGGCTCCCCGGTGACCGGGTGCCGACCGTACGGAGCCATCGGATCCATGTATCCGGGCCCGCCTGGAAACTGGGGACCACCGTATTGGGGAGCGCCGTACTGAGGGCCGCCGTATTGGGGAGCGCCGTACTGCCCGCCCGCATACGGCGGGGGCGGCGGCGCACCGTACTGGCCGGACCCTTCGGATGGCGGTGGGTAACCCGCTCCGGGCGGAGGTCCGAACCGGCCCTGCTCGTCGACGTCGGGAGTGCTGTAGTTCGGCGTGCTGTAGTTCGGGTCGGGAACCCCGTAGACGGGACCCGACCCTGCGGGAGTGCCTTTTTCGAACGAGATGGTCGGCTCCGACGGAGTGGATCCATCGCCCGAGGATCCGTCCGAAGACGGTGTACCCGATTCACCCATGTCGAGCTCCCTTACGTCCGATGCAGTATCAGCGAGGGCATCAGTCTCTCAGCTTTCGCCCCTGAGGATCCTTCACATTGCCCACCAGTATCAGAACGCCGTCGACGAGATGCCAGACGAACAGCCCGAACAATACGACCAGTCCGAGGCCGAACGCTGCGATGAGCAGCACCCCCAAGAAGAACACCAACAGCTGTGCGACGCCGATCCCGATACTGCCGAGGTAGAAACGACCGACACCCAACCAGCCGAGAAATATCTGCAGCAGGCCGCCGACGATCTTGGACTTGTCCGACAGCGCCTCGCCGGTCATCGGATCACGCCCGTACGGCGCATCGGGGCCTACACCGAACGCGGGTCCACCCTGGTAGCCAGGGGGTATGCCGTAACCCTGCGGGCCGTAGCCGTACTGCTGCCCGTACCCCTGCTGTTGCCCGAAGCCCTGCTGGCCATTCCCCTGCTGGCCGTAACCCTGCTGTTGCCCGAAGCCCTGTTGGCCGTACCCCTGCTGTTGGCCGTAACCCTGCTGCGGGTAGCCCTGCTGTCCGTAGTTCGGCTGTCCGTAGTTCGGCTGCGAATAGCCCTGCTGGCCGTACTCCTGTTGCGGGTAGCCGGGAGGTGCCGGAAACCCACCGAGAGGATTGTCGGTACTGCCGTCGGGGCTCGGTGCCGGGTAGCTCGGCGTGCTGGACCAACCCGGTCCGTTTCCGATACCCGAGTACGTGTCCCACCCCGGACCCGTGGGGCCGGTCGGGCCGTGTGAGGGCGCGGACTCCGAGGTACCGGGTGCCTCCGAGAGCGACGCTTCGGCGGTGGCGTCGTAGTCGAACGGCGTGCCGAACGACGCGGTCGGCTTCGTCACTCTGTCGCTCGAATCGGCGGTGCCGGAACCCGATTCCGGATCAGGGGTCTTGTCGAAATCAACCACGGGTACTGCCTTCTTCCTCGGCTTTCTTGTCGGTTGCCCGAACGGGCTGCGCGTCGACGGTGCCTGCGGCCGTGGTGTCGTCGGCCGGCGTCGGGCGCGAGCCTTCCGCATCCGAGGAGGTGTCCTCGGGAGCAACCTCGCGATCCTCGTCGTCGTTCGACCTCAGCGTCGCCGGTTCCTCACGGCCTTTGGTGGCGATCACGAAGTACGCGATCGCCAGAACGAAGATGATGGCGGAGGTGAAGGTGTTGATGCGTATCCCGGCGATCGTCGTGGCGAAGTCGTTGCGCATCAGTTCCACCCAGAACCGTCCGGCGCAGTATCCGGCCACGTACAGCGCGAACAATCGACCGTGGCCGATCGTGTACTTGCGGTCGACGAGAACCAGAAGTACGACGACCGCGACGCTCCACAACAGTTCGTACAGGAACGTCGGATGCACCACTTTTTCCACGAAACCGGTCGAGATCCCGTTGAGTGGATCGAGCCGTCCGTTGGCGTCGACCCGTTCGTAGATCTCCAGACCCCACGGCTGGGTGGTGGCGCGACCGTACAGTTCCTGGTTGAAGTAGTTGCCGATGCGGCCGATCGCCTGGGCTAGCAGAATCGGTGGACCGACGGCGTCACCGAACGCGGGCAACGGGATTCCGCGTCGACGGCAGGCGATCCAGGCACCGACGCCGCCGAGGAACACTGCTCCCCAGATTCCGAGGCCGCCGTTCCACACGTACAGCGCTTCGATCGGGTTTCCGCCGGGACCGAAGTACGTCTTCCAGTCGGTTGCCACGTGGTACAGCCGTCCGCCCAGCAGGCCGAACGGGACCGCCCAGACTGCGACGTCGAGGACTGTGCCCTTGGTTCCACCTCGGGCCACCCAGCGTCGATCACCCCACACCACGGCAACGATGATGCCGATGATGATGAACAGGGCGTAGGCCCGCAGAGCCAGCGGTCCGACGTGCCACACCCCCTGCGGCGGACTGGGAATGTAGGCCAGGATCGCGGTCGAAGTCACGACGCTACGTTAGCGGAACGGACACCCTCGGCGAGTTCCGTCGTCAGGTCGCGTACGGCGTCGAGTCCCTTGTCGACGGCACTGACCAGTGCCGAACCGACGATCACGGCGTCGGCGTAGCGGGCGATCTCGGCGGCCTGCGCACCCGAGCGGACCCCGAGCCCCACGCCGATGGGAATATCGGAGTGTTGACGGATCCGGGCCGAGAGTGCAGGTGCCATCGAGGACACCGCGTCGCGGGCACCGGTGACACCCATCGTCGAGGCCGCGTAGACGAAGCCGCTACTGGCTTCGACGGTGCTGACGAGCCGCTCCTCGGTGGACGACGGGGCGACGAGGAAGATTCGGTCGAGTTCGTAGTGGTTCGAGACCTCGATCCATTCCTGCGCTTCGTCGGGAATGAGATCCGGGGTGATGATTCCGAGCCCACCCGCATTTGCGAGATCCCGGGCGAAGTTCTCGATGCCGTACTTGAGAACCAGGTTCCAGTAGGTCATGACGACCGCTTTTCCGCCCGCAGCAGCGACCTGCTCGGTGACGGCGAAGACGTCCTTGACCCGGGCCCCGGCTCGCAGTGCCACGTCTGCCGCGGCCTGGATCGTGGGGCCGTCCATCACCGGATCGGAATACGGAATGCCGACCTCGACGATGTCGCATCCGGCGTCGACCATCGTCTTGAACACCTCGACCGACCGCGGCACCGTCGGAAAACCTGCCGGGAGGTACCCGACGAGTGCTGCGCGCCCTTCGGCACGGCACTGCGCGAAGGTCCCGGAGAGGCGAGAGTCGTTGTTGCTCATGGCTTGATACCTGCTTCGTCGTCCACGTTCGCTTCGCCGTCTCCGTCGATCAGACCGAACCATTCGGCCGCGGTGTCGACGTCCTTGTCTCCACGTCCGGAGAGGTTCACCAGGATGATCGCGTCCTTGCCCAACTCCTTGCCGAGGGTGAGCGCGCCGGCGATGGCGTGCGAGGACTCGATGGCCGGGATGATGCCTTCGGTTCGGCACAGCAGCTTGAAGGCGTTCATGGCTTCGGTATCGGTGATGCCGCGGTACTCGGCCCGCCCGATGTCGTGCAGGTAGGAATGCTCCGGACCGACGCCCGGGTAGTCCAATCCCGCTGAGATGGAATGAGATTCGACGGTCTGACCGTCCTCGTCCTGCAGCAGGTAGGAGTACGCACCGTGCAGGGCTCCCGGAGTTCCACCGCTGATCGTCGCAGCGTGGCGGCCGGTCTCGACGCCGTCACCCGCCGCCTCGAAGCCGATCAGTCGAACATCCGCGTCGTCGATGAAGGCGTGGAAGATGCCGATCGCGTTGGAGCCACCGCCGACGCAGGCAGCGATGGCGTCGGGCAGCCGGCCCGTGGACGCGAGGACCTGCTGCCGCGCTTCGAGGCCGATGATGCGCTGGAAATCGCGCACCATGACCGGGAAGGGGTGCGGCCCGGCGACGGTGCCGAAGCAGTAGTAGGTGTTGTCCGCGTTGGTGACCCAGTCGCGCAGCGCCTCGTTGATGGCGTCCTTGAGGGTGCGCGATCCCGACTTGACGGCCACGACACTGGACCCGAGCAGACGCATCCGAGCGACGTTGAGTGCCTGCCGTTCGGTGTCGACCTCGCCCATGTACACGACACAGTCGAGTCCGAGGAGCGCGCACGCCGTGGCGGTGGCCACTCCGTGCTGGCCTGCACCGGTCTCGGCGATGATCCGTGTCTTGCCCATGCGCTTGGCCAGGAGTACCTGGCCGAGAACGTTGTTGATCTTGTGAGAACCGGTGTGGTTGAGGTCTTCTCGCTTGAGAAGGATTCGAGCGCCGCCCGCGTGCTCGGACAACCGTGTCGCCTCGAAGACCGGCGAGGGGCGACCGGTGTAATCGCGCTGCAGTCGGTCCAGTTCACCGAGGAACTCGTTGTCGCTGCGCACCTTCTCGTACTCGGCGGTGACTTCCTCGATCACACCCATCAGCGCCTCGGGCACGAATCTGCCGCCGTAGACACCGAAATGGCCGCCCACATCGGGCTCGTGCGCGCTGCGATCGGTGAGGCCGATGCTGCTCTGCGGCAGATCAGCGCCCTTGAAACGGACTGCCTGCGGGGCGTCCGTGATGGAAGAAGAATTGCTGGTGCTCACCGGTCCAGTGTGCCCCAACGGCGGACCGCCGCCGCGCTCGGGTCGGGTGCCGGGTCAGCGTGCGGGCTTGGGGCACGACGGATGCGTTCCCGCCGTCACCAGGTCCGAGACGGCCGTGCGTGGATCCCCTGCGGTGACCAAGCCCTCGCCGACGAGTACCGCGTCGGCACCGGCACCGGCGTAGGCGAGCAGATCTGCAGTGCCCCGCACCCCGGACTCCGCGATACGAATGATCTCGCTGGGCAACCCGGGCGCGATACGGCCGAAGCTGTCACGATCGATCTCGAGCGTCTTCAGATTGCGGGCGTTGATGCCTATGACGCTGGCACCGGCCTCGAGGGCGCGATCCGCCTCGGCCTCGGTGTGCACCTCGACCAGCGCCGTCATACCCAGCGACTCGGTGCGATCGAGCAACGACGTCAACGCGTCCTGTTCGAGAGCCGCGACGATCAGCAGGATGACGTCGGCACCGTGCGCCCGAGCCTCGTGGATCTGATACGGACCGACGGTGAAGTCCTTGCGCAGCACAGGAATCGAGACGGCGGCACGAACCGCGTCGAGGTCTGCGAGAGATCCGTGAAAGCGACGCTCTTCGGTGAGGACGCTGATGATGCGAGCGCCGCCCTGCTCGTATGCGCGAGCGAGAACAGCTGGATCACCGATGTCTGCCAACGCGCCCTTGGACGGGCTCGCCCGCTTCACTTCGGCGATGACGCCGATACCGTCCTCACGGAGGGCGGCTGCCGCGTCGAGGGGGGCCGGGGCTGCTTTCGCTGCTGCTTTCACGGCGGCGAAATCGACCACCGATTCGCGCGCGGCCACGTCGGCTCGTACACCGTCGAGAATCGAGTCGAGAACAGTCATGGTGCCCCCAGTCCTTTCTGAGCGTCGACGTCCGATGTGAGGAATCTCATCGGGGTCGGACCTAGCGTAGAGGTCCGTTTCAATCCGACGAACGCCGGGTACCGGACTCGTCGGTAGGGTCTTCACCGGCGTCGAGCGCGTCCCACATCATGCGTTCGGTGAGGTCCTCTCCCTCGTCCTGCACGCCGGCACCGGATGCCGTGGTGCGCGCGCGCCGAGCGACCTCGTCGCGACGCACCGCCGGGGCGTCGTACTTGGACGAGAGTACCTGCGTGGCAAACGTTTTCCGAATCGACACCACGGCAGCAGCGAAGGCGCAGACGGCACCGACGAGGGTGACGATCGCCGGCAGAACCGAGACGTCCGTCATCGAGACCTGGGCGCGTGCCGGAAGCTCCGCGAGCGCCGCGGACTCCGAATCCGACGCCCCGGCGGTGAGCAATCGAACTGCCGGAATCGCAGCCGCCACGGCCACAACGGCGATCAACAGGGCCAGCACCCGAGAGGCCCACCCCCGCACGGCGAACGACGCGGCGATCGCAGCCACCAGCACCAGCGCGAGCGGCGTCGTGGCAGCAGCCCAGGTGCTGCCGAGAAGCTCGTCGGTCCGGCTCTCGCCGAGTCCGTCGAACGACGTCACCCGAACCCAGGTCATTCTCGACGCGCCCCACAGGCACGCCGCTGCAACCACCAGAAGGGCGACGGGGAGAGCGGCCGACCCGCGGCGACCGGATCGCTCGCTCATCGGCCACCGACCTCACGGAGCGATTCCGCTGCGGCGACGGCTCCCAGCACCGCCATCGCCTTGTTCCGCGCCTCGTCGTCCTCGTATTCGGCAACCGAGTCGGCCACGACGCCTGCCCCGGCCTGAACGTACGCGGTGCCGTCCTTGATGAGGGCGGTGCGAATCGAGATGGCAGTGTCGGCGTCGCCCGCGAAGTCGAGGTAGCCGACGATGCCGCCGTAGATGCCGCGTCGCGTCGGCTCCAGCTCGTCGATCAGTTCCATCGCGCGCACCTTCGGTGCCCCGGACAGGGTGCCTGCCGGGAAGCAGGCCTTGACCGCGTCGAGGGCGCGCTTGCCCTCGGCCAACCGTCCGGTGACCGTCGACACCAGATGCATGACGTGGCTGTATCGCTCGATGTGGCGGTAGTCGCTCACACGCACGGTGCCGGGAGCGCAGACGCGTCCGAGATCGTTGCGGCCCAGATCGACGAGCATCAGGTGCTCGGCGTTCTCCTTCTCGTCGGCGAGCAGATCCTTCTCGAGCAGCACGTCCTCTTCCTCGGACGTGCCGCGCCAACGCGTACCCGCGATCGGATGTGTGGTGGCCAGACCGTCGACCACCGTCACCAATGCCTCGGGGCTCGATCCGACGATGGAGAACGCCGTCTCGTCGTTCTCGCCCGGTACGTGCATCAGATACATGTACGGGCTGGGATTGGAGGCCCGCAGCATTCGGTAGACGTCGAGGGGTGACGCATCGGTGTCCATCTCGAAACGCTGGGAGAGCACCACCTGGAACGCCTCCCCTGCTTCGATCTCCTCGACCAGCCGAGCGACGTCGGCACCGAAGCCCTCGGACGTACGCTGCCGGCGGAACTGCGGCGCAGGCCTGGACACGGTGGAGACGGTGGAGGCAGCGGGCTTCGACAGGTCCGCACACATGCGATCGAGACGGCGCACCGCGTCGTCGTACGCCTCGTCGACGTGATCGTCGGTGCCGTTCCAGTTCACGGCGTTCGCAATCAGGGTGATCGCGCCTTCGTGATGGTCGACGGCCGCGAGATCGGTGGCGAGCAGCATGACCATCTCCGGAACACCGAGGTCGTCCTGCGCGTGCTCGGGCAGTTTCTCGATGCGCCGCACCGAGTCGTATCCGAGGTAACCCACCATGCCACCGGTCAACGGGGGCAGGCCCGGCAGCCGCTCCGAGTGCAGCAGCTCCAATGTCCGCGCCAGCACTTCGAGAGGATCGCCGCCGCTCGGCACCCCGGCGGGGACGTTGCCACGCCACGCGGCCTCACCGTCGATGACCGTGAGCGATGCCGGAGCACCTGCACCGATGAACGACCACCTGGACCACGAACTGCCGTTCTGTGCGGACTCGAGCAAGAAGGTTCCGGGTCGGTCGGCACCGAGCTTGCGGTATGCCGACAGAGGAGTCTCGGAGTCGGCGAGCACCTTTCGCGTCACGGGCACCACGCGGTGCTCTGCGGCGAGATGCCGGAACACCTCACGCGAGGTGGTCGAGTCGGAGTTCTCGGTGTCGGGGGTGGGGCTGGGGTCGGTGGTCGTCTCGCCGTGCATGCCACCATCCTCCCAGGTTCGGGTGCAGGGTCGGCGCTCGCGGTAACCTGCCGAGCATGAAACCAGGCGAGCTCGTTCCCGATTTTTCCCTGCCGGACCAGACCGGAGAGACCCGAACGCTGACCGAATTGCTGGCGAACGGTCCGATAGTGCTGTTCTTCTACCCCGCTGCATTCACCCCCGGGTGCACCGCCGAGGCGTGCCACTTCCGGGACCTGGCATCGGAGTTCGCCGAGGTCGGAGCAACCCGTGTCGGCATCAGTGCCGATGCAGTCGCCAAGCAGGCAGAGTTCGCCGCCTCGAAATCCTTCGACTACCCGCTGCTCTCCGACGAGGACGGCACCGTCGCCACCGCGTTCGGCGTCAAGCGCGGTCTGCTGGCCAAGCTGTCCCCGGTGAAGCGCGCGACGTTCGTCATCGGCACCGACCGGAAGGTCCTCGAGACCTTCTCCAGCGAAGTACGGTTCGAAGCGCATGCGGACAAGGCTCTGGAGTACCTGCGGGCACATCGCACCTAGAGCACTGTCCGACGCGATGCCTCGGGTGGGGGCAACCTCGAGGCATCATGTGCAGGCAACAACCAACTTGATCGAGAGGTTCCCCGCGATGGATACGTCGGCGACACCGCAACACACGGTGGATCCCCGTTGGCTCACCGAGAGTCAGCAGGAGGCCTGGCGATCACTCGTCGCTCTGGTCACTCGGTTGCCGGCAGCGTTGGACGCGCAGTTGCAGCGCGATTCGCAGCTGACCCACTTCGACTACTTCGTCCTCGCCACGGTCAGCGAGAATCCACAGCGACGGATCCAACTCCGCGATCTGGCCGAGTACGCGAACGCCTCGCTCTCGCGCCTGTCACACGTGGTGACGAAGCTCGAGAAGGCCGGGTGGGTCGAGCGCGAGAGCATCCCGGGCAGCCGCGGTTCCTATGCGGTACTGACCGACGCAGGCATGGCCAAGGTGGTGGAAGCGGCGCCCGGGCACGTCGGCACGGTGCAGTCGCTGGTGTTCGAGGGTCTGTCCGACGCGGAGGTCGAGCAGCTCGCGACCCTGAGTTCGACTCTGCTGGCGCAGTTGGACAAGGGAATTGCAGCGGGAACCGGTCACGCCTGAGTGTCGGGGCCCAACAGGACGTCGGCATCGAAGCAGGTGTGTGTGCCGGTGTGGCACGCCGCGCCGACCTGATCGACGATCAGGAGCACGGTGTCACCGTCGCAGTCGAGCCGAACCTCGTGCACGTACTGCGTGTGACCCGACGTCTCACCCTTGACCCAGTACTGCTGCCTGGACCTGGAATAGTAAGTGCCCTTGCGGGTTTCGAGGGTTCGAGCGAGTGCCTCGTCGTCCATCCACGCCACCATGAGTACCTGACCGGTCGACCGTTCCTGCACGACAGCGCTGAACAGCCCGGCCTCGTTGCGCTTGAGCCGCGCGGACAGCGTGGGATCGAGTGTCATCGGAAATCCTCTTCGCTATCGAACGACGATGTGCTCGGCGCGCATCGCATCTTTGACCTGGCCGATGGTGAGATCGCCGAAATGGAACACGCTCGCGGCAAGCACCGCGTCCGCTCCGGCGTGCACGGCCGGCGAAAAGTGTTCCACCACGCCTGCTCCGCCGCTGGCGATCACCGGCACATGTACCGCGGACCGGACGGCGGCGATCATCGGCAGATCGAATCCGGCCTTCGTTCCGTCGGCGTCCATCGAATTGAGCAGAATCTCTCCGACGCCCAGTTCTGCACCACGTACCGCCCATTCGACGGCGTCGATGCCGGTGCCACGTTTGCCGCCGTGCGTGGTGACCTCCCAGCCCGACGGGGTGTCCTGCTGCCCCTGGGGGACGGTTCGGGCGTCGACCGAGAGCACGATGCACTGTGAGCCGAACCGTTCGCTGAGCTCACGCAGCAACTCCGGCCGGGCGATCGCAGCGGTGTTGACACTGACCTTGTCCGCCCCGGCTCGCAGCAGTCGATCCACATCGGCGACGGTGCGCACTCCCCCGCCGACGGTGAGCGGGATGAACACCTGCTCGGCGGTGCGGCTGACGACGTCGAGCATCGTGCCTCTGTCCGACGTCGACGCGGTGACGTCGAGGAAGGTCAGTTCGTCGGCACCCTGCGCGTCGTAGGCGGCAGCGAGCTCCACGGGATCGCCTGCGTCACGGAGGTTTTCGAAGTTCACTCCCTTGACGACACGTCCGGCGTCGACGTCCAGGCACGGAATCACTCTGACCGCGACGCTCATCGCACCGGTCCTTCCAGATAGTCGACGGGATCACCGAGTTCGGTGATCACCTTCAGCAATTGTTCGTGCACTCCCGGTCCGGCTGCGAGGACCGACGCCGAGTCGACCGTCCAGGGTTCGCCCGCGAGGTCGGTGACGATTCCGCCTGCCGCGCGCACCAGCAGCGCACCGGCCGCATTGTCCCAGGCCCGGTGACCGAATACGACCGCGCCGCCGAGGACGCCACTGGCCGTGTAGGCCAGATCGACCCCGGTGGCACCGTGCATCCGCAATCGCGAGGAATGCATCGACAACTCTTCGAGGATGCGGAACCGGAACCGACCCGGCAGCGAACCGCGGCTGGCGACATTGAACGCACCGAAGCCGATCATGGATTCGCGCAGCACTTTCGGCTGCAGTGCCGGAAGCGCGACACCGTTGAGCATCAGGGGGCCGCCCGCCACAGCGGCGAAACGCTGATCCACCAACGGCAGCCAGGTGAGTCCGAGGACCGGTTCTCCATCGTCGAGCAACGCCAACAACGTTCCGGCCGAGGGCAATCCCGACGAGTAGTTGAAGGTGCCGTCGATCGGGTCCAGCACCCAGACGAGTCCCGAGTTCAGATCCGGTCCGCCGAACTCCTCACCGTGAACGGCGATTCCGGTGGCCTCGAGCAATTCCGCACCGAGCCGCCGCTCGAGTTCCAGATCCACCGCAGTGGCGAAGTCGTCGGGGCCCTTCTGCACTGCGCTCGGCGCGCCGACGCCGGCGACGAACCGATCGTGGATGCCGTCGAGCAGACCACCGGCGATCTCGAGCAGACGAGTCGGTTCCTCGGGAAGGGTCATCCCTGTGTTACCGCGACACCGCAGCGAGGGCGTCCGGGAGCGTGAAACGTCCGGCGTACAGCGCCTTTCCGACGATGGAACCTTCCACGCCGCGGTCGACCAGTCCGGCGATCGCTTCCAGGTCCGCGATCGTGGACACGCCGCCCGATGCGATGACCGGCTTGTCGGTCTTGGCACACACGTCGGCGAGCAGTTCCAGGTTGGGCCCGGTCAACGTGCCGTCCTTGGTGACGTCGGTGACGACGTAGCGTGAGCACCCGTCGCGTTCGAGCCGCTCGAGAACCTCCCACAGGTCGCCGCCGTCGCTCACCCAGCCGCGACCGCGCAACCGCGGTGCTCCGTCGACGATCAGCACGTCCAGACCGACGGCAACGCGATCGCCGAACTCGCCGATCGCGCGGGAGCACCACTGCGGATCTTCGAGGGCCGCGGTGCCGAGATTGACTCGCGCGCAACCGGTCGCCAGCGCCGCACGCAGCGACTCGTCGTCACGAATTCCGCCGGACAGCTCCACCTTGACGTCGAGCTCGCCGACGACGGACGCCAGCAGCTCGCGGTTGGATCCGCGTCCGAACGCGGCGTCGAGATCCACGAGATGGACCCACTCGGCGCCGTCGTTCTGCCACGCGAGTGCAGCGTCGCGAGGCGACCCGTACTTCGTTTCGCTTCCTGCTTCTCCTTGAACGAGACGGACAGCTTCGCCGCCTGCGACATCGACAGCAGGCAATAAGACCAGGCTCACGTGCGGTTATGCTACGGGCCGAGCGGCTGTGAACTCAAAACGGGTCGTCTGTCGTCCTACCGGAGTTCTTTGCGCGTCATGCGCGTGGACACCACACCCATGGCCGCGATCGCGCCGACCACACCGGCCAACGCGATGACCAGACCCACCCCGGCACTCGGCTGCAGCACAGCGATCAGTGCCGTCGCAAGGGCGAGCACGATCACAGCCGAACCGAGTGCGCGAAAGGCCAAGCGCCCGAGTGAGAACTCGCGGTCGCTCACACCGATCGGACCCAGTTCTCCAGCAGCGCAGCCCCGGCGTCACCGGACTTCTCCGGGTGGAACTGAGTGGCCGAGAGAGCGCCGTTCTCCACGGCAGCGAGGAATCGGCCGCCGTGATCGGCCCACGTGAGCAACGGCGCAGCGATGGTGTCGCTGGGTTCGAGCTCCCACTGCTGGGCAGCGTAGGAGTGGACGAAATAGAACCGGGTCTCGGGATCGATGCCGTCGAACAGCACGCTCTTCTCCGGTGCCTCGACGGTGTTCCAGCCCATGTGCGGCAGCACCTCGGCCTGCAGGCGCTCGACCGTTCCCGGCCACTCCCCGCACCCGTTGGCTTCGACACCGAATTCGACGCCGCGGTCGAACAGGATCTGCATTCCGACGCAGATACCAAGCACGGGACGCCCACCGGCGAGACGACGCCCGATGATGCGATCGCCCTTCACCGCCAGCAGACCTTCCATGCAGGCGGCGAACGCACCGACACCGGGAACGACCAGCGCTTCTGCATTCAGGGCCTCGTCGAAGTCCGAGGTCACGGTCACATCGGCACCGACCCGGGCCAGAGCCCTCTTCGCCGAGTGCAGATTGCCCGAGCCGTAATCGAGCAACACCACAGAAGTCATGCGCGGAGTCTATCGGGGCGTGGTCTCGCGATGAGCGCCACCGCCGCGACGACGACCACCGTGGCAGCGGCTGCGGTGAATCCCGCGGTGTACCCCACACTTGTCGCGAGGACACCGAGGGCGAGTGCGCCCGCCCCGGTGCCCGCGTCGAAGCTGATGTTCCAGACGGCGCTCGCGCTGCTGTAGCGGGCGGGTCCGGCTGCGTCGAATGCCATCACGAGGCTGTCGTTCTGGCATGCGCCGTACCCGATTCCGAACAGGACGGCTGCGACGAAGAACAGCGCCGCGGGCATGTTGCCGAGCGCAGCGATCGCGAACAGGGCGATGCCGATCGCCGCCGACACCAGCGCCGGAAGCACAGAGCGTCCGATTCCGATGCGGTCCGCCACCGAGCCAGCGGCGTAACGCCCGACGAGCATCGAGGCACTGACGACGGCCAGTGCGAGTCCGATCATCGCGGCTCGGTTCGATTCGGCGATGGGCAGCAGACTGGTGATTCCCCCGTAGGCCGCGGACACCGAGGCCACGACGAGACACGGCACCAGGAATTGACGAACGTCGAGGCGAACCCGCTCGATCCTCGGCGGCTGCGGCGCGGGCCGGGTCGGCGGTAACAGCGCCACGCCGATCAGGCCTGCTGCGGGCACCAGAGCACCGAGTACGAACACGGCAGTAGGACTCGCCGCGAATATCACCAGACCCAATGGCAGCGTGACCATCTGAGCCAAGGCGACGGCGATGCCCTGCGCGCCCGTCGCCCGGCCGAGCAGCGCTGTCGGAGCGAGCTCGGCGACGATGGCGGCACCGGCGACGGTCAACATTCCGAATCCGGTGCCCCGCAGGGCGGACACCGCCAGCGCCGGTACGGCCTCGACGGAGACGATGAACAGCAGTGCAGGCAGCCCGAGAAGCAGACACCCGGCGGCCAGAACCGCGCGGTGGCCGACTCGCATCAGCATGCCCGGCACGAAGAGCTGAGTGATCACCGTCGTGGCCATGAAGATCGCGGTGCTGGCCGCGGCCACCGCGTCCGATGCCCCCGACTGGGACACAGCGAGGGGAACCACCGGGAGCAGCAACCCCCACCCGCCGAAGGAGGCCGCGCCCATGGCCATCGCGGCCGGAAGACCGCGGATGGAGCTCAGGCCACTCAACGCACGAGCGCCGATCGACCGATCACAGACTTCCCTTGGTGGACAGCACACCGGTCACGCGAGGGTCGTACTCGGTGGCCTGACGCAGTGCCCGAGCCACGGCCTTGAACTCGGCTTCGGTGATGTGGTGCTGATCGCGGCCGTAGATCACCCGGACGTGCAGTGCGATCCGAGCGTTCGAGGCCAGCGTCTCGAACACGTGCTTGTTGATCACGGTGGAGTACGGAACACCGGGGTAGCCGCCGATCACCGAGTGCACCATGTAGTCGGGCTCACCGGTGTGTACACAGTACGGACGACCGGACACGTCGACAGCCGCGTGCACGAGCGTTTCGTCCATCGGAATGAACGAGTCGCCGAACCGAGTGATGCCCGCCTTGTCGCCGAGGGCCTGGCCGAGAGCTTGCCCGAGCACGATCGCGGTGTCCTCGACGGTGTGGTGCGCCTCGATCTCGATGTCGCCCTTCGCGCGCACCGTCAGGTCGAAACGAGCATGGGTGCCGAGCGCGGTGAGCATGTGGTCGTAGAACGGAACGCCGGTGGAGATGTCGACGATGCCGGTCCCGTCGAGGTTCAGCTCGACCGAGATGTCGGATTCCTTGGTGGTGCGCTCGATCTTGGCGATGCGGGGAGCGGGTGTTGTCACTTCGGTGCCTCTGCTGTTTCGGTCGATGCGAGTGCTGCGCTGACGGTGAGGAATCGGTCGTTCTCGTGCGCCAGTCCGATGGTGACGCGAAGATACCCGGGAATTCCGACGTCCCGGATTAGCACGCCGTCGTCCAGGTACCGCTGCCAGGTCGCGGCCGCATCGGAGAACCGGCCGAAGAGCAGGAAGTTGGCGTCGGACGGCACCACGTCGTACCCCTGGTGGCCGAGAGCCGCTGCCACCCGATCTCGTTCGGCGGAGAGTTCGGCCACGCTCCCGAGAGTGTCCGAGGCGTGCCGTAGCGCCGCCCGCGCAGCTGCCTGTGTGACGACCGAGAGGTGATAGGGCAAGCGCACCAACAGCATTGCGTCGACGACGGCGGGGGCAGCCACCAGATATCCCAGCCGACCGCCGGCGAACGCGAACGCCTTGCTCATGGTTCGGCTGACCACGATCTTGCTGGGGTAGCTCTCGATCAACCCGATCGCGCTGGGCGCAGAGGAGAATTCCGCATAGGCCTCGTCGACCACCACGATTCCCGGTGCGGCGTCGAGGATTCGGCGCAGATCCGCCTCGTCGATGCTGTGGCCCGTCGGATTGTTGGGGCTGGTGACGAACACGACGTCGGGCTTTCGTTCTTCGATCGCCTGCACTGCGTAGTCGACATCGAGAGAGAAATCTGCCCGACGCTTCGCCGGAATCCATTCGGTCTGGGTCCCGGAGGAGATGATCGGGTGCATCGAGTAGGACGGCACGAAGCCGAGCGCGGTGCGATCCGGTCCCCCGAACGCCTGCAGCAACTGCTGCAGAATTTCGTTGGACCCGTTGGCCGCCCACACGTTGGCGGTGTCGACAGCGAAGCCGGTCTGCTCGGTGAGGTAGCGAGCGAGGTCGGCACGCAGCTCCTCCGCATCGCGATCCGGGTAGCGGTGCAGCTGACCGGCGGCGAGCCGAACGGAGTCCGCCACATCGTCGATCAATGCCTGCGTCGGCGGGTGCGGATTTTCGTTGGTGTTCAACTGAACCGGCACGGTGAGCTGCGGCGCACCATACGGCGTTTTGCCGATCAGTGCCTCACGCAGCGGGAGGTCGTCCAGCGAGACCGCTTGTCCCAGAGCATCGGTCATGATGGATCACCGGTACGCAGCCCTTCGAACCGCAGCCGCACCGCTTCTCCGTGAGCCGGGAGATCCTCCGCGTTGGCCAGCGCAATGACGTGCGCCGCAATATCTTTCAGCGCGGCTTCGCTGTAGTCCACCACATGGATGCCGCGCAGGAACGTCTGCACACTCAGGCCGGACGAGTGGCGTGCGCATCCCGCCGTCGGAAGTACGTGGTTGGAGCCGGCGCAGTAGTCACCGAGGCTCACCGGCGACCACGCTCCGACGAACACGGCACCGGCGCTGCGCACCCGGGATGCGACGTCGGACGCGTCCTTCGTCTGAATCTCGAGATGCTCGGCGGCGTAGGCGTTGACCACGGCCAATCCCTGAGTGACGTCGTCGACCAGCACGATGCCGGACTGGCTTCCGTTCAGTGCGGTGGCCACGCGCTCTGCATGCCGGGTGGATGCCATCTGTGCGTTGACGGCCCGGTCCACGGCATCGGCCAGTTCGATGCTGTCGGTGACCAACACACTGGCCGCCATGACGTCGTGTTCGGCCTGGCTGATGAGGTCCGCCGCCACGTGAATCGGGTCCGCGGTGGCGTCGGCGAGAATCGCGATCTCGGTCGGTCCTGCCTCGGAGTCGATTCCAATGAGCGAGCGACACAGCCGCTTGGCCGCCGTGACGTAGATGTTGCCCGGACCGGTGATCAGATCGACCGGTGCCAACTCGCCGCCGTCGGTGTCGACGCCTCCGTAGGTGAGCAGCGCGACACCCTGGCCACCGCCGACCGCCCAGACCTCGTCGACGCCGAGCAGCTGCGCCGCAGCCAAGATCGTCGGGTGCGGCAGTCCGCCGAAGTTCTTCTGCGGCGGCGACGCCACCACCAGAGATCCGACGCCGGCGATCTGCGCGGGCACCACGTTCATCACGACCGACGACGGGTACACAGCGTTGCCGCCGGGCACGTACAGGCCGACGCGATCGACGGGGATCCAGCGTTCGGTCACGGTGCCGCCGGGTACCACCTGGGTGGTGTGGTCGGTTCTGCGCTGATCCGAGTGCACCAGGCGGGTCCGTTCGATGGCGACCTCGAGGGCAGCGCGAACATCGGAGTCGAGCTCTGCGAGGGCCTTGACCAGTTCTTCCTGCGGGACGCGAACGCGGTCCGGTCGGACTCCGTCGAACTTCTTGCTGAACTCGAGGGCCGCGTCGGTACCGCGCTCCTTGACCGCGTCGACGACAGGGCGAACCTGATGCAGCACCGAATCGACATCCACTCCGCCTCGGGGAAGTGCGCCGCGTAGTTCGGCAGTGGATGGAGTTCGTCCGCGTAGATCGACGCGGGCGAGCTCGATGCGGGCAGGCATAGTGGGCCCCTTCGTGAAGTCGGTTCGGTGCCGGAGTTCGGTCGAAGCCGGGGTTCGGTCGAAACAGTGTGGTTCGAACACCCAGGATAGTTCCACCGAATTCCGCTCAGCCCCGCACGTCCCACAGATGATGGATGGGGTCGTGAATGTAGTAGGCGGCCAGTGATTCGACCGAGAAGTTCGATCCGTCGCTGCGTCGACCGTTCCGATGCCGATTCTCCGGCGGTACAGCGGCGAAATCGTCGGCCAGAGCGCGGGCGGCGTCGCCGAGTTCCGACGCCACCTCCGCAGGATTCTGGGAGTTGTAGTCCTCGGCCAGCGCGGTGGCGTCCTGGTCCCAGTTCGCGAACTCGGGATCGTCCTCGGTCAACACCAGTGCGAGCCGGGTCCGGAAGATGCGGTGCGCGTCACGTACGTGCGCGGCGTATTCGAGCGCGGACCACGTCGAGTCGTCGGGACGCAGTGCAACGTTCTCGCGCCGCAGAACCGCTCCCCAACGCTCGACGTCGGCGCGGATCAGGTCCGGGATAGCGTCGTATTCGACGGCACTCGAGTCGAACCCGCAATCCGGGCACGCTCGTTCGAGTACCCAGGTCCAGTTCTTGGTGTCGGGATCGATCGGCATGCCGGTCAGAATAGATCAGGGCAAGGGACACCTCGGTGTCCACAATTCGCGTCGTCGATCGTCGGTTGTGCATCCGAACGCGAATTGTGGACAGCGAGGGCTGTCGCCAGATCTGTCAGGCGTAGCGGGCAGCGAGGTTGTGCAGCGTGCTCTCGAGGCCCTGGGCATTCTTCTGCGGAATCTTGAACAGCTCGAGCATCTTCGGGACCTTGGCGGTGCCGTACTTGAAGCTCTCGGTGACCGTGGTCAGCCCCGGCTGCTTCTCCTCGAACTCCCAGCGCCAGGTGTGCCCCATCGGGTGCTGCCACTCGATCACCTTGTGCTTGTCGGCGTCGACGAACTCGGTGACGGTGCTGGTGATCTTGTACGGCACGCCGTACTGCTTCATGCCGACGGAGAACTTCGCGCCGGTGCTCAGTCGATCGGGGCCGCGGACGGTGTCCTTGACCGTCCCGGACCCGTCGAGCTCACCGTGCCGGTTGGGATCGGCCACGATGTCGAACAATTCGGATGCCGGTGCCCGAACTTCGGTCTGCCGGGTGACCTGCTGGGGGCCGGTGTCGATACTTCTGATGTCTGCCATCTCGGTGGCCTACCCTGCTTCGGCGCGTTCGACACCCACGGCCGGGCCGAATTCGAGTTGACGGTCGTAGTTCAATGAACGCATGTCCTGGTCAGTGTGGCTCGCCTTCCTCGGCGCGAGCATCGTCATCAGTCTCTCCCCCGGTGCAGGCGCCATCGCGTCGATGTCCACCGGGCTTCGCTACGGCCTGCGCCGCGGATACTGGAACATCTTCGGTCTGCAGATCGGTCTGCTCCTGCAGATCGGCATCGTCGCCGTCGGACTGGGGGCAGTGCTCGCCAGCTCGGCGCTCGCGTTCACTGCCATCAAGTGGTTCGGTGTCGCATACCTGGTCTACCTGGGCATTCGGCAGTGGCGGGCAGCCCCGACCGACGTCGCCGACGCCCCCGCGGTGGCCGATCGCGGAACGACGATGCTGGTACGAGGATTCCTCGTCAATGCCAGCAACCCGAAGGCCGTCGTGTTCATGGTTGCCGTCCTTCCCCAGTTCCTCGATCCAGCGCAGCCTCTGCTCACTCAGTACCTCGTCATCGCGGCCACGATGGTCGCGGTCGACATGTTGGTGATGACCGGATACACCTCGCTGGCATCTCGGGTTCTGCGGCTGATGCGCTCGCAGCGCCAGCAGAAGACGATGAATCGCACGTTCGCCGGGATGTTCTTCGCTGCCGCAACGTTCCTCGCGACCGTCCGGCGCGTGACACCGTGAGGAAATACCGCGTGATCATGAAGAACGCGCTCGGCGGCGACCCGATTCCGTTGGGACTGTTCGACACACTCCTCGAGGCCAACACGTGGATCCAGGACGTCGGCAAGCGCGACGAGCACGAACTCGGCACCTACACGGTCGAGGTTGTCGACGAGTGAGCGGGCGGTGTCCGTGTTCGAGCGGTGACACGTTCGACGCGTGCTGCGAGCCGTACCTGCGCGGCGATGCGAGCGCGCCGACAGCCGAGAAGCTGATGCGATCTCGATTCACTGCGTTCGCCGTCGCAGACGTGGACTATCTCCGCGCATCGTGGCATCCCGACACCGCACCGGCCGAGCTGGAGCTGGACCCCGATCAACGGTGGTACCGACTCGACATTCTCGCGACCGACGCCGGCGGGCTGTTCGACGACGCGGGAACCGTCGAGTTCCGAGCTCGATACAAGCATCCGGGCGGGGCGGGCTCGATGAGTGAGGTGAGCCGCTTCGTCCGCGTGGACGGCCGGTGGCTCTACCTCGACGGGATCGTCTCGAGCTAGAGGTTGCGCAGCTTGGTCGGTCGGTTGCCCGACGTACGACGCGCTTCCTGCTTCTCCTTGATGCGTTCGGCATCCTTGCGCACCTGAATCTGGGTGCGACGCTCTCGGACGAGCCACTGCGGTGGGCTGGCAACGAGCTCCTCGATCGCCTCGCTGGTCAGCGCCTCGGTGACACCACCACGGGCCAGCCCTGCAATGGACACGCCCAGCTTCTTCGCGATGACGTCGCGGGGGAAGGGTCCGTTGGTCTGCAGTTCGGTCAACCACTGCGGCGGATCACTACGCAGTGCGTCCAGTTCGGACCTGCTGACCATCGAGTTCTGGAACTCTTCGGGTGCTGCGGGAAGGTAGATGCCGAGCTTGTTCGCCGCGGTCAATGGCTTCATGGTCTGCTGCTTGTTCTCCGGGCTCACCGGAACAGCTTATCCGGCCATGAGCACTCTCGACGCCACGGTCGCTCCCGGTCCGCGTCGTCCCATAGGCTCGACACCGTGAACATCGATGTGCAGACACTGCGCTGGTACGCGGCGGTGGCGCAGCAACTGCATTTCGCGCGCGCTGCTCAGTCACTGGGAATCTCGCGAATCCGCTTGAGCAAGACGGTCGTGGAACTCGAGGAACAGCTCGGCGTCGATCTGTTCGTGCCAGGGGCATCCCCCACCGAGCTCACCGAGGACGGCCGCGCTCTGCTCGAGCGGGCGCTGGTGGAGATCGCCGAGGACGATCGACTCTCGGAACTCGCGCAGGTTGCTGCTGCCGAGCCGACCACGTTCACCATCGGGTACGCCGAGGGAGTGACGCTGACGAAGTGGACGCGCATCTGGGCTGATCGGTTCCCCGATGTCACGCTCTCCGTGGTCGCGACCACACCCGAGACACAGGTGGCGGCGTTGCGCGACGGAACGGTCGATGTGAGCTTCGTCCGACCGCCGCTCGATCGTCAGGGCCTCAACGCCATCGGCCTGTATCAGGAAGTCCAGGTCGTGGTGGTCCCGAAGGACCATGCAGTCGCCGCATTCGATTCGGTCACCGCGAGCGATCTCGCCGACGAGCATCTGCTGGCCGATCCCGCGACGGTACCCGAATGGGCAGCTGTGGCAACGGAACTCGAAGTCGGCAACCGCCCGGAACTACCCCCGATGAATACCGTCGCGGAGACATTCGAGTACGTGGCTGCCGGGCTGGGGGTGGCAATAGTGCCGCACTCGGTGGCCCGATTCAACGCGCGCAAAGATCTCGTCTACCGCCCTGTGACCGACATAGAGCAGTCCCAGATTGCGTTGGCCTGGGTCGCAGAACACGAGGACGACCGCATCGAGGAGTTCATCGGCATCGTTCGAGGACGGTCGACCCGTAGCTCGCGCGGTGCATCGGACGAGGCACCGGTCAAGAAGAAGAAAGCGCACCCCTCCAAACCTGCTCGCCCCGTTGCCAAGACGAAGACGAACGCCCGACGCAGCGGAAAGCGCCGCTAGACGGGCTCACACCCTGCGAAGAACCGGGCGCACTAGAGGCCAAGGCCCCGCAGTCGGTCGATCTCACGACGATCGCGCTTGGTGGGCCTACCCGCCCCTCGATCCCGTCTCGGTACGGAAGCCAGAACTTCTTTCGGGGGCGGCGGCGGACTGCGATCGATCAAGCACTCGGGAACGACCGCTGCGCCGACGCGTTTGCCGATGGCCCGCACCACGACGACGATCTTCTCCACTCCGTCGGACCGGAGCCTGATCTCGTCGTCGGGGCCGATGCGATGCCCGGGTTTGGCAGGAGTTCCGTTGACACGGACGTGGCCGCCGCGGCAGGCAGCAGCGGCGGCAGACCGCGTCTTGAACAACCGCACCGCCCAGATCCAACTGTCGAGGCGGACACTCTGAACTTCCATCTTCGTACGAATTCCTCACATTGCGAGGCTCGACTACATGTCCAGGCCGAGGTCGAGCACTGTCACCGAGTGTGTCAGACCGCCCACCGCGAGGAAGTCGACCCCCGTGCGCGCGTAGTCCCGTGCCACGTCGACGGTCAGTCCGCCCGAGGATTCCAGCTTGGTCTGCGGCGCGAACGTATCGCGACGTTGCACGGCCATCTGCGTCTGCCACAGCGCGAAGTTGTCCAGCAGAACCAGTTCGACGTTCTCTGCGAGCACCTGGTCGAGTTGCTCGAGGCTGTCGACCTCCACTTCACAGGCGATGTTCGGCGCAGCGGCCCGCACCGCGTTCAACGCAGCGACGACCGAACCGGCCGCTGCCACGTGATTGTCCTTGATCAGCGCAGCATCGCCCAGACCCATCCGGTGATTGACGCCGCCACCGGCACGCACCGCGTACTTCTGCAGCGAACGCAACCCCGGCAACGTCTTTCGACTGTCCCGGATCTTGCACTCGGTGTCTGCGACCTCGGCGACCCAGCCGGCCGTCGCGGTGGCGATCCCCGAGAGATGGCAGACGATGTTGAGCATCGTGCGTTCGGCAGTGAGCAAGCCCCGAGTCGGGGCCTCGACCGTCAGCACGGCTTGTCCTGGTTCGACTTCGGATCCGTCCTCGATGCGATGCACGACGGAGTATCCCTCGGCTCCGATCACCTCGTCGAGAACCAGGAGGCCGACATCGATCCCGGCGATCGTGCCGAAGTGACGCGAGACCACCGACGCCGTGGCGATGGCATCCTCGGAAACCGTTGCCAGCGTGGTGATGTCGGGTCCGAACCGCAGGTCCTCGTCGAGCGCGGTCCGAATCAGTGCGAGTACCTCGGCGCGATCGACGCCCGGGTTCACCTCGTTCGCAGTATCGGTCATGTCAGCGTGCTCCCGTCATCACTTCGTCGTTCACGATCGCCAACCGTCCCTCGGGATCTCGTTCGATGTGCAGGCTTCGACGTTGCGCCGGTGCACTCTCGGGGAAATCCCGTCGGGTGTGGCACCCTCTGCTCTCACGGCGCTCGGACGCGGCCAGCACGATGACCTCCGCCGCAGCGGTCAACGCAGCATCCTCGACAGCACGTGCATCGACCGGCGGTTCCGACACGACACCGTGGGCCAGGACGCGTTGCGCCGCAGCAAGACCCGTTGCGTCGCGTACGACGCCGACCTCGGCGGTCATGGTTCGCTGCAGCACCGCGCGGTCGATGCGGCGATACGTGGGCAATGCGACATCCGAAATGCTGCCGTGTCGGCCGACCCGTTCGGCAGCCACGTAGGCCGCGCGCTCACCGACGACGAGACCCTCGAGCAGGCTGTTCGACGCCAACCTGTTGGCGCCGTGCAAGCCAGTGCGCGCCACTTCGCCTGCGGCGAGCAAGCCGGGAACCGAGGTGCGCCCGGATGTATCCGTCGCCACGCCCCCGCACGAGTAGTGCGCTGCGGGTGCCACCGGAATCAGGTCCGTCGCCGGATCGATTCCGGCCTCGAGGCACGAGGCGGTCACGGTCGGGAATCGCTCGTGGAAGTGCTCCACGAGGCGGGCGTCCAGCAGCACGTGGTCGTCACCGCGCTCGTGCAGCAGTTCGGCAATGGCCCGGGACACCACGTCGCGGGGCGCAAGATCACCGAGCGGGTGCACTCCGGCCATGAACGCACGGCCTGCGACATCTACCAGATGGGCACCCTCGCCGCGTACCGCCTCACTGATCAACGGACGACGGCCCGTGGACCCGGCGGCGAACAGCACCGTCGGATGGAACTGCACGAATTCCAGATCCGCGATCCGTGCACCTGCATCGAGGGCGAGTGCGATGCCGTCGGCCGTCGCACCCGGTGGGTTGGTGCTGCACGAGTACAGCTGTCCCAGTCCGCCGGTGGCCAGGAGAACCGTCGGGCAATGGACGACGCCGACGCCGCGAGGCCCGCGCACGAGGAGGCCGACGACCTCGCCGTCGGTGGTCAGCACCCGCAGAGCGGTGGTGTCGAACTGCACCGTCGGCACTGCACCGTCGAGGGTGCGCTGTACCTCGGCCCCGGTGGCGTCGCCGCCGGCATGGATGATGCGGCGCACACTGTGGCCGCCCTCCCTGGTGCGCGCGACGGAGCCGTCGGCAGCGCGATCGAACTCGGCACCCGCAGCTTCGAGCGAGGTGATCGCCGCGCGTCCGCCCGAGACGATGGAGCGCACTGCGTCCTCGTCGCACAGGCCTGCACCGGCAACGCAGGTGTCGGCCACATGCGATTCGATCGAATCCTCGAGTGCGGGACCGACGACCGCGATCCCACCCTGGGCGTACTGCGTCGCCGTGTCGGTGGAATGCCCCTTACTGACGGTCGCCACCCGCAGGCCGCGGACCGCCGCAGTCCGGGCCGCGGTGAGTCCGGCAATTCCACCGCCGACGACGACGAGATCGGCCGCGGTTTCCCACGCGACCGTTGGATTCACTCGCCGCCGCCCGGGGTACCGATCTCGATCATCCGCTGCACCGACTTGCTCGCGATGTTCGCGGTCTCGAGGTCGACGTGCACCTCGTCGCGCCCCTCGACGAGGCAGCGCAGCAGAGCGGCTGGGGTGATCATCTTCATGTAGCCGCACGATGCGCGGTCGTTGACGGCGAGGAAGTCGACGTCGGGAGCCGCCATCCGCAGTTGATGCAGCATGCCGATCTCGGTGGCGACCAGAACCTGCTTGGACGCGGTGGTGCGGGCAGCGTCGAGCATGCCGCCGGTGGAGAGGATCTTGACCTTGTCGGCGGGTACGAATCCCTCGCCTGCGAGGTACAGCGCCGATGTTGCGCAGCCGCATTCGGGGTGCACGTACAGCTCGGCATCGGGGTGGGTGCGCGATTTCTCGGCCAGTTCGTCGCCGTTGATGCCGGCGTGCACGTGACATTCGCCGGCCCAGATGTGCAGGTTCTCGCGCCCGGTGACGCGTTTGACGTGCGCGCCGAGGAACTGATCGGGAAGGAACAGGATGTCGCGGCCCGGATCGATCGACTCGACCACCTCGACGGCGTTCGACGAGGTGCAGCAGATGTCGGTCAGTGCTTTGATCTCGGCGGTGGTGTTGACGTACGAGACGACGACGGCGTCGGGAAAATCGGCCTTCCATTCGCGGAGCTGGTCTGCGGTGATGGAATCGGCCAGTGAGCAGCCGGCGCGCTGGTCCGGGATGAGGATCGTTTTCTGTGGGCTCAGGATCTTGGCGGTCTCGGCCATGAAGTGAACTCCGCAGAACACGATCGTGTCCTCGGGGACCTCGGCGGCCATCCGCGAGAGCGCGAGCGAGTCGCCGACATGGTCGGCAACGTCCTGAATCGCAGGCAGCTGGTAGTTGTGCGCGAGCAGCGTCGCGCCGCGCAGATCGGCGAGCCGTCGAACCTCGGCCGCCCATTCCGGAGTTGCCTCCACTCCCCCGTAACCACCTGCTCCATCGACGATGTCGCGAACTCCGGCGAATGCCGAGTCCAGGATGTTCACCCGGGTAGCGCTGCTGGTCATGACGGTTCTCCTTCACCGATCATCCGGTCGTCGGTGACCGAATTTCCTCCGAGGGAGTTTTCGACCTATGATCGAAAACATGATTCATCGTAGCACCGTCCACGAAGTACTCATCGCGGTGTTCCAAGTTCGACCCTTTTCCGACCCCGACGCCCCGGAACTGGGGGTGCTGCTGTGGCAGCGCGCGCTCGACCCCGAGGCCGGCACCTGGTCGCTGCCCGGTGGCACCCTGCGCGACGACGAAAATCTCGCCGCGTCCGCGCGCCGTCAGCTCGCCGAGAAGGTCGACGTGCGCTCGGTGGCGCACCTCGAGCAGCTGTCCGTCTTCAGCGAACCCGAACGCGTACCGGGAGATCGGCGGATCGCGTCGACCTTCCTCGGCTTGGTGCCGATCTCGGCAGAACCGACACTCCCCTCGGACACCGCATGGCACCCGGTTTCGGCGCTGCCCGACATGTCCTTCGATCACGGAACCGTCGTCGCGCACGCGAGACATCGACTGGTCGCGAAACTCTCGTACACCAACATCGGATTTGCACTGGCTCCGGTCGATTTCGCGATCTCGTCGCTGCGCGAGATCTACGGTGCCGCACTCGGATATCAGGTCGATGCCACCAACCTGCAGCGGGTGCTGAGCCGGCGCGGTGTCATCGAACCCACCGGACGGCGCGCGCCGTCCGGCAAGGCCGGTGGCAGACCGCCTGCACTGTTTCGCTTTGCCGACAACAGCATTCGAGTCACCGACGAGTTCGCCGCACTGAGGCCACCCCAGGCGTGAACTGCTGCTGTCAGTCGGCTCGATTCGAGTCGAACGACGGTGGCGGCGGGAAGAACTCGACATCGAGGTCGTCCGGATCGGGATCGGTGTGTTGCAGATTGTCGTTGGGATTCATCGCCGCCAGCAGCAGGATCACCAGCGAAGCCGTCAGCGCCTGAACGATCAGCACCAGCGGAGTATCGATACTGGGCGCAACGGTGACGATCGACCCGACCGCCGGGTCGCCGGCCTTCGGAAACCGAAGAGCAGCAATCCCGTTGCCCACCAGGACCGCAGCGACCGAGCCGGCGAGTGCACCGACGAAGACGGCACCGAACAGCCGCGGACCCCGCTCCGATCTCCACAGCCACCACCCGATCGGGAGAACGAGACCGAGGGCCAGGGACACGAACGCGAACAGTGCGAGGCCGTCGAAGCTGTGCAGGCTCTCCCCGGTCAGGGCCGCCCCGCGATCCTGCGCCACCACGAGCAACTGCTGCGCCGGTGCCAGGAACCCCCACAGCACCCCGCCCAGAGCCGACACTGCCACCGAGATTCCGACGACCACCGACAGCACACGAACGGTGCTGCTCCGCGGTGGCGTTTCGAGAACGTCCGACATGACCACCACCTAGCGCCTACCCGTCGCGGCCGAATCGACGAGGCCGTGACGCGAGCACAGTGATGTCCACCCGTCGGGGACGATCTGGACCACCATGCGGCGACCGCATTCTGCGCAGAACCGCGGCGGCTCCAACCCGAGCCGGACGGCGACCGACAACGAATCCGCACCCGCCTCGGCTCCGGCGTCGACAGGCCGACCGGTGTACGGGTCGTAGTGGGTCTCGCTCGTCATTCGACCCACCCTAATACGCCCATCAGATAGTCGAGTTGAGCGCTTTGATCGGCATCTGCAGCTCGCCGAGAAGATCGAGATCCTGCTCTGCCGGACGACCGAGCGTCGTCAGGTAGTTGCCGACGATGACGGCATTGATGCCGCCGAGAATTCCTCGCTTGGCACCCAGATCTCCGAGAGTGATCTCGCGGCCACCGGCGAATCTGAGAATCGTGCGCGGCAGAGCGAGACGAAACGCGGCGACGGCGCGCAGAGCATCGGATGCAGGCAGCACATCGAGGTCTCCGAACGGGGTTCCCGGTCTTGGATTGAGGAAGTTCAGGGGCACCTCGTCGGGTTCGAGTGCGGTGAGATCGGCGGCGAACTCGGCACGTTGCTCCAGGGTCTCCCCCATACCGAGAATTCCGCCGCAGCACACCTCCATGCCTGCCTCGCGCACCATCCGCAGTGTGTTCCACCGTTCCTCCCACGTGTGGGTGGTCACCACGTTCGGAAAGTACGAGCGGGAGGTCTCGAGGTTGTGGTTGTAGCGATGTACACCCATCGCCGCGAGCTGATCGACCTGATCCTGATCGAGCATTCCCAACGAGCAGGCGATATCGATCTCGACCTCGTTCCGGATGGCTTCGATACCTGCGGCGACCTGCGCGAGCAGCCGAGCGTCGGGTCCGCGTACCGCGGCGACGATGCAGAATTCCGTCGCTCCGGTCTTCGCGGTCTGCTTCGCGGCTTCGACCAGCGACGGGATATCGAGCCACGCAGCACGAACCGGGGACGCGAAAAGGCCGGATTGCGAACAGAAGTGGCAGTCCTCGGGACACCCGCCGGTCTTGAGGCTGATGATTCCTTCCACCTCGACCTCGGGCCCGCACCACTTCATCCGCACCTCGTGGGCCAACAGCATCGTCTCCTCGAGACGGTCGTCGCCGAGCTCGAGAACCTCGAGAACCTGAGATCGGTCGAGCGCGATGCCGTCGCCGAGCACCTGTGTACGCGCCGTGCGCAAAATGTCCATTCCGGGTCCCCTCGTAGTCGAACGGCATCATCATTGAACACCGTTCAAGTTGAACGGCGTTCACGTTAGGCACCGCGCTCGGCTACTGTCAAAGCGAAGACGCGTCGAACGACTTGGGGGTAGCAGTGCAACTGAACAGGCAGGACGTCCTGGACGGCGCGATCGCCATTCTCGACGAGTACGGCCTGGCAGACCTGACGATGCGGCGTCTGGCGACGTCCCTGCACGTGCAGCCGGGCGCGCTGTACTGGCACTTCCCCAACAAGCAGACGCTGCTCGGTGCCATTGCCGACCACATACTCTCGGGTGCCGATGCACCGTCGACCGAGGATTCGTGGGACGCACAGATCGCACAGATCGCGCACCGGCTGCGCGATGCTCTGCTCTCCCGACGCGACGGTGCGGAATTGGTGGCCGCGACCTACGCGTCGAGGCTGACCACCAACCACATTCGCGAACGTATTGCCGCCGTGTGCATTCGCGCGGGGCTGCCGCGCCGCGACGCGGAACTCACCGCCGACACGTTGTTGTACTACATCCTGGGTCAGACCGTGGACGAGCAGTCACGACTCCAGATGGACTCGCTCGGAGCCCTCACGCCCGACGCGTCGCCGCTCTTCGAGAGTCCCGACCCGACGAGCAGATTCGATTTCGGACTGAAACTCTTCCTCGACGGAGTACGCCACACCGCGGCGGACCGCATCCGCCGCTGATCGATCAGAATTCCGCGAAGACGATGCGCTGACTCCCGTTGTCCAAGGTCATGGTGCCGTTGTCCCGAGACCACAGTGGAGTGGAGGTCAGGAAAGCCGACAGCCACATGTCCTGCTCCATCAACGCCTCCGGGCAGGCCATCCGCGTCGACCCGAGGGAGTCGACGGTGATCCTGCCCTGCGAGGTGTCCACGGTGCCGAACAACCTGTTGCACCCCGCCTCGGCCGAGATTCTGTCGTCGACGAACTCGAGCCTGACCGTCGTTCCGGCGACCGGCGTGTAGGAGTCGGGTGCCTCGATCGACGAGTACGACTTGCCTGCCGGGAATTCGCCGTACGAGTCGGCGCACCCGGAGGCCACCGCACTCGCACCCAACGCGAGAGCGAGAAACGCGCGCCGCGCGTCAGCCACCGAAAATCGGCCCCAGACCGGCCGCACCGGCATTTCCGCGGGACGCGAACGGGTTGTCGTGCACCATGTACGTCCAGGTCGACGTCGGTCGACGCAGGCCGGCTTCGTCCAGATCGATTCCGTCCGAGGTGATTTCGGCCGACTCGAACGTCGCGTGCGAGAGATCCATCGCCTTGGAGGACACCGTCTTGAACGCCTCGACCGCGATACGGTGGTACTCGTCGAGTGGATTCTCTCGGCCCAGTGCGCGCAGGTGGATGCTCTCGCGCACGTCGGCGAGATGCGCGAGGTAGTCCGACCAGGATCGATCGAGGTGGTAGAGAACGATCTGGCGGGCGACCTCGACCAGAGTCTCCTCCGAGACGGTCTCGCGAAGTTCCTTCGAGCGCGTCGGTGCGTGCTGCTCGAGCAACGTCAACGCCTCGTCGGAGTCGAGCAACGTGGCCCGTCGGCGATCCAGGATCTCACGGTGCTGAGCCGTCAGCTGGTTGTAGCGCCACGTGCGCGAATGTATTTCGAGCATCTGCCCCTCGGCGATGCGTTGTGCGTGATCGACACGGTCGGCCGCTGCCGACGAGGTGAACTTTCCGCTGTCGTCGATACCCTTCGGTGCGTCCTTGTCGCCGATGTTGTTCGCGACGACGTCGTCCTCCCAACTGCCGAAGAACAGTGACCGGCCTGGATCACCCTGCCGGCCTGCGCGTCCTCGAAGCTGATTGTCGAGTCGCTCGGTGGTGTGTCGACCGGTGCCGAGAACGAACAGTCCGCCGAGCTCGGCGATACGTTCGCGATCGGCACCGTCGGGACCACCGAGCTTGATGTCGGTTCCGCGCCCGGCGATCTGGGTCGACACCGTCACCGCGCCGTGCACACCCGCCGCGGCGATGACCGCCGCTTCCTCTGCGTCGTTCTTGGCATTGAGCACCACCACCTCCACGCCCGACGCGGTGAGCGTCTCGGCCAGCGCCTCGGACTCGGCGACATCGTGGGTGCCGATGAGAATCGGCTGACCGGTCTCGTGAATGTCCTTCACCTGCAGCGCAATTGCAGCGTTCTTGTGCTCGATCGTGTCGTACACACGGTCGTCTTCGTCGACGCGCACCGTCGGCACATTGGGCGCAATGACCGAGACGCCGAGGCCGTAGAACGTGCGAAGCTGCTCCCCCGCCGCCATGGCCGTACCGGTCATACCGCACACCGTTGCGTACCGATTGATCAACGCCTGCACGGTGATGGTGTCGAGAATTTCACCGGTCTCGGTGGGGGCGAGCCCTTCCTTGATCTCGACCGCGGCCTGCAAACCGTCCGGCCAGCGCTGCAGTTCGGCCACTCGGCCACGCGAGGCGTTGATCAGCTGCACCCGGCCGTCACGGACGATGTAATCGACGTCGCGCTGGACCAGCACCTGGGCGTGCAGTGCCACATTGACCGCCACCAACGTCGTCCCGACGTGATGCTCGGAGTACAGATCGATTCCGCCCAGTTCCTTCTCCATCCGCAGCGCGCCCTCGTCGGTGAGGAACACGTTGCGTCCTTCGGCATCGGTGTCGAAATCGACTCCCTTGTCCAACAACCGGACTGCCTCCATGACCGTCGATGTCGAGACGTCACCGGAGACCGAACCGGCCAACACCAGCGGCACGAGCGCCTCGTCGACCAGCACGGAATCGGCCTCGTCGATCAGGGCAACGTCCGGCACGGGCGCGACCAGATCGTCTCGATCGTTCACCAGATGATCGCGCAGAACATCGAAACCGATCTCGTTGACCGAGGCATAGGTGATGTCGCAGGCATAGGCGGTACGTCGATCCTGTGCCGTCGACGACTCGCCGATGGAACCGACGGTGATGCCGAGGGACTCGAACAGCGGCTGCATCCACTGCGCGTCACGCTGCGCGAGAAAATCGTTGACCGAGATGACGTGCACCGAGCGCCCGGACAGCACGTATCCGACGGCAGCGATGGCACCGGCCAACGTCTTGCCCTCGCCGGTCGCCATCTCCACCACGTCACCGGCGAGCAATCGCACGGCGCCGTGCAACTGCACATCGAAGGGCCGTAGGTTCAGCGCACGCTCGCTCGCCTCGCGCGTCAATGCCAGATACCGCGGAACGTCGAGACGCTCGGCATCGTCGACGCGCAGAGCGGTCGCCTCGGAGGCCAACTCGCTCTCGCTCAGGGCAGCTGCCCACTCCGCGTGCTCCTGGGCTCGGTCGACGCGTCGAAGCGAGGTGCTCTGCGCCTTCTGCGCTGAGCGGCCGAGTACACGCCAGAATCGGTCGGAGCCCAAAGCCATCTGTAATCCCTACCTGAGAAAGAAGAACCGTTCCCACCCACAGTACCGAGTGCGGCCCCGCCCAGCGCTAGGCATCGAGCGGCGTCGTCACCGCGATCCGGCGCGTGCCGTCGTCCAGCGTCACCACCTGATAGGCATTGCGCTCGGTTCCCACCGGCGAGCCGTCGGAGTCGAGGTTCTCCAGAAGAAGATGCCCGACCCAGATACCCGGCACCTCTGCCTCGGTGACGATGTCGCGGGCCCGCACACCCTCGATTCCGCGCGACCGATAGTAGGTCTGCCCCTGCCGAAAGAATTCTCGAGTCTGCTGCGGATCGGCGATCGCCGCACATCCACGTGCCTTGACCGCCAGAGCCGGGTAGTTGTAGATCTCGGCCAGACCGTCGAGATCCCCCGAGGTCAGGTACCCCGTATAACGAGCGAAGAAACTGTCGATCGATTCGGTGTCAGGTGTCATATCGACAACGGTAGGACTCATTCCCGTCAGGGCTATGTCGGGAATCGGGAAGAATTCGAGCGGTGCCGAAGGAGAATGCGCCCCGGTCGCTCGACAGCGTGCTCACCCTGCGCCGTGTCGCGCGTCAGCAGCGGATCATCGAATGGCTGGGGTCGGCGGCTGCGCCGTTGACCTCGCCCGAACTCGCGCAGCGGCTCGGGGTTTCCGTGCGCACCGTCGAACGCGACCTCGCCCGGTTGCGTGAGTCCGGGGTTCCTGTCGATGCGGTGCCGGGTGTGCACGGCGGTTCTCGGCTGGCGAGTGTCGCCTGGCCCCGGCCGGTGCGGTTGACCGCCCCCGAGATAGCAGCACTCATCGCCAGCCTCGCCGCCCTGGGACCCAGCGAAACCGACAGTGCCGCATCGGCAATGAGCGCTCTGATCGAGGCATTGACCACCGAGTGACCGTGAGATCTGGACAAACCGCGGAGTCCGCATTACCGTCTTCCACTAATCAACTAGTGAAAGGGTCTTGATGATCGCGTACCGCATCGATCGTCGGTCCGGCATCCCCACCTATGTCCAGCTGATACTGCAGACCAAACAGGCCCTGCGCCTCGGATCACTCGCCGTCGGCGACAAGCTCCCGACGGCGAAAGACGTGGTCACGGCACTGGCCATCAACCCGAACACCGTGCTCAAGGCCTACCGCGAACTGGAGCGCGAAGGCCTGGTCGAACCACGGACCGGATCGGGAACCTTCGTCGTCGCCTCGCTGGCGAAACCCGGCATGGCCGAGAGGTCGGCGCTCGAGGCCGAACTCGGCCGCTGGATTCGCCACTGCCTCGCAGCAGGACTGGACAGACCGGACCTCGAGGCCATCGTCACCGCAGCACTCGACACACAATTCGACCGACCCGAAGGAAGCGATTCATGACCGACGCGGTTCTCACCATGGACGAGGTGGTCAAGTCGTTCCGACGCAGGGCCGTACTCGACGGCTGCTCGTTCGACATCGAAAAAGGAAGCGTCACAGCACTCGTCGGCTCCAACGGTGCAGGTAAGTCGACTCTGATGTCATTGGCAGTCGGGCTGCTCGCACCGGACGCCGGATCCATCCGAGTGCTCGGTGAGGTCGTGGGCCAACGCGGAATAGCGCCCGGCCTGTCCTATCTGGCCCAGCACAAGCCCCTCTACCCCCACTTCACCGTCGACGACATGCTGCGATTCGGCCGAAACACCAACGTGCACTGGGACGATGCCTACGCCGCCGAGCTCGTCGATGCGGCCGGAATCTCCGTCTCGGCGCGAGTGAAAGCTCTCTCCCCCGGTCACCGCACCCGCGTCGCTCTGGCGCTGGCGCTGGGCCGACGACCGGAGGTACTTCTACTCGACGAGCCGCTCGCAGACCTCGATCCCGTCGCCCGACGTGCTGTGGCCCGAACGCTGATGCGCGACGCAGCAGAGAACGGCACGACGATCGTCCTGTCCTCACACGTTCTGTCCGAACTGGTCGACGTCGCCGATCGACTACTCCTGTTGCGCGACGGGAGAATTCGACTCGACGGCGAACTCGACACCATCACGGCCGAGCACTACCTGCTCGTCGGGAGCACCGATGCCGAACCCACCGTCGACGACGGAACCATCGTCTCCGACGTATCCGGTTCCAGCGCAGCAGTGTTCGTCGTCCACGGCACCCGGCCGGAGACGACGCCACCGGGCTGGAGCGTCGAAGACGCAACCCTGGACGACGTCGTGCTCGCCCACCTCGGAGCGGCGGTAGCGGCATGATCTGGGTAACGTGGAGACAGTTCCGCGCGACGATTCTGTTCGGAGTGCTGACCCCACTGCTGTTGGCGGCCATCACGATTGCCATCACGCTGATCGACGGCGGTGTGGCACCGATTCCCGCGCTGCAGGGCTGCCTCGGGATCGGTGAGGACTACTGCACAGCGGAGACCGCGCAGAGCCTGGCGATTCTTCTCACGATCGCCCTCCCGGTCGTGCTCGGAACTTTCGTCGGGGTCACCGTGTTCTCCCGCGATCTCGAACGTCGAACTCACGTACTCGGTCTGACCCAATCGGTGAGCAGACGACGGTGGTACGGAGTGCGCGTGCTCGTCGTGTTCGTACCGACGATGCTCGCCATGGCACTGCTCGGCTGCGCCCTGTACTGGGCGAAATATCGCACCTCCCCAGGATCGTTCACGTTCATGAGCACCGGCGAATCGCGCTTGGATTTCCCGACATTCGGGGCAACGGGGTTCGTAGCAGGCGCGTACACGGCTGTGGGACTGATGCTCGGCGCAGCATGCGCGCTGGCCATGAGGAACACGATCGCCGCGATGATCACGACCCTCGTCGTGTCCACTGCGTTCCTGGCGCTGCTGCCGACGCAGATCCGCGAGCACTACGCGAACCCCGAAGTCGAGCGACTGACGGTGGAGCAGAAGGTGGGCGACATGTACGGCGGCACCCCTGACTTCTATCTGCCGATGGATTCGATCAGGATCTATCCGCGGTGGAACGTCTCGTCGGACTACGTCGATCGACACGGTGATGCCGTAGCCATCGACCTGCAGCAGTGTGACTGGCCCGACGACTACAGAGACATGAGCGAATTCGAGACGGTCGCAGAATACGAGCAGTACTCCGATCGTCAGCGCGCGAACAACGCCAGAATCGAGATCGACTGCATCCGCGCCCAGGGTGCCGAGGCCTTCGAGACGAAGTACCACGAGGATCGACCGTTCTGGCGATTCCAAGCGATCGAGACAGCCCTGGCCCTGGTGATCGCCGGCCTGCTCGGTGGGCTTTCGCTGCTGCTGGTTCGGCGACTACGCCCGTGACGGCGGGTCCGTCATCAGACGAAGCGGCGAGTGGCCACCGGCCTGATGTGGCGGATCAAAGTTGGGCAACCAATGCAGGCAATCCCGTCGCGGCCGTGGTGCGCCACCGGTGATCGGCCATGTCCGAGACCTCGGTCTCGACCGGGTTGATCTCGACCACCGTCGCTCCGGCGCTGCGCGCGATCGCAGGCAGCCCGGCGAACGGGTACACCACTCCCGACGTGCCGACGACGAGAACGAGGTCGGCAGTGCGCACCGCGTCCTCGGCCGCCTCCCACGCGGCCTCGGGCAGCGATTCGCCGAACCACACCGCTCCCGGCCTGATCAACCCACCGCACAGCGGGCACTCCGGCGGCGGAACCCGCTGATCGGCCTCGGCCGGAGCATCGGCGGCACCGTCGAACTGCGCTCGTGTCCCACAGTCGCTGCAATACGGCTCGAACAGGCTGCCGTGCACGTGCGCGAGAACTGTGGCCCCGGCCCTCTCGTGGAGGTCGTCGACATTCTGGGTGGCGATGTCGACGTGCGCGCGGGCCTGCCATTGAGCCAGTGCCACGTGACCGGCGTTGGGCTCGGAGCGTCGGACCAATTCGGCTCGCCATCGATACCAGCCCCACACCAGGTCACTGTCGGCCAGCCACCCCTCCGGGCTGGCGAGATCCTTGGGGTCGAAGTCCTTCCACAACCCGCTCTGGGCGTCCCGGAATGTGGCGATCCCCGACTCGGCGGACATGCCTGCGCCGGTCAGTACGGTGATCCGCGACGCCTCTCGTGCGGAGTCCACGACAGGCTGCGGAACGGCAACGGGCGACTGATTCTCGGAAGTGGTCACACGGTCATTGTGCCGAGCGGTGTGGCACGTCGCGCTACCGTGGTCGCATGAGCATCGACACCACCGCGCGCACTCGACGACGCTGGCCCCTGTGGTCGGCGGCCTGCGCCGCTGTCGTCGTCGTGGTGGCGGTCGGAATTCTGTGGCTGGCACCGAGCCGGTATCTCCCGTGGGACACCGAAGCGTTCCCCGAGGTGAACGCCGGCGAGCTGACCACCGATCAGGCCCGTGTGGTCGAACTCCTCCGTACCGAGCACGAGCAGCAGCGGCCGGGGACGTTCTACGCCGAGGGTGTCGACGAAGCGTGGTGCGCGGATTTCGTCAGCTGGATCATGAAGGAGGCGGGCCTGCCGTTGTCGAACCCCAATTCGGGTTCGTGGCGGATTCCCGGCGTCTACACCCTGCAGGAGTACTACCAGGAGCAGGGCCGATTCGAAGCGGTCGGTGGCTACACGCCTTCGGTGGGCGATGTGGTGCTCTACGACAACACCAGCTGGGCCGGCCAACACACCAACGTGATCGTCGCGGTGGACGGCGACGAGGCCATCACCGTCGGCGGCAACGAAGCCGGCAAGATCAGGGTGCACACGCTGCACTACGCATCCGATTCCGGGGTCGTCGGATTCGGTCGCCTGCAGAACTGACGGTCGTCACGTCGGAATCGCGGCTGCGTCCCCGTACGAACGCGCACCACCGTCGCGTTTTGCTCGGTAGAGCAACATGTCCGCGCGGTCGAAGCAGTCGTCGACGGACTCCCCCACACGCAGTGTCGTGTAGCCGGCAGAGAATGTCTGTCCGTCGGGCACGACCGCCGACAACTCGGCAAGCACGGCCGACATGGTCGTCGGACCCACATCGGGCATGACGAGAGCGAATTCCTCGCCGCCCCACCTGGCGATGGAGGCTCGACTGCCGAGCAGGTCCTCGGCAGCAGCAGAGAACTGAATCAACAGCCGATCACCGCGTCCGTGACCGTACTTGTCGTTGTACGACTTGAATCGATCGAAGTCGACCATCGCCAGAGCCAGTGCGACACCGGCAGCACGCGGTGTCGTCAACTGATGCAGCCGATCGCGCCATCCACGCCGGTTGAGCAATCCGGTGAGGGCATCGGTGTGCGCGGCCTGGCGGAGGTCGTCCTCGAGGCGCCGACGATCGGTGATGTCGTGCACGACGGCCATCGTCCACCGAATGCCCCTGGGGCTGGGGACCTCACTGGCCGAGATCCATCCCCACCGCACCGTGCCGTCCGGATGCAGGTAGCGCTTCTCGACGTGGACCGATTCCCCACGCGCCTTGGCGTCGTCCATGATCTGTTCCATGGCGGCGTGCTGGGCCAGATCGTCGGGATGGGTGAATTCGCGAGAGGAGCGGCCGGCCAACAGATGACGCGGACAACCGACGATTGCCGCGTACGCCTCGTTCGCGAGAACCAACAGTCCGTTCTCGTCGGCCAGTGCCAAACCGACCGTGCTGGCCTCGAACATCTCCCGATACCAACGATCGGTGTCGACCATCTTCAGCCAGGTCTCTTCCTCGAACAGTGCGAACCACGTCGAATCGCACGGACCACCGAGAATACTCGGTGCGTCGCACAGGGGCTGCCTGTGAGCAGGGCGCTGCCGATCTTGACCTTGACGTAGCGTCACGGTTCACACTGAACACATGAGAATCGGATCCCTGGCCGACGCCGCCGGAACGACACCTCGAACAGTGCGGCACTATCACCGTCTCGGCCTGCTCGGTGAGCCACGCCGTCTGTCCAACGGCTATCGCGAGTACGCGATCGACGACGTGGTTCGACTGATGAGAATCCGTTGGCTTGCCGACTGCGGAATGCCTCTCGGCGCGATAGCTGCCGCCCTCGACCGGTCCGAGGCGGACGAGAGCGACGTGGTCGCCGATCTACGCGCTCTGTTGTCCGGTATCGAATCGCAGCAGAAAGCTCTGGCGCACCGGCACACTCGCTTGTCGGCCCTGCTCGACGACGCCGTCGAGCATCGTCCACTCACCGCGCTGCCGCGCGATGCGGCGGACACACTGGCCGCGTTGATCGATGCCGCTGCCGAGACCGACCGCGAAGCGTTGCTCCGTGAGCGTGACCTGCTCGAGGTGATGGCGATCTCGGGCACCGTCCCCTCGTCGTTCTTCGAGTCGATGACAGCGACGCTGGCCGATCCCGACACCCGGGTGAAGTATCTGGCGCTCCTGCGCAGATTCAGCGCGCTCGAAGGCCGAGGGGTCGACGATGCCGCAGCCGACATCGATTCGCTCGCAGCAGAATTGGCGTCAGTGCTCGATATTCCCGCTCTCGTTTCGGCGGAGCCGGAGGTCTCCACCCACGAGACCGGCCCGCTGAGTATCGACGACATCGTGCCCGATCCCGCTCAGCGCGCAGTGATCATCGAAGCCATCGCACGTCTGCAGACCAGCGAACCCAGCCGCCCCGGTGCTGCTCGATGACGGTCCACACCCCGGTCCGGGTCGGCAGATGGCACGCATTGCTGCTGTGGGGCCGTCGACGGCATGCGCCGATCGGCGCGGATTCGGCAGTGTTCACCGCGGTACGCGGAACTCTTGCGATGCCGGTGATGTTCGGCGTCGTCACCGTCATCGAGATGGTCGTTCTGCATCTGCTGATTCCGGTGCTGTGGATCAGTGCAGTCCTCGCAGCTCTGTCGGTGGCGTCACTGATGGTGCTCACCTCGTCGGTCGCGCTGGCCCGCGTCCATCCTCACGTTCTCTCGCCGACCACGCTCACTCTGCGAACCTCCGGGAAGGTCGTCGCGACGGTGGACCGAGCGACCATCGTCTCCGCCCGAATCCACCGCCGCTACGGCGTCGTGTCGCCGACGCTCGACGGCGGCCGACTCGTCCTACCGAATCAGGACGGCACCACCGTCGACATCGATTTGTCCTGCGCTACAACGGTTGCCGTGCCCGCGCCCCTGCAGCGGTGGAGGGTCGAGGGCAGCGCCCACTCCTTCGGCCTTCAGGTGGACGATCCCGCGGCACTGGTTGCAGCGCTCGATCGGCCCGCCCCCGCGATCGGATTCGCGTCGGCGCGTCGGAGCAGACCGGTCGCGAACAACAACACCATCAAGGCCGCCGCGGTGATGCCGGATCCGGCCCAGATGGGCGAGGTGTAGCCGAGACCGGCCGAGATCGTGACACCGCCGAGCCACGCGCCCAACGCGTTTCCGAGATTGAACGCGGCGATGTTCGCGCCGGACGCCATCGTCGGAGCGTCGGATGCGAACGACATCACCCGCATCTGCAGCCCCGGGACCGTTGCGAAGCCGAACGCACCCATGAGCACGAGAGATGCGATCGTCGCCGGACGACTCTCCGCGGTGAGCGCGAAGAAGACGAGTACGACGGTCAGCGCACCGAGCAGAATCGTCAGCGTGCCGGTGAGGTTGCGGTCTGCCGCCTTGCCGCCGAGATAGTTGCCGACGAACAACCCGCCGCCGAACAGCACGAGGAGCCACGGCACCGAACTCGACGCGAAGCCACTGACGTCGGTGAGCGTGAACGCGATGTACGTGAACGCACCGAACATGCCGCCGTACCCGAGCACCGTGACCACGATGGACAGCCATACCTGCACCGATCGGAACGCGCGCAACTCTCGCCGCAGATTGCTCACCTCACCGCTCCCGGTGTCGCGAGGAACGAGGGCGGCGATGCCGATCGACGCGACGATGCCGATCACCGTGATCGCCCAGAACGTCGAGCGCCAACCGTGGTTCTGACCCAGGAACGTCCCGAACGGAACTCCCAGGACATTGGCGGCGGTGAGGCCGGCGAACATCATGGCGATGGCTCCGGCCTTCTTCGCCGGCTCGACCAGGCTCGCCGCGACGACGGCACCGATGCCGAAGAACGCTCCGTGACACAGCGCTGCGACGACGCGGCCGAACAGCATCATCTCGTAGCTGCTCGACAGTGCGGAAACGAGATTGCCGACGATGAACAGGCACATCAGTGCGAGCAGGACGTTCTTGCGAGGAAACCGTGTCGCGGCTGCGGTGACGAACAGTGCCCCGACGACGACGGACAGCGCGTAGCCGGTGATGAGCCAGCCGGCGGTGGCCTCGGTGACCGCAAAATCGGCCGCGACTTCGGGCAGTAGGCCCATGATGACGAATTCGGTCAAACCGATTCCGAATCCCCCGATGGCGAGGGCGAGCAAGCCGAGTGGCATGTCTGAACTCCTGAATGGAAGATGCGTACGCATTTATCGAGCTATCGCGTTTAGTTGCACGCGCTTGATAAATGCTTGCATACGCCTCATACATGCGCAAGCCGTACGATGCGCAATGCGCCCGAAACCGCCCCCGAACTGGGCCGATTGCGGCAAAGCAGACTCCGAGGAGTACTTCACCTCACGTACACGTATTGTTTGCCCCAGAATCCCGGTCTCATCAAGATCGGGTACCACCGTCCGCGACCCCCGACCGAGTGGTCGATACACAGCCGGGAAGTCACTTCTCCTCCATGCACGTACCCCACAGCAGAGCCGGCACCGATTCGGTCGCCGATACCTCGGCCCCGGTTGTTGCGGCTCAGGGGGATGCAGATTCTCCGCCCAGCGGTACGCATCGGCCACCGCAACGCCGAGATCTCAACGGCCTGCGCGGTGTCGCGATCGCCCTCGTTGTCGTCTTCCACATCTGGATGGGTCGGGTCTCGGGCGGCGTCGATGTATTCCTCACACTGTCCGGCTTCTTCTTCACCGCATCTCTGCTTCGATCGGCCGAGGCCGGGGCAAGCCTGAATCCGTTCACCCGGATCACGCGGGTGCTGCGCAGGCTCGGGCCTCCCCTGCTGATCACATTGCTTGCGGTTGCCGTCGCATCGGTGTTCCTGCTGCCGCGCACTCGTTGGGCCGACCTGGGCGATCAACTGGTCTCCGGTGTCTTCTACTACGTGAACTGGCAGCTGGCGACGACGGCCAACGACTACCTGGCGGCCGACCCCTCGGTGAGCCCACTGCAGCACCTGTGGTCGGTGGCCGTGCAGTTCCAGTTCTATCTACTGGCCATTGCCGTCGTGTTCGGTCTCGCGTGGATACGACGCACCGTGCGTCCCGACGGACCACGAAGCCTTCGACCGCAGACGTTCGCGGCGATATTCGCCGTGATAGCGGTGGTGTCCTTCGTCTACGCAGCAGACGGTGTGCAACGCCATCAGGCGTGGAACTACTACGACACCGGTGCGCGGCTCTGGGAGATCATGCTCGGTGCCGCCGTCGCCGCCGTGTTCGCCACACGAAGCCACGGTCCGGCCGAGACGTCGTCGCGATACCCCCGCTCGTCGTCGACCGTGCGCTCGGTTCTCGCCGTGGTCGGCATGACCGTCATCGTCGGGTGCGGCTTCGTGGTCGACGGAGTGACTGCCTTTCCCGGCCCCCTGGCCCTCGTTCCGGTGTTGGCCACCATCGCGTTGATCGTCGCCGGCTCCGAGACCGCCGTCGCGGCCACGCTCTCCAATCGGTTCTTCGCCTGGGTCGGATCGATCGCGTTTCCGCTGTACCTGTGGCACTGGCCGCTGCTGATCTTCTATCTGTCGGCCACCGGCCGGCCCCACGCCGACGTACTCGGCGGTCTCGGCATCATCGGAGCCTCGGTCGCACTGGCATGGCTCACAGTCCGTCTCGTCGAGCGCCCCACCCAGTCGAGCACGTTCACACCAGGACGCATCGCGGTGACTGCGACCGCGACGATCGCCGCAGTCGCAGTGACGGCCGGCTCGGTCGGATGGAACGTCTACATCGATCGGTCGATCACCGCGGTGCAGGCGGACGGATCGGTCGACGAACTGACTCACCCCGGAGCGCTCGAACTCACCGACGGGATTCGCGTGGAGCCTGCCGACATCAGTCCGCCGCTCTACTCCGCTCCCGAGGATCTCCCCGTCACCACCCTCGAGGGCTGCATCGCGGACTTCGAGACGCGGGACGCGATCTCGTGCACCTACGGCGACGTCGACTCGGACCGAACGATCGTGCTGGCAGGCAGTTCACATGCCGAACACTGGGTGACGGCCCTCGACACACTCGGTCTCCGGCACGGCTTCAAGGTCGTCACGTTTCTCAAGATGGGCTGTCCGTTGAGCACGGACACGATGCCGATGCTCGGCCCCAACGAGTACCCCGACTGCCTGGATTGGACGCAGACCGTGCTCGCCGACGTGGCCGCGATGCAGCCGGACTACGTGTTCACCACCGCCACCCGCCCCCGAGAGGACGTTCCCGGCGACTACACCCCCAACTGGTACGCCTCGGTATGGCAGCAACTGATCGGCGACGGAGTGGGAATACTGGGTGTCAGGGACACCCCGTGGCTCGCGTATCGGGCTATCGACTGCCTCGCCGACGGCGGCACGGCCGCCTCGTGCGGTATCCCGAGGGACGAGGCGTTGGACCCCGTCAACCCGGCCCTTGCCTCCTCGTTCCAGCTGCCCGGGTTCTCTGCTCTCGACCTGTCCGATGCCGTGTGCGACGACACCGTGTGCCGCGTCGAGCAGGGCAACGTTCTGATCTACCGTGACGAACACCATCTCACCGCGACCTACGTGCGAACTCTCACCACCGAGCTGGGCCGACAGATCGGATCGGCCACCGGCTGGTGGGCCGGACCGTGACCGGAGCTGGTCGCGCTCGGTAAGCCCGGGCCCACCCGCCACAGTAGGGTTGATCCATGCTGCACGAAGCCTCCGACGACACGCCTGCCATCGCAGTATGGCCGGGATCCGCTTATCCGCTCGGCGCGACCTACGACGGAGCAGGAACCAATTTCGCACTGTTCTCCGAGGCCGCGGAGGCCGTGGATCTGTGCCTGATCGCCGACGACGGAACCGAGACCCGCATCCGCTTCGAGGAGTCCGACGGCTACGTCTGGCACGCGTATCTGCCCACGGTGGAACCGGGTCAGCGCTACGGCTACCGCGTCCACGGCCCATGGGATCCGGCAGCCGGGCACCGCTGTGACCCGAGCAAGCTGCTCGTCGATCCGTACGGCAAGGCGTTCGAGGGATCGTTCGACGGCGACCGATCGCTGTTCTCGTACAACATGGACGCGCCGGCTCCCGAACCCGAGGCCGAGGTACGGATCGACGAGGAATCCGCGGATTCACTCGACGCCGAGGCCCCGTTCGAGGACGCCACCGATCTCGCCGATCCCGACGACGAGATCATCGAGGACGCTCCCATCGCGCACGACGACGTGCCGAACAACGACTTCCCCCAGCACGATTCGCTCGGACACACGATGACCACCGTCGTGATCAACCCCTTCTTCGACTGGCAGGCCGATCGCGCCCCCAAGCGCCCGTATCACGAGACGGTGATCTACGAGGCCCACGTCAAGGGCATGACGATCAACCATCCCGACATCCCCGAATCCGAGCGCGGCACCTATGCAGGCCTGGCGCATCCGGTGATCATCGACCACCTCAACCACCTCGGTGTCACGGCCATCGAGCTGATGCCGGTGCACCAGTTCATGCAAGATCAGGTTCTGCTGGACAAGGGACTGCGAAACTACTGGGGCTACAACACATTCGGCTTCCTGGCCCCGCACGCCGAGTACTCCTCACACAAGTCCCCCGGTGCCGCGGTCACCGAGTTCAAGGCCATGGTTCGTTCGTTCCACGCCGCCGGCATCGAGGTGATCCTCGACGTGGTCTACAACCACACGGCCGAGGGCAACCACATGGGCCCGACCATCAGCTTCCGCGGCATCGACAACGCCGCGTACTACCGGCTCGTCGACGGCGACCTCGAGCACTACATGGATTACACCGGTACCGGCAACAGCCTCAACGCGCGACACCCGCACACGCTGCAGCTCATCATGGACTCACTGCGCTACTGGGTCACCGAGATGCACGTCGACGGATTCCGCTTCGACCTCGCGTCCACTCTGGCTCGCGAACTGCACGACGTCGACCGCCTGAGCGCGTTCTTCGATCTGGTGCAACAGGATCCGGTCGTCAGCCAGGTGAAGCTGATCGCCGAACCCTGGGACGTCGGCGAAGGCGGCTACCAGGTCGGTAACTTCCCCGGCCTGTGGACGGAATGGAACGGCAAGTACCGCGACACCGTGCGCGACTACTGGCGGGGCGAGCCGGCCACGCTGGGCGAGTTCGCGTCGAGACTGACCGGATCCTCGGATCTGTACGAGGCCACCGGCCGTCGCCCCGGTGCCAGCATCAACTTCGTCATCGCGCACGACGGGTTCACCCTCAACGATCTGGTGTCGTACAACGACAAGCACAACGACGCCAACGGCGAGGACAACAACGACGGCGAGAGCCACAACCGCTCGTGGAACTGCGGCGTCGAGGGCCCGACGGACGATCCGGAGATCCTCGACCTGCGTGCTCGCCAGATCCGCAACATCATGGCGACGTTGCTGCTCAGCCAGGGCACGCCGATGATCGCCCACGGCGACGAGATGGCGCGCACTCAGCAGGGCAACAACAACGTCTACTGCCAGGACTCCGAACTGGCCTGGATGGACTGGTCGTTGGCCGAGAAGAACGCCGAACTGATCGAGTTCACCCGCAACGCCATCGCGCTGCGTGCCGAGCACCCGGTGTTCCGGCGTCGACGGTTCTTCGAGGGCCGTCCCATTCGAACCGGCGAGCAGGCCCGAGACATCGCCTGGCTCACCCCCGCGGGCGAGGAGATGACTCCGGAGGACTGGGACAGCGGATTCGGCAAATCGCTCACCGTGTTCCTCAACGGTGACGGAATCCCGGAACCGAACCAGCGCGGCGAGCGCGTGGTGGACGACTCGTTCCTGTTGTGCTTCAACGCACATCACGAGACCATCGAGTTCGTGACCCCGGACGGAAACTACGCCAAGGAGTGGACGGTGGCGCTGAACACCGCGTCGCGAACCGGGACAAGTGAGAAATCGATCGAAGCGGGTACACCGGTGGAAGTCACCGCTCGTTCCTTGCTCGTTCTACGAAAGACTGCCTGACATATGCCGCTGCCCACCAGTACATACCGGTTACAACTGCGGGGCGATGCCTTCACCCTGGCCGACGCCTCCGACGTGGTCGATTATTTACACGACCTCGGGGTCACCCACCTCTATCTGTCGCCCATCCTCACTGCGACCGAGGGCTCGACCCACGGTTACGACGTCACCGACACCTCGACTGTCTCGGCCGCACTCGGGGGCCGAGAGGCATTGACGCAGTTGCATTCTCGTGCTGCCGAACTGGGCATGGGGATCATCGTCGACATCGTGCCCAACCACGTCGGAGTGGAGGATCCGCGGCAGAACGGATGGTGGTGGGACGTACTGCGGCGTGGTCGCGACTCCGAGTACGCGACGTACTTCGACATCGACTTCGGAGCCGACAACGGCGTCGACGGCAAGATCGCCATCCCCGTCCTGGGTAGCGCGAGCGACGTCGGCGAGCTGACCGTCGACCGCTCCGAGGACCAGCCTCTGCTCGCGTTCTACGAGCACCGCTTCCCTATCGCCGACGGCACGGACAGCGGCGACGCGCAGGCAGTGCACGACCGTCAGTCGTACCGACTGGTGAGCTGGTCCGACGGGCTGATCGGGTACCGACGGTTCTTCTCGGTGAACGGCCTGGCGGGAATCCGGCAGGAAGACCTCGACGTCTTCACCGACTCCCATCGTCAGGTGGCCGGTTGGATCGAGGACGGTCTGATCGACGGACTTCGCGTCGACCATCCCGACGGTCTGGCCGACCCCGCCGGCTACCTCACCGAACTACGCGGACTTCTCGGCCCCGATCGGTGGCTGGTCATCGAGAAGATTCTCGCCGACGGCGAACCGTTGGACGAGTCGCTCCCCGTCGACGGCACGACCGGATACGACGCCCTGGCCGCAGTCGGCGGAGTGTTCGTCGACCCCGAGGGCGTGCACGCGCTCACCGCGTTGTCCCAGGTGCGCTCGGGCATCGCCTACGACAGCGAGACGCTGCACGAGACGGAACTCGACCTCAAGACCGGTGTCGCCCGCGGGGATCTGTCCCCGGAGGTACGACGCCTCGCGCGGGCCGTCGTGCGCGAGTCCGGCACGAGCGTCGATCTCGAGTCCGTCATCGACGCGATCGTCGCAGTCGTCGCGGCCGTTCCCGTGTACAGGACCGACTACGCGCCGCTCGCCCGCGTCCTGCCCGGCGTGATCGCGGAGATCGGCGAGGAGCAGCCCGAACTGGCAGCCGGTCTCGGTGCATTGACGACAGCTCTCATCGGCGGTGCCGAATCGCCGGTGCGATTCGATCAGGTGTGCGGTGCCGTCACCGCCAAGGGCGTCGAGGACTGCTTGTTCTACCGCGCCAACCGGCTCATCTCGCTGCAGGAGGTCGGCGGCGATCCCAGCCGATTCGGTTGCAGCACAGAGTTCTTCCATCTCACCAATGCGGACCGCGCGAAGCGTTGGCCTGCTGCGATGACCACGCTGTCGACTCACGACACCAAGCGAGGCGAGGATGTGCGAGCGCGCATCGGCGTGCTGTCGCAGACTCCCGAACTGTGGGCCCGATGCATCACCGACTGGGAAGAACTGGCCCCGAGCCCCGACGGCACCACTGGAATGTTCCTGTGGCAGAACCTGTTCGGAGTCTGGCCGACGGACGGCGTGGTCACCTCCTCGTTGCGTGAACGCGTCCACGCCTACGCGGAGAAGGCGATCCGCGAGGCAGCCCTTCGCACGACGTGGACCGATCCGGACGAGGAATTCGAGTCCGCGGTACACAGCTGGCTCGACGCGATCTTCGACGGTGCCGTCGCGCGTTCGATGTCGATGCTCGTCGAGAAGCTGGCTCCGCACGGCCATTCCGACGCACTGGGTCAGAAACTGTTGAACCTGGCCGGGCCCGGTATCCCCGATGTGTACCAGGGCACCGAGTTGTGGGAGGACTCGCTCGTCGACCCCGACAACAGACGGCCCGTCGACTACTCGGTCCGTCGATCTATGCTCGCCGCGTCGAACTCCGCTGCGCTCTCGGTCGATACGGGTGCTGCCAAGCTCGCCGTCGTTCGCTCCGCACTGCACGTGCGACGCGAGCGACCCGAGAGTTTCGTCGGCGGAACCTACACCCCCATCGTCGCGAACGGATCCGCGGCCGAGCACCTCGTCGGATTCGCGCGTGGCCCACTGGCCGGCAACGCCGACGTGATCGCACTGGCCACCAGACTCTCACTCGGCGTCTCCGAGCAGGGTTGGGGTGAGACAACCGTGTCCCTGCCCGACGGCCGCTGGCGCGATCGGATCACCGACGTCGAACACACCGGCACCGTGTCGGTGGCCGAGGTGTTCGCCTCACTCCCGGTCGCACTTCTGGTGCGCGACAACGAAGAAGCGGTGACACAGTGATATCGACAGCAGTGACATCGACAGCAGCGACATCACCGGCAGCGACTCGTCGGTTCCAGGTCTGGGCGCCGACGCCCGAGACGGTCCGCCTCCAGCTCGACGACACGGTGCATCCGATGCAGCGCTCCTCGAACGGGTGGTGGCACGCGGATGTCGACTGCAGCCCGACGAGTCGTTACGGCTTCCTGCTCGACGACGCAGACAAGGCGCTCCCGGATCCGCGGTCGCCTCGGCAGCCCGACGGCGTACACGAGCTGTCCCAGGTCTTCGAAGTCGATCCGACGCTGTGGACCGACGCGGCCTGGACCGGACGGCAACTGCCCGGCTCGTCGATCTACGAGCTGCACATCGGCACGTTCACCGACGAGGGCACGTTCGACGCGGCCATCACCAAGCTCGATCATCTGGTCGACCTCGGCGTGACGTTCGTGGAGATCATGCCGGTCAACGGGTTCAACGGCGTGCACAACTGGGGCTACGACGGTGTGCTCTGGTACACCGTGCACGAGACGTACGGCGGCCCGGAAGGCTTGCAGCGCTTGGTCGATGCTTGCCATGGCCGCGGCATCGGCGTCGTTCTCGACGTGGTCTACAACCACCTCGGCCCGTCCGGCAACTACCTGGACCGCTTCGGCCCGTACATGACCGAGGGTGCCAACAGTTGGGGCCAGGCGATCAACTACGCCGAGGCCGACTCGGGCGAGGTGCGGCGCTACGCCCTCGACAACGCGCTGCGGTGGTTCTCCGAGTTCCACATCGACGCGCTGCGACTCGACGCAGTACACGCGATCGTCGACCACACTGCGGTGCACCTGCTCGAACAGCTGTCGATCGAAACCCGAAGCCTCTCGGCACATCTGGGTCGGCCACTGACCCTGATCGCCGAGAGCGATCTCAACGATCCGATGCTGATCACCGCTCGGTCGGGCGGTGGTTACGGACTCGACGCCCAGTGGGACGACGACATCCACCATGCGATCCACGCCGCGGTCTCCGGTGAGCGGCAGGGCTACTACGGCGATTTCGGTTCGCTGCAGGGGCTTGCGAACACGCTGCGGCAGGGCTTCTTTCACGCCGGAACGTACTCGAGTTTCCGGGGCCGTATCCACGGTCGCCCGCTCGACACCCGACGAATCCCGGCCAGCTCCCTGGTGACCTACACGACCACGCACGACCAGGTGGGCAACCGTGCGATCGGCGACCGACCGGGCTTCTACCTCTCCCCCGGCCAGCTCGCGATCAAGGCCGCCCTGGTGCTGACCTCGCCCTACACTCCGATGCTGTTCATGGGCGAAGAATGGGGAGCGTCGACGCCGTTCCAGTTCTTCACCTCGCACCCCGAGCCCGAGCTGGGCAAGGCCACCGCAGAGGGGCGCAAAGCGGAGTTCGCCGAGCACGGTTGGGACAAGAGCGACATCCCGGATCCGCAGGATCCCGAGACGTTCACGCGATCGAAGCTGAACTGGGCGGAGCTGGGCGACGGCGATCATGCGCGACTGTTGGCCGTCTACCGCGATCTGTTGCGGCTGCGCCGTGACCGGACCGAATTGACCGATCCGTGGCTCGACCACGTGAAGGTGGAGTACGACGAGGACGCGAAGTGGATCGTCGTTCGCCGAGGCCGCATCAGCGTGGTGTGCAACCTGTCCGAATCCGCGGTGACGGTGCCGGTCGGCGGCTCCGCACTGCTCGAGTGGGAGCCGACGACCTCGGACCGGACCGGCTCCGCCACCACGGTTCCTGGTCACTCCGTCGTCGTGCTGGAGTCCTGACGCCTGCGTAGATTGACCAGGACGAACACGGCGGTGATCGCCAGCACCACCGCGGTGGCGACGGCCGCGACATGCATGCCCGATACGAACGCAGCATGTGCGGAATCGAGCAGAACCGTCGCCACCGAGTCCGGCAACTCACGAGCCACCGCATCCGCGCCGCCGAGTGTCTCGCCTGCCTTGGCTCCGAGCTCGGGGGTCAACTGAGTGACGTCGATTCCGCGACGGAAGATGGCCATCACCACGGTGCCGAGCACGGCGACACCCAACGCGATACCCAGCTCGTACGCGGTCTCCGACACCGCCGAGGCAGCTCCCGCTCGTTCGGGTTCGACGGAGCTGACGACCAACTCGGAGGTCAGCGTCAGCGCGACACCGACTCCCGCTCCGACGAGGACGAATCCGGCGATGAACAACGCCGGGCCGCTGTCGGTTGCGAGGCCGACCAGGAGGCCTGCGCCCGCGGCGGCCACGAACATCGCGACGCCGAGAACCGTTCCCGCGCTGAAGTATCGAACCAGCACCGCAACCAGCAGTGAGGTGACGATACTGGCGGCCGTGCCCGGTAGCAGCAACAATCCGGCTTCGAGCGGGCTGTTGCCGAGTACGAGCTGCAGGTACTGCGAGCCGAAGAACAGCACCCCGGCGAGGGCGAACACCGACAGGAAGTTCGTGGCGACGCCCGTCGAGAACGCCCGGTTCGCGAACAGCCTCAGGTCGATCATCGGCGCGGCGAGGGTCCGCTGCCGGCGGACGAACACGAAGCCGGCGATCACACCGATCACAGCGGAGAGCAGGTACACCACGTCGAATCCGTGCGCTGCGGTTTCTTTCACCGCGAACACCACGGGCACGATGGCGAGCATCGACAGCGCCGAACTCGTGAGGTCGAAGCGGCCCGGATTCGGATCCTTGGACTCGGGAATCACCAGTGGCCCGAGCACGATCAGCACGATCATCACGGGGATGTTGATGAGAAACACCGAGCCCCACCAGAAGTGCTCGAGCAGCCAACCGCCCACGAGTGGACCGGCCGCAGCACCGCCACCCGCCATCGCGCCCCACACGCCGATGGCGGCGACACGCTGACGCGGGTTCAGGAAGATGGTCCTGATCAGGCCGAGCGTCGCGGGCATCAAGGTCGCGCCGGAAATACCTTGCAACACCCGCGCCGCGATGAGCATCTCGGCGCTGGTCGACACAGCGGCGACGAGCGAGGCGATACCGAAACCCGCTGCTCCGATCAGTAGCAATCGGCGACGGCCGATGCGATCGCCGAGGGTGCCCATGGTGATGAGCAGGCCGGCCAGGACGAACGAGTAGACGTCGATGATCCACAGCAGCTGGTTGCTGGTCGGTGCCAAGTCCGAACTGATGAACGGCAGTGCCAGATCGAGGACGGTGCCATCGACAGCGATGAGCAGCACCGCGAACGCCAGCACCACCAAACCGAGCCAGTCCCGAGGGGTCGCCCGGTGCTCGGATCCCCCGGCTACCTCGTGCACCGATCCGGTGCGCATGTCACTCACTACATCTCCTACGTTCTGCGCTCGGTGCGCCGGCGATGGCCGGGTCCGAAACGCCTGCGAGCACCAACCGTCCAGCCGGTACAGTGATCGAGAGTACCGCGAACCGTCCAGCCGGTAAAGTGACTTTCATGTCATCGGACACCCGCGACCGAATACTCGACGCACTCGAATCGATGCTGATCGAACACGGCATGACCAAGGTGACCCTCGACAGCGTCGCCGCCGCCGCAGGCGTCTCCAAGGGCGGTCTGCTCTATCACTTCAAGACCAAGGACGCGCTGATCGCCGCCATGGTGCGACGACTCGGCGCCCAGGCAGATCAGCAGCGCGCCGACGCCGCAGCAGGCGGAACCTCGGTGGCCGAGTGGTATCTGCAACCGCCCGACTCCATCTCCGAGAAGGAGATTGCGCTGTATCGATCGACCCTGGCCGCGTTACGCAGCGTCGACGGCAATTCCGGCGAGGTGCAGGACGCCGTCACCGAAATGATGCGGTTGTGGGACGAGGGTCTGCGCACCGAGATCGACGATCCGGTCCAGGCCGAGATCATCAGACTCGTCGGCGACGGGATCTACCTCGGTGCCCTCCTCGATCTTCCGGGAGTGGACCCCGACCTGCATCGACGGGTGGTCGATCGCCTTCTCGGCCGGTGACTTCGCGCGGGTACGTTCGGTGTGCCGACTCAGGTCAGATAGCGGTACACCGGGGAACCCGGCTCCAGCTGCTCGACGTGCAGGTGCGAATCCCGCATGCGTTCCAGAAGCGGGCCCAATCCGCTCGCGAACCCGAGTTCGATGCCGACCAGTGCGGCACCGGTCTCCCGGTTGTTTCGCTTGACGTACTCGAACAGCGTGATGTCGTCCTCGGGGCCGAGTACCTCGTCGAGGAATCGGCGAAGCGCTCCGGGTTCCTGCGGAAAATCCACCAAGAAGTAGTGCTTGAGCCCCAAATGCACCAGAGAGCGCTCGAGGATCTCGCCGTATCGGGAGACGTCGTTGTTGCCACCCGAGACCAGGCACACGACGGTACTGCCGGGGGCGATGTCGAGGTGTTCGAGCGCAGCCACCGCGAGTGCACCCGCAGGCTCGGCGATGACGCCCTCGTTCTGGTACAGCGCCAGCATCGCAGTGCAGATAGCGCCCTCGTCGATCTGCGTGATCAGGAACGCACCGGGGCCTGCACTGTCGAACACCGGCGCGGTGAGCAGCGGCAGCGACGCGTGCGAGACCACGCTCGCGCCCAGCGACCGCAGCGCGGCGTACGGCACGTCTCCGATGCGGCGGACGGCAGCTCCGTCGACGAACGGATCGATGTCGGAGAGCGTCACCGGGCCACCGGCGATCAGGGCGGCGGTCATCGACGCGGCTCCGGACGGCTCGACGCCCACCAGTGAGGTCTGCGGTGCTCGCTCGCGCAGGTAGCTCGAGATGCCCGCGATGCATCCTCCGCCGCCGACGGGCATCACGACGACGTCCGGCGCGCTGCCGAGCTGGTCGACTATTTCGGCGGCGATGGTGCCTTGGCCGGCCACGGTACGGGGATCGTCGAACGGCGGCACCATCGTGGCACCGGTACGAGCGACGTCCTCGGCCGCCGCAGCGGCAGCAGCGTCGAACGTGTCCCCGATGACGATGAGATCGACGAACTCGCCGCCGTGCACCCGGATTCGGTCACGCTTCTGCTTGGGGGTGTTGGCCGGGACGTAGATCCGCCCCCGCACCTGCATCGTCCGGCACGCGAACGCGACGCCCTGAGCATGGTTGCCTGCACTCGCCGTCACCACGCCCACGGAGCGCTCGGCATCAGTCAGCTGATCCATCAGGTTGTATGCGCCGCGAATCTTGTACGACCGCACGATCTGCAGGTCCTCGCGCTTGAGGTAGACCTTCGCACCCGTCTCCGCAGACAGTCGCTCGCACAGCTGCAGGGGCGTCGCCGCCACCACCGAAGAAATTCGCACGGCAGCGGCATCGATGTCGGCAGCGGTGACGGCTACCGACGATGAGTGCTGGGAGGCGAGTTCAGGGGATGAAGACACCAGGACATGCTGCCACCAGCGTCGAACGGTTGCCCATCCGGGACCGTTCCACGCTGGAGACCGGGTCGTTCCGCAGGCCCGACTCCGGAACGCCGGCGACGCCGTTTCAGGCGCGTGAGAGTACGAGAACAGGTATCTCGCGGTCGGTCTTCTTCTGATACTCCGCGTAGTCGGGGTACGCGGCAACCGAACGTTCCCACCACACGGCCTTCTCGTCGCCGGTCACTTCGCGTGCGATGTAGTCGTGCTTGTCCGGACCGTCCTGCAGCTCGACGAGCGGCTCGGCCTTGACGTTGTGGTACCAGACCGGGTGCTTCGGTGCTCCGCCGAGCGAGGCGACGATGGCGTACTCGCCGTCGTGTTCGACCTTCATCAACGGCGACTTGCGCAGCTTGCCGCTCTTGTTGCCCTTGGTGGTCAACAGCACCACCGGCATGCCGTTCATCATCGTGCCTTCGGTTCCGCCGGAGTTCTCGTACAGCTCGGCCTGCTCGCGGGCCCAGTCGGATGAACTCGGTTCGTATTCTCCTGTCAATGGCATGACTCGAGTGAACACCTCTCGCGGGCGTGACGCCACGAGATCGATCACATTGCCAGGCCCGAGGGCCAAGTTCGGTGGACCGAATCTTTTGTTGGGTATAGTCTGAACTTCCTGCAGCGGACACCCGAACCTGCCGGGGTTACCAGAGGAGAACGCGATGACCTACACGAGCACCCAGGTGAGCCGTCGACCCGCTCCCGCGCTGCGCACCGCCGACGTCGCAGGCATCGCGTGGCCCGTGTACAAGCTCGAAGCCCTCGCACTCGGATTTCTCGTGTTCGCCGCGACCCTCGTCATTGCCGGCTCCCTGCAGGCAGCAGTGCTGGCAGGCGCAGCGGTTGCCGTCGTCGCGTGGTGGACGCTGCGCCTGACCGAGCTCGGTTCGACCGGCCCGGCGTCAGCCCGTCAGGCAGCCCGGCCCCAGTAGCGCCTTCAGGTCTCCCATCAGCGCCGAGGTCGGCGTCACCCTCAGACTGTCATCGAGTTTCATCGTGGTGATCTTGTCGCCACTGACCAACCGCAGATGGACGTCCGAGGTCCCCGGGTGACTGATCAACACCCGCTTGAGCGCGCCGACCTTGTCGGCGGTGCACAGCCGCGTCGGTAGACTCACCGCAAGCGGCTTGTCGATGCCGATGGCCGAAAGATCCGGCACCGCAAGGTCGTTCGCGATCAAGGACACCCGGTCGTCACGCACCGAGACCCGACCCTTGACCAGTACCACCGAATCCTCGGTGACGTCGGCACCGAACACCGAGTACGCCTGCGGGAAGAACAGCACCTCGATACCACCGGCCAGGTCCTCGAGCTGAGCCGACGCCCACGTCAAACCGTTCTTGTTGATCCGACGATTCACCGAGGCGAGAATGCCGCCGACGGTGACCTGAGTGCCGTCCTTGATGTCACCTTCGAGGATGGTGGGGATGTTGCAGTCGGACTTCGCGGCCAGCATGTGCTCGACGCCCAGAAGCGGGTGGCCCGAGACGTAGAGGCCGAGCATCTCGCGTTCGAGGGCGAGCCGGTGCTTGGATTCCCACTCCTCGTCCGGCACCCGAACGTTGAACACTGCGGAGATGGACTCGTCGGCATCCTCGCCGCCGAACAGATCGAACTGACCGATCGCCTCGGCCTTCTTGGTGCCCATCACCGCGTCGATCGCATCGGCGTGGATGAGCATCAGACCCTTGCGCGGATGATCGAGCGAGTCGAAAGCACCTGCCTTGATGAGGGATTCGGTGACCTTCTTGCTGCACGCGATCGCGTCGATCTTGCCGAGGTAGTCGGAGAAGTCGGTGTACTTCGACTTCTCCGATCGCGCCCTGATTATCGACGCGACCACATTGGTACCGACGTTGCGGACAGCGCCGAGACCGAACCGGATGTCCTTGCCCACCGACGCGAAGTTCAGTTCGGACTCGTTGACGTCCGGTGGCAGCACCGTGATACCGAGCTTGCGACAGTCGGCGAGGTAGATCGCGGCCTTGTCCTTGTCGTCGCCGACGCTGGTGAGCAGGCCTGCCATGTACTCGGCCGGGTAGTTCGCCTTGAGGTATGCCGTCCAGTACGACACCAGGCCGTAGCCCGCGGAGTGAGACTTGTTGAACGCGTAGCCCGCGAAGGGCAGCACGGTGTCCCACAGCGCCTTGATGGCCGCCTCGGAGAAGTCGTTGTCCAACATGCCCTGCCGGAACCCGGCGTAGGCCTTCTCCAGCTCGGAGAGCTTCTTCTTGCCCATGGCACGACGGAGCAGGTCGGCCTGGCCGAGCGTGTAGCCGGCCACCTTCTGCGCGAGCTGCATGATCTGCTCCTGGTAGACCACCAGGCCGTACGTCTCGCCGAGAATCACCTTGAGCGGCTCTTCGAGCTCCGGGTGAATCGGCTTGACCTCTTGCCTACCGTTCTTGCGGTCGGCGTAATCGTTGTGCGAGTTCATGCCCATCGGACCCGGCCGGTACAGGGCCAGGACGGCGACGATGTCCTCGAAGCCGGTGGGCTGCATACGGCGGAGCAGATCACGCATGGCACTGCCGTCGAGCTGGAAGACGCCGAGAGTGTCTCCGCGAGAGAGCAGGTCGAAGGTCGCCGGGTCGTCGAGTGGGAGAGCGTCGAGGTCGATGTCGATGCCGCGGTTGGCCTTGATGTTGTCGATGGCGTCACCGATGACGGTGAGGTTGCGCAGACCCAGGAAGTCCATCTTGAGCAGGCCGATGGCCTCGCACGACGGGTAGTCCCAGCCGGTGATGATCGCGCCGTCCTGCGCGCGCTTCCACACCGGGATGGCATCGGTGAGCGGCTCGGAGGACATGATGACCGCGCAGGCGTGCACGCCTGCGTTGCGAATCAGGCCTTCGAGTCCCTTGGCCGTCTTGTAGATGGTCGCGACGTCGGGGTTGGAGTCGATCAGCGCTCGAACCTCGACGGCTTCCTTGTACCGCTCGTGCGCCGGGTCGGTGATGCCGGCCACCGAGATGTCCTTGGCCATGATGGGCGGCGGCAGCGCCTTGGTGATCTGATCGGCGATTCCGAAGCCGGGCTGGCCGAACTGCACTCGTGCGGAGTCCTTGATGGCGGCCTTGGTCTTGATGGTGCCGAACGTGATCACCTGGGCCACTCGATCGCTGCCCCACTTCTCGGTGGCGTAGCGGACCATCTCACCGCGGCGACGATCGTCGAAGTCGATATCGATATCGGGCATCGACACGCGCTCGGGGTTGAGGAATCGCTCGAACAGCAGACCGTGCGGGAGTGGGTCGATGTTGGTGATGCCCATGGCGTACGCGACCAACGATCCGGCAGCGGATCCTCGGCCGGGCCCGACGCGGATGCCGACGGCCTTGGCGTGGTTGATCAGGTCGCCGACCACCAGGAAGTAGGCCGGGAAGCCCATCTCGAGAATGACCTTGATCTCGTACTCCGCGCGCGCGAGGTAGTCCTCGGCCGGTCCGTCGGGGAATCGACGCTCGAGCCCGGTCATGACCTCGTGGCGCAGCCAGGTGCCCTGGGTGTGGCCCTCGGGCACGGGGAAGATCGGCATCCGGTCGCGGTGCGCCCACACCTCGTCGTAGGGCTGCACTCGCTCGGCGATGAGCAGCGTGCTGTCGCAGGCACCGGGCACCTGATCGTCCCAGAGCTCGCGCATCTCGGCGGCGGACTTGAGGTAGTAGCCGTCGCCGTCGAACTTGAAGCGAGTGGGATCGCTGAGCGTCTTACCGGTCTGGATGCACAGCAGCGCCTCGTGGTTCTCGGCGGCGTCCTTGGTGACGTAGTGGCAGTCGTTGGTGGCCAGCGGTGGGATCGAGAGCTTCTTGCCGATGTCGAGCAGACCTTCGCGGACGCGTCGCTCGATGGACAGGCCGTGATCCATCAGTTCGAGAAAGAAGTTCTCCGGGCCCCAGATCTCGCGCCACTTGGCTGCGGCCTCGAGCGCTTCGCGCTCCTGGCCGAGTCGGAGCCGAGTCTGCACCTCCCCCGACGGGCAGCCCGTGGTGGCGATGATGCCCTCGGCGTGCGAGGCGATGATCTCCTCGTCCATTCGGGCCCACTTGCCCAGCTGGCCCTCGATGGAGGCGAGCGAGGACAGCTTGAACAGGTTGCGGACCCCGGTGGCGTTCTCGGCGACCATCGTCATGTGCGTGTAGGCACCGCTACCGGAGACGTCGTCGGACTTCTGACTGCGGTCACCCCAGAGCACGCGCTTCTTGTTGAACCGCGACTCGGGGGCGATGTAGGCCTCGATGCCGATGATCGGCTTGATGCCTGCTTTCTTGGCCTCGTTGTAGAACTCGCTGGCCCCGTACATGTTGCCGTGGTCGGTCATGCCGACCGCCGTCATCTCCAACCGTGCCGCCTCGGCGAACATCGCCCCGATCTTGGCGGCACCGTCGAGCATCGAATATTCGGTGTGGTTGTGCAGATGAACGAACGAATCGGCCACGAAGGTTCTCTCCTGAAGGTCGTGCGTTTTCGATAATACGAGCCGCGAATGCACCCACTCTAGGCGGTGAAACCGACAGAATTTTCAGGCCGCCGGTGTGTCCTGGGAGGACGTGACAGGTGTGACGGATGCGACGAAAGATGTTCTCACTCTGCCGGCACGGGACCGTCGTCCGGCAACGGCGCGACGACGTCGACGTACTCCGGCAGAAGTGGCTCGACCGCGAACTTGCCGGACACTGCATCCGGCGGAAGCGCCTGCACCGCTCGCACATCGGCGCGGCCGGCCAGCTCGGTCAACTCGGCAGGGGTCCCGCGCACCACCACCGTCACCACACACGCACACCCGTCGAGGAGACGTCGCTGCGACACTGCGGCGATCTGCGCCTGCCGATCCCCCGCCCCGAACGAGTCGGTCGCCTGGCTCGCTGCGCGCGCGACCGAGTTCAGTACCGAGCGTTCGCTGCCCGGCACGCCCACGGTGTGTATCGGAGTCTGCACGCGATCGAGCGGAACACGCAGGACCACCTGCGAGATACGAATCCCGTCGGCGACGGCGTAGGCCTGTTCGGCGGTGAGTTCGCGATCGAACGACACCGAGCCCCATCGAGGTTCGGCGTTGTCGCTACGCAGGCTCGCCTCGGCGCGGGCCAGATAGTCGGTCACCTGCTCGCCGCTGTCCGGGCCGAGCCGGTCGGTGCTCACGCTCAGCTGTCGTACCGGATTGAGGTGCCCGACCACGGCGAGCGACCCGACCACGAGCGCAGCGGCAACGACGCCGCCGAGTACACCGGAGACTCCCCTGGTGCGCATCACGCCTTCCGAAGCACCTCGAGTGCGTGCTCGAGGTCGGCCGGATACTTGCTCTCGATCTCGACCCAGCGTCCGTCGGACGGATGCGCGAAGCCCAGCGACCGGGCATGCAGCCACTGCCGCTCCAGGCCCAATCGTTCGGCCAGACGCGGATCGGCTCCATAGGTCAGATCGCCACAGCACGGATGTCGAAGAGCCGAGAAGTGCACCCGAATCTGGTGCGTGCGACCGGTTTCCAAGTGCACGTCCAGCAGGCTCGCGGCCTGGAAAGCTTCGACCGTGTCGTAGTGGGTGACGCTGGGCTTGCCGTCGGCACGGACGGCGAACTTCCAGTCGTTGCTGCCGTGTCGACCGATCGGGGCATCGATCGTTCCACTGCTCGGGTCCGGATGGCCCTGCACCAGTGCGTGGTAGCGCTTGTCGATGGTCCGCGCCTTGAACGCCCGCTTGAGCACGGTGTACGCCCGCTCGGACGTGGCGACCACCATGACTCCGGACGTGCCGACGTCGAGGCGATGGACGATGCCCTGCCGCTCGTGCGCACCGGAGGTCGAAATTCGGAAACCGGCGGCCGCGAGACCACCGATGACGGTGGGGCCGGTCCAGCCGACACTGGCATGCGCGGCGACCCCGACGGGCTTGTCCACGGCCACGATGTCGTCGTCGGCGTAGAGGATTTCCATCCCCTCGACCGGCTCCGCCTCGATCGTCAACTCGCGGGCCGGCTCGGGCAGCGTGACTTCGAGCCACGAACCAGCGGCCAGCCGGTCGGACTTGCCGACGGCACCGTGATCGACCAGAACAGAGCCTTCCTCGGCGAGGGTCGCGGCAACGGTACGCGAGAGCCCGAGCAGCCGAGCGAGACCGGCGTCCACCCGCATTCCGTCCAGACCGTCGGGCACCGGCATCGAGCGCGATTCCCTCACTTGTCGGCCTCGCCTGCGGCGTCGGAGTTCGACTTGGTCACCCGTTCACCGTTCGGCTCGAAGCCGAACAGGCTCAGCACGACGAGCAGGATCGCACCACAGACGATGGACGAGTCGGCAACGTTGAACACCGGCCACCAGCCCACCGACACGAAGTCGACGACGTGTCCCTGGAACGGCCCCGGTGCGCGGAAGAAACGGTCGATCAGGTTGCCGAGGGCACCCCCGAGAACCAGACCCAATCCCAGTGCCCACCACGGCGATCGCAGCGTCCGGCCGATCTTGATCACCCCGATGACGACCGCGACGGCCACGACCGTGAGCAACCAGGTCATCCCGGTGGCCATCGAGAACGCCGCACCGGGATTACGCACCAGGCGCAACGTCACGACGTCTCCGACGATCGACATCGGGTTGCCGGGCTTGACGTAGTGCACCACCACGATCTTGGTCACGAGGTCGAACAGCAGAATCACGGCTGCGATCGCGACCAGCAACCGTGTCCTGAGCGGCTTCGGTGGTCGATTCACTGCGCTGTCGGTATCGGTCACCTGGGAGTCCGCGGTCTCGTTCGGTGCCGGAACACTACTCGTCTCGGCTGGCGGATCGTCGGCGCGGTCTTCACTCACCTGTCCATCATGGCGCATGGACGGCGGCGGGTCCTCATCCGTGCCGCGCACCACCCGTCACTACCGGCGGTGTCAGTAGCCTGGTGCCCGTGAAGTCGACCGATCGTATCCGCACCGTCCGCTCCGGCACCGTCCGTTCCGGTTTTCTCGCCGCCTGCTGTGCAGTGGCGCTCGTCGCCGGATGTTCGAGCACCGACACCGATCCCGCTCCCGAACAGGCCGCGTCCTCGAACGAGGTGACGATCGCCGTGACACCGACGACGACCACGGTCGTCGACCCCGGTGCCGAGCCGCGGCGCGTGCTGGCACTCGACACTTCCGACTCGGACGAGCAGAACGTGGACCTCACCACCACCTCCACCGTCTCGCAGCAGATCAACAACGATGCACCGCAGGACTTCTCCAGTCCCGAACTGACCGTTCCCCTGTCCGCGTCGACGTCCGATACCGTGCCGGACGACGACGCCGCGACCGGCGCAACGCGCTCGGTCGAGCTGACCATCGGAGCTGCGACGTCGCCCGACGAAGGACTGACCGACGCACTGTCCGCCTCCGAGGGCTCGACGGCACGGCTGGCGACCAGCGACTCGGGAGCGATCACCGCACTGCACATCACCCCCGCCGACGCCGCCCTCGACACCGCCCGCGCGGCGATCGAACGGTCGTTGAACGCAGCGGTGTACCGCTCCGTCGACTTTCCCGACGCAGAGGTGGGAGTGGGTGCCGTCTGGACCGTCGATCAGCAGGTGCTGAGCGGCATCACATTGAATCAGCGCACCACGGTCACGCTGCGAGCACTCGACGGTGACCGAGCGACCCTGGACATCGCGATCACCCAGACGCCCGAATCGACGACATGGAACCTGCCCGACGACGCCGGAACGCTGAACATCGCGACGTACACCTTCACCGGCTCGGGAACGCTCGAGATCGATCTGACCCGCCCACTCCCCGTCGGCGGATCGATCACCGCAGGTGGCGAGCAGATGTACACCGACCCCGACAGCACGACCGTGCTGCGTCAGACCGTCGGAGACTCGATCACCTGGGGTGCCCGATGACGGCGCGGACGACGACGCAGCTGCTGGCGGCGCTCTCGCTCGTCGGCGTCGCCGCGGCCGGATGCGGCGCGGACGAGCCTGCCCCGGCCCCTGCAGTCGCACCCAGCTCCGTCTCCGCACCCGATCCCCTGCTCGGTGCCCCCATCACCGACTCCGGAGTCCTGGCCGCGGCGATGTTGGGTCTCGGCGACCTCCCGGACGGGTTCTCCTCGATCCCCGACCCGGTCCAGGATCTGGGACTCGACCCGGCTCCCGAGTACGACTCCCCCGACAAGTCCGGTACCGACCCGGCCGAGTGCGCCGCGGTACTGGCACCGATCTCGGAGCAGCGCAGCGGAGCGGCGTCGAACGCAGTCGCCCGGTTCTCGGGACCGAACTTCTCGTCGATCGACGAGGATGCGGCAAGTTACCCCGATACGGGTACGGCCGAGGCCTTCACGGCGGTTCAGCAGGCGTGGGCGGGGTGCACGGCGTTCAGCGGCACGGATGCGGACGGGGTGAGCGTCGACTACGCGTTGGCAGGCCGGGAGCAGTCGTCGGTCGGCGATGCATCGGCCTCGATACGCCTGACCACCAGCAGCGAGGGGTTCACCTTGATCTCCGACGTCGTGGTGGCCGTGGTCGACTCGACCGTCGTCCAGGTCGTCGTCTCGGATCAGAGTGGTCTGGAACCCGAGACCGTCACCGCGGTCGCCGAAGCGGCCGTCGAGCGCATTCGATCGGTCACGCCCAGCATGTGAATCGGGCCGACTCGGCCGACAAAAAACTGCCGGTGACACATCCCCGAGGGGACATGTCACCGGCAGTTCGTCGTGTCGGTCAGAGACGATCGGCAGGACTCAGGGTGCGGGGCACGCCGGGCTGGTCAGCTGCGCGAGCGACACGATGCCGCAGGCGTTGTCCTTCGACAGCTTCCAGACGCCGTCCTCGGGGACGAACTGGAACGTGCCGGGGTTGGCCTGCCCGTTGAGGGTGATGGTGATGCCGGCGTTGAGGACTCCGGTGCCGAGATCGTCGATGCTGGTGATCTCGATCTGAGCGTTGTTGGCTACCGCTGCGGCGGCGACCTGGTTGATCAGCTCCGGATCGGCGGAGGCACCCTGGATCAGGGCGGCCTTCTCCTCGACCGGAACGTTCGGGTCGAGCCCGCGCGCGAGCTGGCCGTTGAGCTCCTCGACGGTGGGGACCGGGGGGTACGCACCGGCGTCGGGAGCGACAGACGCAGAGGTGGTGGCAGCCGTCGTCGTCGTGGTGGGCTCTTCATCGCCTCCGGAGCTGCAGGCGGTCATGGTGAGCGCTGCGGCGATGGCGATGCCGGCAACCATTGTCCGTCGGGTGTTGCGAAGCTTCAAGTGCTTGTCCTTTTCACTCTGAGTCACGTCTCGATCGTTCTGTGACTCGTCGGTCGTCTGGAATGGGGTCGTCTCGGACCTGGTCCACTATGTCAGCTCGACACGCCCGAGTCACAACGCGATCGGCATACCTGTGAAACCTCACAGAGTTTCCTCAGCGACGCCATAACTCACGTCAGGCTGTCGAGAACGTCGGCAGGGACCAGGTTCTCGTCCGATTCGGCGAAGGTGCGCGCGATTCCCGGCCCGCTGGTTCGGGTCTCGAATCGGACGGTCACCACCGAGTGTCCGGCCCCCTGCACCCAGCCGTGACCGAAGTCGGGATGCCGGACGTCCATACCCGGCTGCCACCGGGGGCCTTCCTCGACGACGATATCCGCAGCCGCCTCGATCGGGGCGGGCGACTCCTCCGTCGCATCCGCGACCGGCTCGTACTCCAATTCGGGAAACAGCGATCCCTGTCGCACGGCCGACAGCCCGGCCAGTCCGACGCCGACCAGCCTGATCGGACCGACGTCGACCGGATCGACGGCAAGTCGCTGCGCCGTGGCGACGATGGTCTGCTTGTCCACCGTCGCGTACGGCAACGTGGCCGATCGGGTGATGATGCTCATGTCGGACTTTCGTAGTTTGAGCACCACCGTCCTGGCACCCCGACCGTCCTTCAGCAACCGGCGATGCGTCGAGTCGACGATGGACTCGATGGCCGGGCGGAGCTGAGCGAGGGAGATCAGGTCCTGTGCGAACGTCGTCTCGGCGCTGACCTGTTTGGCCTCGGCCCGCTCGGCCACGACGCGATTGTCGATTCCTCGTGCGAGCTGATGCAGGCTCGGCCCCATCGTGGCCCCGAGAATCGACGCCACCTCGGACTCGGGTGTGGCCACGAACTTGCCGATGGTGTCGATGCCCAAGCGCCGCAATCGCTCGCCTGCCACCGGTCCGATCCCCCACAACTTCCGGACCGGCAGAGCCGCCATCAGCTCGGCCTGGATTCCCGGAGCGACGACGGTGATGCCGTCGGGTTTGGCCAGTCCCGACGCGATCTTGGCGATCTGCTTCCCGGATCCGGCACCGATGGAGGCAACCAGCCCGGTCTCGGCGAGGATCAACGCTCGTAGGCCCGCGCAGAACTGTTCGACCTCGTGCACCGTCGCTCCGGCGAGTTCGAGCGGCTCACCGAACGCCTCGTCGATCGAGAGTTGTTCGAGGACGGGCATCGGTCCCCGGAGTGCCTCGAAAGCTCGTCGGCTCAGCTCGGAGTAGAGAACGAACCGCGGCGGCAACACCACGGCTCCGGCTCCGACGAGCCGGCGGGCCTGATGCATCGGCATCGCCGAACGTGCCCCGTATGCGCGGGCCTGGTAGCTGCAACCGGCCACCACTCCCCGCCCGCCCGCACCGCCGACGAGAACCGGGCGGCCCCGCAACGTGGGGCGCGTCAGCTGTTCTGCGGAAGCGAAGAACGCGTCCATGTCCAGGTGCAGCACCCATCGGCGACTCCGCAGAGTGTCGTCGGCGATGTTCGACATCGTCAGCCGATATCGACGGTGAAGCCGAGCGCCTGCGCCGCACGGTCGGGAGTCGGATCCGACCACAGCTCGCCGTACACCACGCTCGTCGTCAGCGATCGCATGTGCGCCGTGTCGATGTACAGGGTGCCGTGGAGATGATCGGTCTCGTGGGCCACGATTCTGGCCGGCCAACCACGAACCACCTCGTCGATCTCGCGGCCCGACTCGTCGGTGCACTCGAGCCGCACCTCGGCCGCGCGCGTCACGACGGCCTGATACCCGGGAACACTGAGGCATCCCTCGTAGAACCCTGCGGTCCGCGACCCGACCGGGGTGTACCGCGGATTGACCAGTACGCGGAACGGCAGCGGCGTGCGCTCCCGTACCCGGGCCACATCCGCTCCGACGTCGTACAGATCCTCGATCACCGCGATCTGCAGCGGGATGCCGATCTGCGGTGCGGCCAGACCGACACCGGGCGCGTCGTGCATGGTCGCGCGCATCACCTCGATCAACTCCGCGAACGTCTCGGAGTCGAGCTGACCGGAATACCGCGCAGCCCCGGACCGCAGGACCGGGTCACCTGCAGCGACGATGGGCACGACGCCGCCGCGGGCCTCGGAAAGAAGCTCGCGGACGGCGTCGACCGACACGTCGCCGTCGATCATGACGACTTGGTGATCGCTGCCCGCACTCCCTCACCGAGATCGCTGCCGTCGTCTCCGACGCGTCCGTCGACGAGCGAGAGTGCGAGCACCTCGCCTGCGATCAGATCTCGATGGGTGTCGAGCCACGCCTGTCGGTGTTCGGGCACCTCGATGACGATGTCGATGCGGTCCGAGACGTCGAATCCGTGATTACGACGCGCATCCTGCAGTTCGCGGATGCGGTCCTTGGCCCAGCCCTCCGCCTCCAGCTCCTCGGTGACGGCGGAATCGAGCACGACGAGTCCGGCGTTTCCGGGCAGCGGCGCCGTCGATTCGGGTTCGGCGGCAACGAGTTTGCGCGTGTACTCCTCCGGCAGCAACGCGATTCCTGCTGCGCTGACCACACCGTCTGCGTCCTCGGACCAATCGCCTGCCTTGACGGCCTTGATGACCGTCTGGACGTCCTTGCCGATACGCGGACCGGCAGCGCGGGCATTGACGACGAGCTCGAACTTTCCGTGAACGGCGACGTCCTCGGTCAGGTCGACCTTCTTGACGTTGACCTCGTCGGAGATGATGTCGACGAACGGACGCAGCCGCTCCGCATCGGCGGCCGCGACCGTCACCTCGGGCAGCGGCAACCGCACGCGCAGGTTCTGCGCCTTGCGCAGGCCCAGAACCGTCGAGCACACGGTGCGGACCTCGTCCATGCTCTCGACCAGTTCGGGATCCGACGGCAGGTCCCCTGCCTCGGGCCAGTCGGTCAGGTGCACCGAGCGGCCACCGGTCAATCCGCGCCATACCACCTCGCTGATCAGCGGCAACAGTGGAGCGGCGATGCGAGTGAGCACCTCGAGCACGGTGTGCAGGGTGTCGATCGCGTCGGCGTCCTCGCTCCAGAACCGCGAGCGAGACCGTCGCACATACCAATTGGTCAACGCATCGCAGAACGTGCGCAGCTCGTCGCAGGCACCGGCGATGTCGTTGCCCTCGAGCGCATCGGTGATCGCGTCGCGAGTGGCCGACAGCTTGGCCAACACGTAGCGATCGAGCACGTGCGGCGAATCGGTTCGCCACTGCCCTGGCGTCGACGCGTAGAGCTGCAGGAAACTCCATGCATTCCAGATCGGCAGCAACGCCTGGCGAACGCCCTCGCGGATGCCCTGCTCGGTGACGATGAGGTTGCCGCCGCGCAGGATCGGTGAGGACATCAGGAACCACCGCATGGCGTCGGAGCCGTCGCGGTCGAAGACCTCCTTGACGTCCGGGTAGTTGCCCTTGGACTTGCTCATCTTCAGGCCGTCGTCGCCGAGCACGATGCCATGTGCGGCAACCGTTTTGAACGCAGGTCGATCGAAGAGCGCGGTCGCGAGCACGTGCAGGGTGTAGAACCAGCCGCGCGTCTGCCCGTTGTACTCGACGATGAAATCGCCCGGGTTGTGTGTCTGGAACCACTCCTCGTTCTCGAACGGGAAATGCACCTGCGCATACGGCATCGAGCCGGACTCGAACCAGCAGTCCAGCACCTCGGGGACGCGGCGCATCGTCGACTTGCCGGTCGGGTCGTCCGGGTTGGGTCGCGTCAGGTCATCGATGTACGGACGATGCAGATCCGTCGGACGCACGCCGAAGTCACGCTCGAGCTCGTCCAGGCTGCCGTACACGTCCAGGCGCGGGTAGGCCGGGTCGTCGGACGTCCACGCCGGAATCGGGCTGCCCCAGTACCGGTTTCGACTGATGTTCCAGTCGCGTGCACCTTCGAGCCACTTGCCGAACTGGCCGTCCTTGATGTGCTCGGGCACCCAGGTGATCTCCTGGTTCAGCTCGACCATCCGATCGCGAAATTTGGTCACCGCGACGAACCACGACGGCACCGCCATGTAGATCAGCGGCTGACCACTGCGCCAGCTATGGGGGTACGAGTGCTCGATGGTCTCGTGCCGCAGCAACCGACCGGAGGCCTTGAGGTCCTTGATGATCACCGGATTGGCGTCGAACACCATCAGGCCCTCGTACGGCGGAACCAACGAGGTGAACTTGCCACCTGCGTCGAGCGGTTGCACCACCTCGATTCCGTTGGCGGTGGCGACGTCCATGTCCTCCTCACCGAAAGCCGGTGCGAGGTGGACGATTCCGGTGCCCGAATCGGTGGTGACGTAGTCGGCCTCGAGTACGCGGTGCGCGTTCTCGTGGCCGAGGAAGAAGTCGTACGGCGGTGTGTAGGACAGTCCGACCATGTCGGAGCCGGTGTGCTCCGAGAGCACCTCGGGCTCCTCGCCGAGTTCCTTCGCATAGTGCGAGAGTCGCTGCGCGGCAAGTACGTAACGCTCACCGCCGCCGCCTCGCACCTGCACGTACTGCACCTCGGGATGCACCGCGATCGCCAGGTTCGACGGCAGGGTCCACGGCGTGGTGGTCCAGATCAGCGCGTTCGCACCGTCCAGGGGCGAGCCGGGAGCCGTCAACGGCATCGTGACGGTGACCGCGGGATCCTGACGCATCTTGTACGCGTCGTCCAGGCGGGTCTCCTGATTGGACAAGGGCGTCTGCTCGTACCAGCTGTACGGCAGAACTCGGTATCCCTGGTAGATCAGGCCCTTGTCGTGCAGCGTCTTGAACGCCCACATGACCGACTCCATGAAGTCGACGTCGAGGGTCTTGTAGTCGTTGTCGAAGTCGACCCACCGTGCCTGCCGGGTGACGTAGTCCCGCCACTCGTCGGTGTACTGGAGTACCGACTGCTTGCAGTAGGCGTTGAACTTCGCCAGGCCCATCTCGTCGATCTCGGACTTGTCCTTGATACCGAGCTGCTTCTCCGCTTCCAGCTCGGCGGGCAGACCGTGACAATCCCACCCGAAGCGACGCTCGACCTTCTTGCCCCGCATCGTCTGGAATCGCGGGACGAGGTCCTTGACGTAGCCGGTGAGCAGGTGACCGTAGTGCGGCAGACCGTTGGCGAAGGGTGGGCCGTCGTAGAAGACGAACTCCTCGGCATCCGCTCGATTGTCGATGCTGGCTCGAAACGTGCCGTCCTCGGCCCACTCGTGCAGCACGATGCGCTCGAGATCGGGAAACGGGACGCTGCCCGATCGGCCCTCGGCCAGATCCACCAGCGGGTAGGACTTCGAGTTCGGACGTGCGGTTGCATCTGTCATGTCGTGTCTCCTCCGTGCCGGCCGCGTTTCTAACGCGACGCAAAGTTGGCACGGGGACGACATCCGGGCGATTCGTACGCCCGGTACCGCGGTACCACCCCGCTTGCACGCTCTCGAGTCGGAGCGCGCCACTCCTGATGAGCTGTGACGGGCTCACCCGTTCGGTTCTACTGAACGCCGTTCCGAAACACCAGGGCGTTTCGTGCCGACGTCGTTCTTCCGAAAGCTCCCCGGTGATGGCCGGATCGACGCCTTGAATCTGACTGCCTGAGTCGTGATGCTACCTGTCGAGCTCGGACGGAGGCCGTCGGCCCGTGAGCGCTCCGACGAGCAGTAGCACTGCACCCACGATACAAACGACGATGCAGGCCCACGCCCAGACAACCGAACCCGTCATCAGGGCGAGAACCAGAAAGCCGAAGCCGATCGCTGCTGCGCCGAGAGTCAGGACCAACACGGGACTCCTCGCTCACCACTCGACGCGACAACCTGGTCCGACGCTGTCGCGATCGACAGCGTCGGAGTTCGGTGGTGCGTCAGTTGCCCTTGGCGTACGACTGGCTGTACCCCGAGGACTGGTTGTCCTGGTTGAAGTTGTCCTGCCCGTTGTCCACCGGCAACGCCGAGGAACGGTTCTCGAGCTCTTCGAGCTGCGATTCGAGGTAGGACTTGAGCCGCACGCGGTACTCACGCTCGAATGTCTTGAGCTGCTCGATACGACCTTCGAGCACGGACCGCTGCTGGTTGATCGTCGCCATGATCTCGGTGTGCTTGCGCTCGGCGTCGGCCTGCAGTGCGTCGGCCTTCTCCTTGGCCTGACGCAGCTGGGTCTCCGACCGCGTCTGTGCGTCGGACAGCAGCGACTCGGACTTCTGCCGAGCCTCGGACATCATCGACTCCGAACGCGTACGTGCATCCGAAACCAAACGCTCGGCGTTGGTGCGCGCGTTACCGAGCAGCTGCTCGGACTCCGACTTGGCATCACCGGTGAGGCGATCGGCCATCTCCTGAGCGAGGCCCAGAATCTTGGCGGCCTGCATGTTGGAGTCGCCGCTCTGCTGCGGGGCTGCTGCAACGGGCGCGACCGGCGCGGGCTGCGCTGCGACGGGCGGCGGCTTGGGGGGATCCACCGGGCGCTGCGGCTCGGCCTTCGGTGCCGCGACCTGCGCCGGTTGCGGGTTCTGCCGCGCAGCGTTCTTGGCATCCGCGAGCTCCTGGTCGAGCTCACCGACTCGCTGGCGTAGGTCGGCGTTCTCTTCGATCAGTCGCGACAACTCTTGCTCGACGAGGTCGAGAAAAGCGTCGACCTCGTCTTCGTTGTAACCGCGCTTACCGATGGGCGGCTTGCTGAACGCGACATTGTGCACATCAGCTGGAGTCAGCGGCATGGAAGGATCCCTTCACGCGTCTTGGGGCGGTAGAGCAAGCATTCAGTTATATGCCATTCCGCGCGAGTGCAGAACAATCAAACTGTAACTGGCGTCCATTCTGTCACACGGGACACGCAGCATGCGCTGGGTCCCGCGTTCTAACATTTCGTCTGCGATCTCAGGCCGCGAGACCGCTGGTCACATTCCACGCGATGAAGACGACGAACAACAGGACCATGATGGACAGGTCCAGTCGAACTCCACCGAGGTTGAGCGGCGGAATTATCTTCCGGAGGAACTTCACCGGCGGGTCGGTGACCGTGAAGATCGCCTCCAGCAGGATGACGACCACCCCGGTCGGTTGCCAATCTCTCGCAAAAGTTCTGATGAACTCGACGATGATTCGACCGATGAGAAGGAGCCAAAAAAGAAACAATACGATGTTGATCACCGTGAACACGATCACGGCTATACTCTGCCTGAATTCGCCGGGCTGAGCAAAGCGCGCTGGTCACAGCCCTGTACTACCACCCCGAACAGTGAATCTCTCACTGCTGACTGTAGAAACCGGTCTCGGCGATGCGCCTGCGCTCCTGCGGCGAGACGTCGACGTCGGCGGGCGAGAGCAGGAAGACCTTCGTCGCCACCTTGTCGAAGGAACCGCGCAGTGCAAAAGCGAGCCCGGCAGCGAAATCCACCAGACGCTTGGCGTCCGCGTTGCTCATCTCGACCAGGTCCATGATGACCGGAGTGCCGTCGCGGAAGCGCTCACCGATGGTGCGTGCCTCGCTGTAGTCGCGCGGTCGCAACGTGGTGATCTTCGAGAGCGGGCCACCGTCGTCCACGATCGGGCTACGTCGGGTCTCCGCGCGCACGTCCATCCGAGTGTCCATGGCGAGCGCTCCCCTGGTTGCCGCACCTCGCGTGGTCGATGCCACGCCACGTCCTCGTCCACCGATCGGTGCCAGCGTGGCCGCCGGACGCGGTGCCTCGTAATCGTCGTAGTCGTCCTCGACCTGCGAGTGCCGAGATCCACCGAACGACGGCTTCACGAACTCGCGCTCGTCCATGTCGTCGTAGCTGTCGCGACCACCACGGGAGCTGCGTCGCGTGTCCGGATCGTCGAGGTAGTCGTCCTCGTAGTCGGCGAGCGGAACCATGCCGAAGTACGCCTTGAACTTGTGCAGGGTGCTCATCGTTCTGCCTTCCGTGGCGGTGTGTCTACTGTCCATCTCCAGGTTCGCAAGTGTCTGTTGTGACTGATGTGATCCATGGACTGTTATTGCGAGGTTATCGGCCGCGCGCCGAGTATTGCGGTACCGACACGCACGCACGTCGATCCGTGCCGCACAGCAGCTTCCAGGTCTCCGGTCATGCCTGCGGACAGCTCGAGCGCTCCTGGATGGTCGGCCGACAGCCGGCGATGCAGACTCTCGAGGTCGGCGAATGCGGCGTCCGGATCGGCATCGAGCGGCGGCACCGCCATCAATCCGGCGAGACGCAATCCGGACGCATTCGACACCGCGTCCGCGAGCTCGCGCAGTTCGTCACGTTCGACGCCTCCGCGGTGCACATCCCCGTCGAGACTGACCTGAACGATCACGTCGAGTTCGGTCCGACGCACGCCCTCGTCCAGTGCCGCCGTCGTCGCCTTGGACAGCGCGGCCACCAACCGCGCACTGTCCACCGAATGAATGGAGTGCGCCCAGGCGGCCACCGACTTCGCCTTGTTTCGCTGCAGGTGACCGATCATGTGCCACCGAGGCGGATCGCCGCGGAAAGCCTCGGCGGTCTCGGCGACCTTGGGCGACGCGTCCTGCTCCCGGGACTCTCCGAAATCGCGACACCCGAGGTCGTACAGGATCCGTACGTCCGAGGCAGGGAAGAACTTGGTCACCGGCAGCAGAGCCACGTCGGCAGGCGACCGGCCTGCATCGACACAGGCGCGATGAAGCCGCTCGCGCACCGACGTCAACGCCGTCTCGATCTCTCGCGCCCGGTCCGTGCCCGAACCGCTGTCGGTGGGTTCGCTCATGACAACCTTCTCTGCCGATTCACCGATCGGCCGTTTCCGGCCGATCTCCTGCGGATGTGTCCATCCAGACGACACTGGCAATGCGGCCGGTCGACCCTTCGCGACGGTGGCTGAACAAGGCCCGGTCCTCGATGGTGCACCGCGGATCCTGCGCCACCCCGGACACTCCCGCAGCGAGCAGTTGAGTGCGGATACCGGCGGGAATGTCGAGCCCCGGCGTACGGCGGACCGTCGTCGTCGCGCTGCCCGGCAGATGTTTGTCGACGTCCGCTCGCATGGACGCGGGCACCTCGTACTGCCGACCGCTCGCGGCCGGACCCAGAAATGCGCCGATCCGCGACGGGACAGCACCGAGTTCGACCATCGCGGCCAACACCCGAGGAACGATGCCGATGCGGGCACCGACCCGTCCGGCATGCACGGCGGCGATCACCCCGGCCTCCTCGTCGGAGAGCAGGACCGGCACGCAGTCGGCAGTGAGCACCACCAAACCGAGGTCACGTTGCATCGTCACCAACGCATCGGTCATCGGTACCGGCTCGGACACCGGACCGTCGACCACCGTGACAGTGCGTCCGTGGACCTGCTCCATGAAGACGAGCCGTTCGAGTCCCATGCCCAATCGGTCACCCAGGCGTCGACGGTTGGCCTCCACCGCAGCGGGGTCGTCACCGACGTGGTCGCCGAGATTGAACGTGTCGAACGGCGGTGCCGAGACGCCGCCCTCCCGCGTCGTCGAGACGCGTCGGACACGAAACGGACCGGCGGATGCGGTGTCACTCACCGCCGCATGAAGGACGGCACATCGACTTCGTCTTCGCCCTCGTCCTCGGCGATCGGCACGCGACGGCCGGACCCGACGGATTCGCGGCCCTGGCCGGCCGATTCACGGCCGTGACCGGCTGCGGATTCGCGGCTCGACGATTCGCGGTTGGACGAGCTCGACGAGTTCAGCGGCGGCAGACTGCTACCACTCGGTGCGCCGACCGGATCGCGGAACACAGCACCGTCGGAACTGTCGCTCGACCTGGAGGACACCTCGCCCGAGCGAGCAGATCCGATCGGGCCACGCGTGGAGGCAGCCGCTTCGACCGGACGTCGGGTCGGAGTTCCGCCGTCGAAGCCCGCGGCGATGACGGTCACGCGGACCTCGTCGCCGAGGGAGTCGTCGATGACGGTGCCGAAGATGATGTTGGCGTCGATGTGTGCGGCTTCCTGCACCAGCGAGGCGGCCTCGTTGATCTCGAACAGACCGAGGTCGGATCCACCGGCGATGGAGAGCAGCACACCGCGTGCACCTTCCATCGAGGCTTCGAGCAGCGGCGAGTTGATCGCCGACTCGGCTGCCTTGATGGCTCGACCCTCACCGCGTGAGGATCCGATACCCATCAACGCGCTGCCTGCCCCGGACATGACGCCCTTGACGTCGGCGAAGTCGACGTTGATCAGGCCGGGAGTGGTGATCAGGTCGGTGATGCCCTGGACGCCGTTGAGCAGTACCTCGTCGGCGCTGCGGAATGCGTCCATGAGGCTCACGGCCGCGTCGCCGAGCTGGAGAAGTCGATCGTTGGGGATCACGATGAGCGTGTCGCAGGACTCACGGAGCTGCTGGATTCCGGTGTCGGCCTGTCCACCGCGCCGCTTGCCCTCGAACGAGAACGGCCGGGTGACGACACCGACGGTCAGCGCACCGAGCTTGCGAGCGATGTTGGCGACGACGGGAGCACCACCGGTTCCGGTGCCACCACCCTCGCCTGCGGTGACGAACACCATGTCGGCACCCTTGAGCACCTCTTCGATCTCGTCCTTGTGATCGTCCGCTGCGCGGCGGCCGACCTCTGGGTCGGCACCTGCGCCGAGTCCGCGAGTCAGTTCGCGACCCACGTCGAGCTTGACGTCTGCGTCACTCATCAGCAAGGCCTGAGCGTCGGTGTTGACCGCGATGAACTCGACTCCCTTGAGTCCCTGTTCGATCATGCGGTTGACCGCGTTCACGCCGCCGCCGCCGATGCCGACGACCTTGATTACGGCGAGGTAGTTGTGCGGGGGCGTCATGGGCTCTCGCCTTCCGTGGATTGTTGCGTGAAATGTGGAAAACCCTCAACCTAAACCACAGGCTTAGAGTTATGTCAAGTACTGAACTGGTCGAAACGCTATTCATCGCCGACGACTATCGCCATTAGGCGCGCCGACGCCGCGCGAGAAATTCCCGTCACGCGCGTCGAAACTATTTGGTGGTGGGCAGATCCGGACTCGACACGTCGAAGATCTGCCCGGGCTGGGACAGCAACGCGATCGCAACTGCGGCCTTGCGTTCCGAGTCGTCCTTGCTGCCCCACACCACGGTGCGCCCGTCGAGCAGCAGAATCGAGATGTCGGACAACGTGCTCGCCCGCACCTCTCCCGCCTGATCGCGCAGCAGCGGTGGCAACGTATCGAGAACCCCGAGTGCATCTTCGGTCACCGGATCACCGAACACCGGGTTGTCGGTCACCAGACGCACCACTCCGGGCGGTGGTGGCGCGATCGCAAAATCGACGCCGGTGGAGTCGAGGAGATGGGTGCCATCCGGAGAATCGAAGAACGCCACCGGAACTCGCTCCTCGACCGTCACCTGAACGGTGGACGGATACTTTCGCTGCACTCGAACCGTGGCCAGCGCCGGAATCGTCGCCACCCGCTGCGCCGCGGCCGCCGTGTCCACCCGAACCAGCGGAAGGCCGACGGGTACGTCGAGCCGTTCCAGGATTTCCTCCTCGGACACCGACGATGCCCCCGCGACCGCAATGGTGCGAACGGACAGCAACGGTGTGAAGTACACCAGCACAGCTGATCCCACCACGACGACCACCACGGCCAGCGCGATGAGCAGGGCCTTGCGCCGCGACCGCTTCACCCGGGCGCGCTCTTCTTCCCGCGCCAGAGCGCGCGCCTGCTTGTCGGTGACCGCGGACGGCGAATCACCCTCTCCTGCAGCTGTTCCCGACCTCGAAGAACGGACTCGATCGGAGCGGCGGGTCACGTCGACGGCCGATCCTTCGGTACCCCGCGGCCGGTCGCAGCACCGAAATCGGTCTTCGAGCGAAGCGCATCGAGAATCGGTCCGCCGAGCATCGTCACGTCGCCTGCGCCCATGGTGATGACGACATCGCCGGGCATACTCAGATGGGCGACCTGCTTGGCCACCAACGACAGATCCGGCTGGTAGTTGACCGGCTTGGTCACCGACGCGGCAACCAGCGCCCCCGTCACACCGGGCAACGGTTCCTCGCGCGCGCCGTAGACGTCGAGCACGACGATCTCGTCGGCCAACGACAATGCGGCACCGAACTCCTCGGCGAACGTCGCGGTCCGCGAGTACAGGTGCGGCTGAAACACCACCACCACCCGTCCCTGCTCGAGACCCGAACGGTCCTGGCCCGCCACGAGAGCCTGCGCGGCCGTCAACACTGCACGCACCTCGGTCGGGTGGTGCGCGTAGTCGTCGAACACGCGGACGCCGTGCTCACGCCCGGTGAACTGGAAGCGCCGGTGGACTCCGCCGAAACCGGTGAGCCCGGCCAGCAATTCCTCGACACCGGCACCGACCTGACGCGCCGCGACGAACGCCGCCAGCGCGTTGAGGGCGGTGTGGCGTCCCGGAACACCGAGCCGAACGGTGCGCGCCGCGTCCTCGCCTGCGATCTGCAACTGCGCGACACCGCCGATGTCCTCGGGCTCCCACGCCAGCAGTCGAACGGCCATCTCGACCGGCCCCGCGTCGACGTCCGAGGACCCGTATCCCAGCACCTTCACTCCGGGAAGGTTCCGCTCGACCACGCGGCGAGCCAGCGCCGCCGAACCCGGATCGTCCATACAGGCCACGAGCACACCGCCCGGACCGAGCAGCGCGGCGAAATCGTCGAACACCTGAACGTAGGCGTCGGTGGTGCCGAAGTAGTCCAGGTGATCGGCCTCGATATTGGTCACGATGATGACGTTGGCCGTGTACTGCAGCAGCGAGCCGTCACTCTCGTCCGCCTCGGCCACGAACACGTCGCCGCTGCCGTGGTGGGCGTTGGTCCCGGCCTCGTTGAGTTCTCCCCCGACGGCGAACGACGGATCGAACCCGCAGTGCTGGAGGGCGACGACCAGCATCGAGGTCGTCGACGTCTTCCCGTGCGTACCCGAGACCAACAACGTGCGGTATCCCTGCATGAGAGAGGACAGCACGGCCGGTCGCAGCACCACCGGGATTCCGCGTTCCCGAGCTTCGACGAGTTCGGGATTGGACTGGGGAATTGCGGCGTGGGTCGTCACCGCCACGGTGGGTCCGCCGTCGATCATGTCCAGAGCGCTGGCGTCGTGACCGATGCGGACCTGGGCACCGCGTGCACGCAATGCGAGCACGCCGCGCGATTCCTTGGCATCCGAACCCGACACCTGTCCCCCGCGAGCCAGCAGGATCCGCGCGATGCCGGACATTCCGGCACCACCGATGCCCACCATGTGTACTCGTTCGAGCTCTGCCGGCAGATCCGACATCGCACCCTCAGTTGTCACGCGGACGTCTCCCTCGTTCTCTTCTCATGCTCGACGCCGCCGAGCTCAGCGCCGCGCCGCGTGCGCGGTGTCGAGCACGATCTGCGCGACGGCAGCTGCTGCGCCCTTGTGCCCGGCACCGGCGGCGGCACGAGACATGGTGGCAATTCGTTCGGTGTCGGCCAGCAGCGCGACCACCGTCTCGCACACGTACTGCTCGGTCAGTGTCGCATCGGATACCAGGATGCCACCTCCGGCGTCGACCACCGGACGGGCATTGAGTTCCTGCTCGCCGTTGCCGTGCGGCAGGGGTACGTAGACGGCAGGCAACCCGGTCGCGGAAACCTCGGCGACCGTCATCGCGCCGGACCGGCAGATCGCGAGGTCCGCGGCCGCATACGCCAGATCCATTCGGTCGATGTACGGACGCGCGACGTACGGCGCGTCCGGATTGCGCTGCTCGACGTCGAGCGAGTTCTTGGGACCGTGAGCGTGCAGAACCGAGATGCCGGCGTCGGCGAGGGCCGCCGCGGCTCCGGACACCGCATCGTTGAGCGATCGGGCCCCCTGCGAGCCGCCGAACACCAGCAGCACCCGGCCTTTCTCGGGCAGACCGAAGTGCGCACGAGCTTCCGCGCGAACCGCGGCCCGGTCGAGTTCGGTGATGGTGGGACGCACGGGAATTCCGATCACATCCGCGTCGACGGCACCGCGTGCGGCGATACCCGAGCCCGCGACCGCGGCGAGCACCCGCTGGGCCGACCGGGCACCGACCTTGTTGGCGATGCCCGCTCGCGCGTTGGCCTCGTGAATGACCACCGGAATTCGGCCGCCGCGGCCGAACAGGCGACCGCGGGCAGCGAGATAGGCAGGCAACGCGACATAGCCGCCGAATCCGACGAGTACGTCGGCCTCGACGGCCGCAAAGATCTCTCGGGTGCGGCGCACCGATCGCACGACGCGCAGCGGCAACTTGAGCAGGTCGACGGTGGGCTTACGGGGCAGCGGAACGGGTGGAATGAGTTCGAGCGCGTACCCGCGAGCCGGGACGAGCGTCGTCTCCAGACCACGGCTACTGCCGAGAGCGGTCACGGTCACGGTGGGGTCGAGGACACGCAAGGCATCGGCCACAGCGAGCGCGGGCTCGATGTGCCCGGCCGTTCCGCCCCCGGCAACCACTACGGAAATCGGTCGAGATGTCTGCTTCACCGTCGATATCCTCGCTCACCCGAGCGGACGGGCGGGCGACCGGGTTGTGGTTCCGGCCGCGGACGGTATGCCGATCGCGATCCGGCGGCGGGCTCTCGCCGGACTGGCTCGCCACGACGGGGGTTGCCGCGGGACGAATCGCCCCGGTACGCAGCCGATGTGGGCACCATCGTATCGGTCCGTGAGCTGGAGACTCGAGTGCGGGTGCGACCGGGCTCGGCTGCCCTCGCTGCGCGACCGGGCTCGGCTGCCCTCGCTGCGCGACCGTCCTTGCCCTGGCTCTTACGGGACTCGAGGCGCTTGCGATCCTGCGCCGCCAGCGTGGGGCGAGTGGACTTCGACCGCGCCATCGCGGCTCGCTTGGGCGAGAACACGGCGGGCAGCGGCAGCTTCAGGGCTCGCGCGATACGGCCTTCCTGCCCCGCGTGCAGGGCTGCGATCGCCTCCGGTTCGTGCCGGGCGGCGCTCGCGATGATGCCGAACATCAACAGCGTGATCGCGGTCGAGGTGCCACCGTAGGAGACCAGCGGCAGCTGTAGGCCGGTCACCGGCAGCAGCCCGACGACGTAGCCGATGTTGATCATGGCCTGGCCGAACACCCAGCACGTGGCACCTGCGGTCAACAGGCGCAGGAACGGATCGACCGAACGCATGGCGATACGCAGGCCGGTGTAGACGAAGAGACCGAACAATCCGATGACTGCGAGGCAGCCGATCATCCCGAGTTCCTCGCCGATGATGGCGAAGATGAAGTCGTTGTGCGCGTTGGGCAGGTAACTCCACTTCGCTCGGCTCTGCCCGAGCCCGCGACCGAACATTCCGCCGTCGGCCAGTGAGTATTTCGCCTGGGTCGACTGATACGACAGGCCCTGGGTGTCCTCACCCGGATTGAGCCAGGCCTTGACGCGATTGGATCGGTAACCGGCGGTGAACGCGAGCACGGTTGCCAGCGCCAGACCGGTCATCAGCACCGCACCGAACAGCCGAGCGTTGAGGCCGGCGAACCACAGCAGCGCCACCAGGATGATGCCGAGGGCGATGGCAGTACTGAGGTTCGGCTGGAGCACGACCAGCAGACACATCAGCAGACCCGCAGGAAGCAGCGGCACCAGCAGCGACTTGATGTTGCCGTGCTCGCTGCGACGCGAGGCCAGCAGGTGCGCGCCCCACAGAACCAGCGCGACCTTGGCCAGCTCGGACGGCTGGAAGGACACGACGCCGAAGTCGAACCAGCGGCGCGCACCTTGACGTTCGGCACCGATACCGGGAATGAGCACCAGCATCAACATGGTGATCGAGACCAGGAACAGCGGAAACGACAGCTTCCTGAGGTACCGAACCGGCAGCCGGAGAGCGACGTAGAACGCCACGACTCCCAGCGCGACACCGATCAACTGCTGGGTGAAGAGCGCGTACCCGGACTCGTCGGCTGCGAAGGATTCGGCGGACGACGCCGACAGCACCATCACCAGGCCCAACACCGTGAGCAGTACCGCGATCGTGACGATGAGGTGGAAGGACGCGAGCGGCCTGCCGAACCACAGGCCGATTCGGGTGCGTGGAGCGGCGGTGCGGCGAGGCGGACGCGGCGGATGACCGGCGGTCACGATCGCGGCGATCCGATGTCGGTGGCATCGAGACGCTGGACCGACTCGGCGAAGCTGCGGCCGCGGTGGCCGTAGTCGGCGAACATGTCCAGTGACGCGGCGGCCGGGGCCAGCAGGACCGTATCCCCCGGCGCGGCGAGTTCGGCCGCATGGGCCACGACCGCCCGCATCACCGCATCAGCATCTTCAGCACCATGAGTCACACCAGCATCGTCTCCCGAAGGGAGCCTGACGACCGGAACATCGGGCGCGTGTCGCGCCAAAGCCTCTGCGATCTGCATCCCATCGCGCCCGAGAACGACCGCGGCCACGAGCCGATCGGCGATCTCGACCACCAGATCGTCGATCACCGCACCCTTCAACAGCCCACCCGCGATCCACACGACGCGATCGTGCGCCGAGATCGAGGAGCGAGCAGCGTGCGGGTTCGTTGCCTTCGAATCGTCGATGAACGTCACCCCGCCGAGCTCGCGCACCACCGCAGCACGATGCGGTCCCACTCGGTAGGTCTGCAGCCCTACCCGAACAGCTCCGGCCTCCACTCCGATCGAACGAGCAAGCGCGCCCGCAGCGAGCGCATCGAGAACGCCGGACGGGCCGCTCGGCTCCACGTCGTTCGCAGCGAGAAGATCGACGTTCTCCCCGAAGGCGTTGTCCACGAGCATCCCCGCCCGCACTCCCAGCTCACCCGGGGCCGGCTCACCCAAGCGGAAACCGACGACGGTCGCCGCCGCAGACCCGGCCGCCAGGCCCGCCGCCCTCGAGTCGTCGAGACCGACCACCGCGACATCGCCGCTCAACGCACGAGCCTTGGCCTGGACGTACCGATCCATACCGCCGTGCCAATCGAGATGGTCCTCGGCGATGTTGAGCACCACGCCCGCCGCCGGACGCACCGACGGAGCCCAGAACAACTGGAACGACGACAACTCCACCGCAAGCACACTCGGATGTGGGGTACCGCGCAACGCGTCGGCGATGGGGAGTCCGATGTTGCCGCAGGCCACCGACTCGATGCCAGCGGCGTCGAGTATCGACGCCAGCATCGAGGTGGTGGTCGTCTTTCCGTTGGTGCCGGTGACCACCAGCCAGCGAGTTCGCGGTCCGTACAGCTCGACCCGGTCCACGTGCCAGGACAACTCGACATCGCCCCACACCGGAATGCCCTGCTTCGTGGCAGCGGCCAACACCGGAGAGTCGGGTCGAAAACCTGGGCTGGTGACGACGAGCGAAAACGCTGCGAGCGCCGCTGGATCGGCGAGCAGGTCGTCCTGCAGCACCACCGCAGCACCGGAGTCCGACGCCTCGTCCAGCGCGGCACGATTGGAGTCGGTGACCGTGACGACGGCACCGAGATCGAGCAGTGGTCGCACGACGGCGAGTCCCGAGATGCGGGCACCGGTCACCAGCACCGCACTGCCACGCAACCAGGTCAGGTCGGTCCGAGAGTCGTGCACACGTTCGTCCATGCTCTATCCGCCGACAGCAGCGAGGTACTCGCTGTAGAACAGAGCGAGTCCGACGGCCGACGCGATGGCGGCCAACAACCAGAACCGGATGATCACCGTCGTCTCGGCCCATCCGGCCAACTCGAAGTGATGATGGAACGGTGCCATGCGGAACACGCGTCGGCGACTGGACCGGAACACCGCGACCTGGATGACGACCGACGCGGCCTCGGCGACGAACAGTGCACCGATGACCACCATGATCAGCTCGGTCTTGGTCACCACCGACAGGCCTGCGATCAGACCGCCGAGGGCCAGTGATCCGGTGTCGCCCATGAAGATCTTGGCCGGCGCGGCGTTCCACCACAGGAAGCCGATGCAGGCTCCCGCTGCCGAGGCGCAGACCAGGGCCAGGTCGAGAGGATCTCGGACGTCGTAGCAGCCGGGGGCAGGACCGGCGGGCCCAGCACACGCCTGGCGGTACTGCCAGAAAGTGATGACGGTGTAAGCACCGAGCACCAGCGTCATCGACCCGGCGGCGAGGCCGTCGAGTCCGTCGGTGAGGTTGACCGAGTTGGACCACGCGATCACGAGCAGGCAGACGAAGAACACGAAGACCACCGCGGACATCGACCACGTGGCGATGTCGCGAACGTACGACAGTTGGGTGCTGCCCGGAGTGAGCCCGCTCTCGCTGCGGAACTGCAACACCAGGATCGCGAACAGCACGGCAGCCGTTATCTGACCGACGTACTTGCCGGTGGCGTTCAGACCCAGGTTGCGCTGCTTGCGGATCTTGATGAAGTCGTCGAGAAATCCGACGAGACCGAGCACCGTGGTCAGGCCGAGAACGAGCAGGGCCGAGGCCGAAGGACCGTCCGCGTCGTAGCCGATGCCGATCAGATGCGAGCCCCAGTACCCGGCCCAGATGCCGACCAGAATTGCGACGCCGCCCATTGTCGGTGTGCCCCGCTTGGACTGGTGACTCGCCGGGCCCTCCACCCGGATCTCCTGGCCGAAGCCCTGTTTCGAGAAGGTCTTGATCAGGACCGGGGTCAGCAGAATCGCGACCGCGAGTGCGATGCCTCCGGCGAACAGGATCTGCCTCACTGCTCACCCTCCGCAGCGACACCGGATGCATCGGCCAGCAGAGCGTCTGCGACGGTCCACATCGCCCCGGACTGCGAGGCCTTCACCAGCACGATGTCGCCGGGACGCACCTCCTCCTGCAGCACTTCGATCGCCGATTCACGGTCGGGCACCAGCATCGATTCCTCGCCCCACGAACCTTCCATGACTGCACCCTGATGCAGCGCACGAGTAGGACGTCCCGAGTCGACGATGATCAGACGATCGACGTCGAGGCGGACGGCGAGCCGGCCGATCGCGTCGTGCTCGACCACCGAGTCCGAACCCAGTTCGCCCATCTCCCCCAGCACCGCCCAGCTGCGGCGTTTCGGTCCGTCGTCGCGACGCGACATCGACACCAGCGCCTTGAGTGCAGCGCGCATCGAATCGGGGTTGGCGTTGTACGAATCGTTGACGACGGTGACGCCGTCGGCGCGGGTGCGCACGTCCATCCGCCTGATCGACGTCGGTGCGGCCGTCCCGAGCGCCTGAGCAACCTGCGTCAGCGTTGCTCCACACTCGAGTGCGACGGCCGCTGCCGCGAGGGCGTTGCCGACCTGATGCTCACCGTGCACCGCCAGCGTGATCGGTACCGAACCCGCTGCGCATTCGAGCGTGAACGACGCCCGGGCGTCGGTGTCGACCTGCACGTCGAGCGCCCTGATGTCGGCATCTGCGTTGCGTCCCACCGTGACGACGGATGCCGTTGTGCGGGTGGCCATCTCGGCGACGAGCCGGTCATCGATGTTGAGAATCGCCACTCCCCCGGCGGCAGCACTCGGCAGTGCTTCGACCAGTTCGCCCTTCGCCAGTGCGATGGCCGCGCGCGAGCCGAACTCGCCCAGGTGCGCGGTGCCGACGTTGAGGACCACCCCGATCCTGGGCGGTGCGAGCGTGGCGAGTTCGGCGATGTGGCCGATTCCCCTGGCGGACAACTCGAGACAGAGGAAATCGGTCTCGGCATCGGCTCGCAGCGCCGTCCACGGATGTCCCAATTCGTTGTTGAACGATCCGGGCGGTGCCACCACCGAGCCCAGGGGCTCGAGAACCGCAGAGATCAGATCCTTGGTGGAGGTCTTCCCCGAGGATCCCGTCACGCCGACGACGGTCAGGCCGTGTTCGGCGGTCAACTCGAGCACCGAAGCCCGGGCCAGAGCGCCCAGTGCGGTCAACACTGCCGAACCGGAGCCGTCGGGGTCGTTCTCGAGCGCCATCGCACGACTGTCGTGCGGAACCGGATGCACGACCACGGCCGGTACACCCACCGGACGCGCGGCCAGCGACAGGGCCGCACCGGCGGCAACCGCGTCGGCGGCGTGGTCGTGACCGTCCACCTTCGCTCCGGGGAGTGCGAGGAAGATACTGCCGGGGATCACCTTGCGGGAGTCGAACTCCACCGGCCCCGGCACCACGACGGTCGGATCCGGCACGTCGTGCACCGTGCCTCCGACGATCTCGGCGATGCGGTCGATCGAGAGTGGGATCACCGTGCGCCCGCGCTCGTGCCGACCCGACGCGCATCGATGGCCGAGGCCAGTACCACTCGGTCGTCGAACGGATGCTTCACACCCGCTACCTCTTGGCCGGTCTCGTGCCCTTTACCTGCGATCAACACAACATCCCCTTCACGTGCCCACGCCACGGCCTGCTCGATCGCCGCTGCGCGGCCTGCCACGTTCCGTACTTCACCGCGGGCCTCGCCGGGCACCGACAGCGCGCCGTCCTCGACGGCCTGCCGAATGGCGGCCGGATCCTCGCTGCGCGGGTTGTCGTCCGTCACCAGCAGCAGCTCGGCACCGCGCGCTCCAGCAGCGCCCATCAGCGGACGCTTCGCAGTGTCGCGGTCGCCACCTGCTCCGAGCACAACCGCTATCCGTCCGCGCGAGGACTCGCGCAGCGTCGCCAGCACGGCCTCGACGGCCGCAGGCTTGTGCGCGTAGTCGACCACCGCGAGGAAGTTCTGTCCACGATCGATCCGCTGCACGCGACCCGGCACGTCGACCGTCGCGACCCCGGCCACAGCGCTGCGCACATCGGCCCCGGCCGCAGCGCAGGTCGCCAACGCGAGGACGGTGTTGGCGACGTTGTAGCGACCCGGCAACCGGACCGAGACCGGAAGCGAAGCCCCCTGGGGATCGGCGACGGTGAACGACTGCGTGCCGTCGTCGTGCTTGGCCCAGTCCGAGACCGTCCACTGCGACTCGGCACCGGTCGACGCGGTCACCACGGTCGACCCGGCCGATCGAGCGATGTCTGCCATCCGCACGCCCCACGCGTCGTCGACACAGACGACGGCGGTGTCGGCACGAACCGCCGAGTCGGCCGCGAACAGGCGACTCTTGGCCGAGAAGTAGTCCTCGAGAGAATCGTGGAAATCGAGGTGGTCCTGCGAAAGATTGGTGAACGCACCGATCGCGAAACGGGTGCCGTCGACCCGGCCGAGGGACAACGCGTGCGAGGACACCTCCATCACCACCGTGTCGACACCCTCCTCCACCATGACGGCGAAGAGCGCGTGCAGTTGCGGAGCCTCGGGAGTGGTGAGCGCGCTCGGTACGTGCCGGCCGAGAACACGTGTCTCGATGGTCCCGATCAGACCGCACCGACGACCGGCAGCGGTCAGCCCGGCTTCGAGCAGATACGACGTCGTCGTCTTTCCCGACGTACCGGTGATACCGATGACGGTCATCTTCGACGACGGGTTGCCGTACACCAGAGCGGAGACCGCCCCCAACACCTGGCGCGGACGATCGTGCACGAGCACCGGAAGCTGTCGATCCGTGCCTTCGAGCGCTCCCCGCACGATCTCGAGTCCGGCCGGGTCGGTGAACACCGCCACCGCACCACGCTCGATCGCGTCGGCGACGAACTCGGCACCGTGTCGAGAAGATCCGGGCAGTGCTGCGAAGAGATCGCCGGGAAGAACGGACTGTGCTCGCAGATCGATACCGGTCACGCTCACACCGGCGGGGTCGCCCTCGCCGATCGTTGCACCGACCGCGGACGCCACCTCCCGAACTTCGGTGTGTGGTGGATGCGCCGGACGTGAACCCGGAGCCGGTTGTGAATCCGATGACACAGTCACTCCTGCTCCCTTCCTCTCTACTGCCGGCCGCGCGCCTGCCGCGGCTCGATCACGCCGCGGCGACAGCCGAACGAACACGGACGAGCCGATGTGTCAGATTACCGGCGTCCGGGACAGTCATGTCGCCGCCCCGACTCCCGAACCGGCGGGTCGGAATCTCAGTCCGCCTGCAGAACCAGCTTGGGTCCGGGGTCGGCGGACATCGGCACGCTGTCCCGCTGCAGCATCCAGCTGGCGATGTTGTGGAACAGCGGTGCTGCCGACTGACCGCCCGAACCGTCCGCGCTGCGCGTCGGGGCGTCGAGCATGATTCCGATCACGTAGCGGGGATCGTCCGCGGGCGCGATACCGGCGAAAGTGATCCAGTAGTTCGAGTTCGAGTAGCACTTGCACTCGGGGTCGACCTGCTGAGCCGTACCTGTCTTGCCACTGATCTGGTAACCCTCGACGCCCGCAGCGACTCCGGTACCGCGCTGATTTCCGGTGTCGTCCTGGGTGACGGATCGGAACATGTTGCGGACCGTCTTCGCGGTATCGGGACTGACGACGTACACACCGTCGGGCTGCTGGGTCTCGGTTCGCTGACCGTTGGCGTCCACCGTCGCTTCGACGATCCGCGGCGGGATGCGGACTCCGTCGTTGGCGATGGCCTGGTACATCCCGGTCATCTGCAACAGCGTCATGGACAGTCCCTGACCGATGGGGAGGTTGGCGAACGTGCCGCCCGACCACTGATCACGGCTCGGTACGTTTCCCGCGCTCTCGCCGGGCAGACCGACGTCGCTGCGTTGGCCGAGGCCGAACCTGGTGAGCATGTCTGCGTAGCGATCCTCCCCGACGCGCTGCGCCAGCATGAGGGTGCCGACGTTCGACGACTTACCGAACACACCGGTCGACGTGTACGGCGCGACGCCGTGGTCCCACGCATCCTTGACCGACACGCCGGACATGAAGATGCTGCCCGGTACCTGCAGCACCTCGTCGGGTGTGGTGAGTCCGTACTCGATGGCTGCGGCCGCGGTGATGATCTTGTTCACCGAACCGGGTTCGAACGGCGTGGTGACGGACAGATTGCCCATTTCCTTGGTGCGCTCGTTGTTGCCGACCCCGATACCGGGGTTGAAGGTGTTGTCGTTCGACATGGCGAGCACCTCGCCGGTGTGCGAATCCTGCACGTACGCCGAGGCGTTCTTCGCTCCCGACAGGTCCTTCGCCAGCTGCACCTGCTGCTGCACGTAGTACTGCAGATCTGCATCGATGGTCAGTTCGACGCTCGAACCGTTCACGGCCGGCTGCTTGTCCCGCCAGCTTCCGGGAATGACGGCGCCGTCGGATCCGCGGTCGTAGGTCTGCGAACCGTCGGTTCCGGCCAGGGTCGCGTCGAGCGAATCCTCCAGACCGAGCAGACCGTGTCCGTCCCATCCGGTGGCACCGACGATGTTCCCGGCCAGCGATCCGCCCGGGTACTCACGGATGTCCTGACGCTCGAGTCCTACCTGCTTGAAATCCTTGCTGATCTTCGACGCCACGGTGGCGTCCACCCCGCGGGCGAGGTAGGTGAATTCGTCGTTGCTCTTCAGCTTCGCGAGCAGGTCCTTCTCGCTGATCACATCGCCGAGGTCGCTGTGGATGCGCGCGGCGATGTCCTCGAGGTACTGATCCGTCTCCGGTTCGGTCGGGTCCTTCGCCCGGGCCTCGTCGAGTTCCTTGCGAACCCGAACCGGTTGGAACGTCAGCGCTTTGGCCTCCATCGTGAAGGCGATCGGGTTGCCGTTCCGGTCCAGGATGGATCCACGCATCGCCGGATCGACGAGCGTGGTGGTGCGTTGGGACGCCGACTCGGCCGACAGCCTCGGCGCGTCGAATCCCTGAATCCACAGCAACTGGGCCGCCGCGACGGCGAGCGCCAGGTACATCAGAACGCGGCCGGTGCCGTGGCGAAACCGAAAGGTGGACGAGTCGAGACGCTTTCGGCTCGGCGGCCGACGGCGTGGAGCAGGCGAAGGCCTGGTCACTGCCCGTCACCCGTTGCTTCGCCGGTGGGCTCGGGGGCTTCGACCGCAGGTGTTTCGAGCGAGGGGATGCTCATGGGAACCAATTGTTCAGCAAGCGCGGTGTTTCCAGCTCCATTGCTTGTATTCGGCGTGGCGGCACGGGTGTCGATCGTTCCCGACGTCCGATTGGGCTGCGAGGCGCTTCTCGGCGTCTGCTGCTGCTGCTGTGACTGCGTGCTCGGATTCGCGACGGTGCCCTCGCCTGCGGCCGCGGACGATACCGGATCGAGTGGTGCCACCGGTGCACCGTCGGCCGGAGCCGGGGTACCGACGACCTGGACGCCGCCGTCCGGCGCGACGATGAGATGCGCAGAGTTCTTCACCGGGACCATTCCGAGCTCGGCGGCCTTGCGCGCCAACTCCGGAGCAGACTCCGCCAACTCGACATCACGCTGCAGCGACGCCCGCTGCTGAGCCAGTTCGGCATTGACGGCCTTGGCGGCGCTGAGATCGTAGGAGTCGCCCGCGGACCGAGTGGTCAGCAGCAACGTCAGACCGAGACCGATGGCGAGCAGGCCGATGATCAAGGCGACGAACGGAATTCGCGCTGCGATAGCGCTCCCGTTCAACGAAGGCCGCGCACCGGTTCCGGATCCACGCGCAGAATCCGAGGTGTGGATCGACGCGCGCTGTTGCCTGCGCTCGTATGCGCGCAGTGCAGCACCGGATCGTCCACCGCCCTTACCCGTACGTTCGTGCCGCGGCGCTGGAACCCGATTGCGTTGTGTTCCAACGGTTGTGCCTGGAACCGTCATTCCGCTCTCCTTGCAATCCGTTCGGCGGCGCGCAATCTCACCGGAGCCGAACGTGGGTTGACGTCGATTTCTGCATCCGAGGCACGCTCGGCACCTCTGGTCAGGAGCCGAAACTCCGGACCCATTCCGGGTAGCTCGACCGGCAGCCCCTCGGGACTGCGCGACTTGATCCGAGGTGCCAACTCCTGCTTGACAACTCGATCTTCGAGCGATTGATAAGACATGAAGACCACCCGGCCGCCGACAGCCAACGCGTCGAGCCCGGCAGGGACCGCCGCCTTCAACGAATCCAGTTCACCGTTGACCTCGATGCGCAGTGCTTGGAAAGTGCGCTTGGCAGGGTGTCCGCCGGTGCGCCGCGTCGCGGCCGGGATTGCGGCATAGAGCAATTCGACCAACGGGCCGCTCGTGGTGAAGGGCGTGTGCTCTCGTCGACGCAGTACAGCCGAGGCGATCTTGCCGGCGAATCGTTCCTCGCCGTAAGTGCTGAGAACCCGGGCGATGTCGCCGTGCGAGTACGTGTTGAGCACGTCTGCGGCGGTGATTCCCACGGTCGGATTCATTCGCATGTCCAGTGGGGCGTCGACGGAGTACGCGAATCCGCGATCGGACTCGTCCAACTGCATGGACGACACTCCGAGGTCGAACAGGATGGCGTGAACGGAATCGACCGCAGGCAGGCCTGCCTCGTCGAGCGCGTCGGCGATGCCGTCGTAGGTCGTGTGCACCAACGTGATTCGGTCGGCGAACGGAGCCAACCTGGCTCCGGCCAGCTCGAGCGCGTCGGGATCACGGTCGAGTCCGATGAGATGCAGGTGCGGATAGGTCCGCAGGAAGTGCTCGGCGTGACCGCCGAGTCCGAGTGTTGCGTCGATCATGACTCGGGTGTCGCCGGTGGATTCGAGTGCGGGTCCGAGCAATTCGTCGGCTCGTTCGAGTCGAACCGGAACATGGACCGGACCTGCGGATCGACGGTGGGTTCGGTCGGCGGACGACTCGTTGTCGTCCGGTCCGGTGCCCTCCGTCATGGTTCCTCCCGGTCGCGCGTACGTACTTCTCGCCCGGGTCCGGGCCGTGCGGGTCGCCCACCGAAGCCGATGCGAATGCATCGAGGTCCCTGTCCGATAGGGAACCTGGCGTTGGGGAAGAACGTCAGGGTCCTGATCTGCGAAACCTGGCGTTGGGGAAGAACGTCAGGGTTCTGATCGGGCAGAGGCCTCGCTGCACTCGCAGGCGACCTGGTTGGGGCTACAAGATCCCTCCGAGGGACTCGTCGAAAGCGTCGGAGAAATCCTGCTCGTTCTCAGCGGAGTAGCGCGCCCACGCTTCGTCGTTCCAGATTTCGATGAAGTCCATCGAACCGATCACCACGCAGTTTCGTTCGAGCCCCGCATAGCGGCGATGCTCGGGACTGATGGTGATACGACCCTGTCCGTCCGGCCGCTGTTCGTCGGTTCCCGAAAAGAACTGACGAACGTAGGCACGGGCTTTGGGGTTGGCACGAGAAGCCGCCGTCAATTTCCGTGAACGCTCCGCGAAGTCCGCCGCGGTGTAGACAGCGAGGCTGAAATCCTGCCCCTTGCTCACCATGACTCCTCCTGCAAGCGCGTCCCGAAACTTGGCCGGCAACGTGAGTCGACCTTTGTCGTCGAGCTTCGGCGTGTAGGTACCGAGAAACACTCGCCACCTCCAGCCTCGACTCTCCGCTGCGGACCACTTTACCCCACTCTCCCCCACTTCGAACCATCCACGGCCGGAAAACTTTGACCAAAATGGCATTCATGCAGCTCAGGGTGCACAAGATCGGTGTCGTCGGCCGTGACGCCGCGGGCGACATCACCGGTTCGATTCGGGAGCGACAGCGCTCGAGTCCATCGTTGAAGCCGCCTGACCAGCACCTCGGCATCGGGCGTGGTGAACGAACGCAGATCTCGACCCTCCAGTGGGGCCGGGGTGGGGAGAAGTGGGGACTGTGGGTGAAAGTGGGGGATGTCGGGGAGGCATCCCAGAACTCCCGTGCGCGGGGACGACCGAGCCGGCCCTCGACGCTAAGCGGAGGGCTACGGGCGATTCGGCGGCGTCCGTCCGAGGGCAGAAACGACAACAGCACCTCACCCGAAGGTGAGATGCTGTTCTACGTTGACGCGTGAAGTTGTGGAGACGAGCCGGTAGCGGTCCGTCGAACCCGGTCGACTACTCCTGCTCGAACCTCTTACGGAACCGATCTTCCATGCGAGAGCTGAAGCTGCCGCCCTTGCGACCACCCTTCGATTTCTGCCCGGTACTACGCCCGGACGGTTCGGCAGCATCGTTGGCTGTGCTGCCTTCGTCCTGCGACGCTGCGGCTCCCTTGTTGGAACCGCCGAACAAGAACAGTGCCCCGGCACCGAACATGAACAAAAAACCGATGAGACTGACGACGAGAAAAGCCAGACTGTTCGTCGACAATGCAACACCGGCGACGAGCAACACGAGTCCCACTACGAACAGCGCGGCAGCCTGAAAGCGCCTCCTGCTCGACGCCGCGCGTACGCGACCGCCCCTCACATGAGACGCGAATTTGGGATCCTCGGCGTAGAGAGCGCTCTCGATCTGATCGAGCATGCGCTGCTCGTGCTCGGAGAGTGGCACGGTACCTCCCCCTGCACAGATATTGAAGGTCATTTCGGTTGCGAAACGACGGGAAGCTGACCTTGGCGGCTACCTGCTGTCGATGATACGAGCTGAATCGGCCGCTTACCACCTACTCGGTCGATGTGTTCCTGAGAAACACCGAAGTTTTGGAGACGGACGTCCCGAAAACTCCGAGCGAACACCGTATGACGTGGCGATTGTCACGCGGCGTCCAGCTCGATGAGCTACGCCGACAAGGGTGCAGTCATCGGATCGACGGACGCGAATCGAGCCTGCCCGCCGAGTCGATCCTCGACCGAGTTCAGAAAACGACCGACGTGCCGATGAAAATCGTCGGCATCGAGATCGGCGATCGTGCTCGACGCGCCGGCCTCGACCGCGGCCCGCGTGGCCGAGAAGGACGCGAAATAGTCGGCCCAGACAGCGAGATCCGGTGCCGCCTTGGCCATCAGCACCCATGCACTGCGTGAACGGGGACGTGCTCCGATCGAATTCGGCAGCGACGCCAGCACAGCTGCCGCACCTTTCAACGCGGCGGCGTAGCTCCCGAGAAATCGATCTCCGACATCGCTCTCCCCGATGGACTCGGACAGCAGGGCATCGGCTCGACCCAGCAGAACCTGAGCCTGACGCGACACCGGCGACCGCACTCCGGCATCGAATGCCTTCGTGATCGTCATACTCGAACACCTCCAGTTCGAATCTCCGGCGCGTACCTGACGCGGCCGGAACCGTGGCGAAGCCTTACAGTCGAACTCCGGAGAATCCGTCTCGACGATCCGAGCCGAAGCCACCGGCGCACTCGGCCCCGATTGTCGAACACCCGTTCGACACATTCAATATAGCTGTGCCCACCGACAAGTTGCCGAAGAAAGGTTGAGAACAGTCGTCACCGATGCGCAGACAACGCCGTACCTGGTCGATCTGACGCCCCCGGAATTCCGCCAGCGGCTGTTCGAGGCACTGTCCATCTACGTCGAGGCCATGGGCTATCCGCGTGGAACCGAACAGAGCAGGGCACCGATGTGGAGCGAACATCTGCACCGGCCGGGCTGGCGAGCAGTCGGTGCACTGCTCCCGAACACCGACCCGAACCAGCCGGATTCGCTGGTGGCCGTCGCATACGGCTACCACGGTGCCGCGCACCAGTGGTGGCATCAGCAGGTGCGCGACGGCTTGCGGCGCACGGGGCATTCCCCGCACAGTGTCGAGGCCACGCTCGACGATTACTTCGAACTCACCGAGTTGCACGTCCTCCCGAGCGCTCAGGGCCACGGGCTCGGCGGACGACTGTGCAGCCGACTGCTGGGCGGCGTCTCCGCGGACAACGTGATGTTGTCCACACCGGAGGTCGTGGGAGAGGACAACCGAGCCTGGCGGCTGTACCGGCGGCTCGGGTTCGAGGACGTGCTGCGCGACTTCACCTTCGCCGGCGACCGACGCCCCTTCGCAGTCCTGGGCCGCCGGTTGCCTCTCGACGGGCCAGTAGCCTGAAGGCGTGATCGATGCTGTGGTGGTGGGCTCCGGCCACAATGCCCTGACCTCTGCCTGTTATCTGACCGATGCCGGTATGTCGGTGGAGGTTCTCGAGCGCGACACCGTCGCGGGCGGCGCGGTCTCGACGGTGGAACGCTTTCCCGGCCACCGTGTCGACCGCGGTTCGTCGGCGCACATCATGATTCGTCACACCGGCATCATCGAGGAGCTCGGACTCGCCGAGTTCGGACTGCGCTACATCGACTGCGATCCCTGGGCCTTCGCGCCGGGAGCCGTCGACACCGACGAACGCGGCATCGTCTTCCATCGCGACCTCGACCGAACCTGCGACTCCATCGCCGCCGCCTGCGGCGCAGCCGACGCCCGCGCCTACCGCACCTTCGTCTCCGTCTGGGGCCCCCGCAGCGAACGCACCATGCGTGCCTTCGGTGGGCCACCGACCGGCCCGAAACTGCTCCGATCCTTCTGGGGCCTCGGCGCGCCCGACGGCGGCAGCATGCTGTCGCGTGAATTTCTCGCCACCGGCGATTCCCTGCTGGACGAGATGTTCTCGAGCGAACGACTCAAGGCCGCCCTCGCGTGGTTCGGCGCGCAGTCGGGTCCGCCGATGTCCGAGCCGGGCACCGCACCGATGGTCGGATTCGCTGCCCTCATGCACACCCTTCCGCCGGGCCGCGCGGTCGGCGGCAGCGGCGCACTGACCGAGGCGATGATCGCTCGGCTGCAGCGCGACGGTGCCGAACTGACACTCGGCGACGCCGTGACCTCGCTCGTACGCCGGCCACACGGCTGGACCACCAGGACCGCGTCGGGACGGGAGATCGACAGCCGTGTAGTCGTGGCGGGCTGCCACATCGTGACCACCCTCGACCTCCTCGAAGCAGGCGGACACGACTCGGCGCAGATCACCCGGTGGCGCAGCACGATTCGGGTGGGGCCCGGGATCGGTACCGCGGTCAGACTGGCCACCGACGCCCTACCGGCGTACCCGAGTGCGGACCGGATCGAGGACGGCACCCACGGTCTGGCGCTGCTGGTACGCGACCGCAGCCAGTTGCGGTTGGCGCACGGGCACGCGCTCGCCGGCGACCTGCCGCCCACCCCGGCCGTCCTGGGAATGTCGTTCAGCGCACTCGATCCCACCATCGCGCCGCCGGGACAGCACCAGATCTCACTGTGGTCGCAGTGGCATCCCCACACCCTCGCCGACGGCAGACAATGGCGATCGAACGTTCCGGGCGAGCGCTCGTTGGCCGAGTTCGAGGCGGACCGGATCGTGGCCGAACTGGATCGGTACGCACCCGGTTTCGCGGGATCGGTGTTGGATCGGTTCGTTCAATCGCCGCCGGACATCGAGCGTGAGCTCGGTCTGATCGGAGGCAACATCATGCACCTGGACATGTCGTTGGACCAGATGATGATGTGGCGACCACACCCTCAACTGGCCGGACATCGGGTCCCCGGTGCCGACGGGCTCTATCTCACCGGCGCATCGACCCACCCCGGCGGAGGGGTCACTGCGGCCAGTGGTCGGTCGGCGGCGCGAATCGCGATCGCCGACGCCCGCGCAGCCCGCCGTCGCACGTTCTTCGGAAGGAAACGGGAATGAAGGTTGTGCCGATCGTCGTGGCTGCCGCCGCTGTCGGCTGCCAGATCGTCTATCCACTGGTATCGGGATCGACAAGGGACGTGGTGACGGTGGCGGTGGTGGCCCTGCTCGCGCTCGCGTCGATCCTGCACGCGGCGCTGAACCGCGGCGTCGTGTGGGCCACCATTCTCGTCGTCGTGACCGCAGGTACCGGGTTCGCGTCCGAGCTCGTCGGCACGGCAACCGGCATCCCGTTCGGCGAGTACTTCTACGCGCAGAATCGATTGGGCCCGAGCCTGTTCGAGGTGCCGGTCGTGGTTCCGTTGGCGTGGACGGCCGGGTTCTACCCGATCTGGTGCGCCGTGACCTTCGTCGTTCGCCGTCTCGACACGACGCAGGCGCGCGCCACCGCACTCCGAATCGTGGCAGTGGCGGTGGGGATGGTCGGCTGGGACCTCTACCTCGATCCTCAGATGGTCACCGACGGACAGTGGACCTGGACCGCCGGTTCCGTCGGGCTGCCCGGTGTGCCGTCGATTCCGCTGACCAACTACCTCGGCTGGCTGGTGGTGGCCACGCTGATGGCTGCGGTGATGGAATCGCTCGACCGCGCCGTCGGTCGCCCACAGCCATCCGACGACACGGTGCCCATCGGGTTGTTCCTGTGGACGTGGCTCGGATCGGCGCTCGCGCACGCGGTGTTCCTCGACGGTCCGGAACTTAGGTACTCGGCGGTGTACGGGTTCGTCGTCATGGGCGTCGTCGGTATCCCGCTGTTGTGGAATGTCCGTCTGTCATGGAATGCCCGTCGCGGTCGACCACTCGGGTCCGAGCCGCGTGCGACGGTCGATCGCTCCGGTACCGACACGCCTCGCTGACAACCCCTGCCGACTGACATCACCTCGATGCCCTGGCACGATGTCGCTGTGCAGTCGACATCGCGAACATCTCATCGAACCCACCGCCGCCGTGTTCTCTCGGTGGTCGCACTGGCGCTGCTGGTCGCGCCGATGCTGGCCGGTTGCCTGCGCGTGCAGGTCACGATGGGCGTGTCGGCGAACGACCGCGTCGCGGGTCAGATCGTGGCCGCCACAGTGCCGACATCGGACTCCGACACCGGTCCCGAACTGGTGGTTCCCTCCTCGATCGAGGACAAGGTTCGCGTCGAGCCGTACAGCCAGGACGGATACGTCGGGTCGCAGGCCATCTTCGACGATCTCTCGTTCGGCGACGTGCAGACCCTCGGCTCGATCTTCCAGAACGCGGCCGGTTCGTTCCAGCTGACGCTGCAGCGCTCCGGTGACACCGTCACTCTGGCAGGCAACGCCGATCTGTCCTCCGTTCCGGCTCAGGGTTCGGACGTACAGTTCACCATCGCGTTCCCGGCCCGCATCGGCACCACCAACGGCACCCGCGAGAGCGACAACTCGATTTCGTGGAAGTTGCCGGCAGGAGAGGTCACCTCGATGCGCGCCGAGGTCAATTATCCCGATCCCAACACCCGAAGCTTCGCCGGCTGGGCCGGCATCGTGGGCGGCGTGACCGTCGGCGTCGCGGCCATCGTCGGGGCCATGGCGTGGGTCTCGCGCAATCCACCGCTGCGGGTCCGCGGGTCGCGCGGTACCGAGTCCGGAAGCTCCACCGACAGAACGTCTGCGTGAAGGACGGCTTGCTCGCGCGCACGACGGCGACCGCAAGCGTTCTCGCAACGGCGTCGGCCGCGGTGTCCGTGTTCAACTCGCGGTTCATGCCGAGCCTGCGCTCCCCGAAGCAGGCCGTCACCGAGCGCGTCGTGGTCTGCATTCCCGCCCGTAACGAGGTCGCGACGCTGCCTGCGCTGATCGGCGATCTCGCGCGGCAACGATCGTGCACGGATCTGCGAGTGATCGTTCTCGACGACGACTCGACCGACGGAACGGCGGCCGCTGCCCGTGCGGCTGCGGACGGTGATCCGAGGATTCGCATCGTGACCTCCGGTGTCGCTCCCCCGGCCGGCTGGACCGGCAAGGCAGCTGCGTGCGCCGAACTCGCGAGGCTGGCCGACGAGGACGACCCGATGACGTCGCTGATCGTGTTCGTCGATGCCGATGTGCGACTCGAACCGGAGGCCGTGGCGGCAGCCGCCCGGATGCTGCGAAGGCGCGGCGCCTCCCTGCTGTGCCCGTGGCCGGAGCAACTGGCCGAGAGCACCGTCGAGCGACTCGTCCAGCCGTTGCTCGCATGGTCGTGGATGTCCACGCTTCCCGTCCCTCTGGGCAACGCGACGCTCGCACCGTCGATGGCGGTCGCCTGCGGGCAGTTCATGGCTTTCGATGCCGCCGCCTATCGCGCCATCGGGGGCCACGGTTGCGTCGCCGCGAGCGCGACCGAGGACCTCGATCTGGCACGTGCTCTGCGTCGGCGTGGATTCTCGACGGCGGTGGCGTCGGGTGCGGGGTTCGTCCGCTGCCGGATGTATCGATCGGCGGCAGAACTTCGATCCGGCTACAGCAGGTGGCTGTGGAACGAGTTCGGTGGACCGGCAGGTTCGGCTGCGGCGGCCCTGGCACTGACCGCTGTGTACGTGTTGCCCCCGATCACGGCGCTCACGTCCTCGGGTCGCGCGCGTCGCCTCGGATTCGCCGGGTACCTCGCCGGTACGGTGTCTCGGTTGTCGACACGGCGGCGCGAGGTGGGGTCGCGGTTCGGGGTGGGCGACGCACTCGACGCGGCTCTGCACCCGGTGTCGATTCTCGCGTTCGTCGGACTCGTCGCGGAATCCCACGTGCGCAGGCGTCGTGGCTCGCTGTCGTGGAAGTCGCGCCCGATGCCCGCTCCGCAGCCCTGACCCGTCTCACACTCGCGCGGCCGCAAGCCCCAGGTTGCTCAGCACCTCACGCGTCGCGCGCGCGAAGTTCAGGGTGATGAAGTGCAATCCGGGCGCGCCCTCGGAGATCAGGCGCTCACCGATGTTCGTGGCGAGTTCGATGCCCACCTCGCGGACGGCGGCGCGGTCCTCCTCAGGACCGGATCCGGCGGCGCGAGTGAACTTCTCGTCCAGGTGCGACGGGAGCGTCGTGCCCGAGAGCTCGAGCATCCGACGAACCGACCGAAGCGAGGTGATGGGCATGATCTCGGGAATGATCGGTTTGGCACCCTGCTCGGCGTCGAACGCGCACACGCGATCCCGTAGGCGCAGGTAGTCGTCCACATCGAAGAACATCTGGGTGATCGAGTACTCCGCACCCGCCCGCAACTTGCCGACCAGGCAGCGAGTGTCCTGCTCGAGGTCGGCAGCGCGGTGGTGTCCTTCGGGGAACGACGCAACGCCGACGTGGAAGTCGCCGAGATCGCGTACCAGCCGGACGAGCTCCTCCGCGTATTCGACTCCGTCCGGATGCTTCTCCCAGTCGCCGAGTGGATCTCCGGGGGGATCTCCGCGCAGTACGAGAATGTTGGTGATGCCGCGGTCCGCGTACGACCCGACCATCGATCGCAACTCGTCCACGCTGTGCGAGACAGCAGTGAGATGCGCCACAGGAAGGAGGGTGGTCTCCTCGGCGATCTGCCCGGTGACGCGCACCGTGCGATCGCGGGTCGAACCGCCTGCGCCGTAGGTCATCGACACGAATGCCGGCTGAAGTTGTTCGAACTCACGAACCGCCCGCCACAGCCTGGCCTCGGCGGCCTCGTCTCGTGGAGGCGAGAACTCCACCGAGAACGGGATCCTGGCCTCGGGTTCTGTCCGTAGTCGGTCGACGATGGACGGTGTCCTCGTCACGAATCCTCGACTCGACCGCCCCCTGACGGAATCTTCGCTCACCCGAAGATCATAGGTTGCGCCCCAACGAAGCCCGTCGGGCCTCCCTGACGACAGATGTTCGCTGCACGTCGGTCCAGGGCTTGCACGGCCATTACTGTGGGATTCAGAATTCATGTAATCCACAGCAACCTTGGAGGATCGTCCTGTCCGGAGACTTTTCTTCGCCCGTAGTCGACACACCCGCCGCCGCGAACGACCCCAAGGCGATGCGCACGGCCGTCGATGCGACCCTCGCCGAGTTCTTCGCCTCACGCCGAGGTGTAGTCGACACCGTGGGCGGCGGCTATCCCGCTGCGGTGGCCGATCTCGAGGCGTTCGTGCTTCGTGGCGGCAAGCGCATGCGCCCCGCGTTCGCCTGGACCGCGTGGCTCGGTGCAGGCGGTGAATCCACCGGTGCCCGTGCGGACGCAGTGCTGCGGGCGTGTTCGGCTCTCGAACTGATCCAGGCCTGCGCCCTGATCCACGACGACATCATCGACTCCTCCAGCACGCGACGTGGTTTCCCGACCGTGCATGTCGGCTTCGCCCAGCGCCACCGGGACGCGGGCTGGTCCGGTGGCGCGGACCATTTCGGTGAATCGGCAGCCATCCTCGTCGGCGATCTCGCCCTGTGCTGGGCCGATGATCTACTGCGCGAGTCCGGTATCGACGCCGATGCCGCGCGGCGAGTCCAGCCGGTGTGGTCGGCGATGCGCACCGAGGTTCTCGGCGGCCAGTTGCTCGACATCGAAGCCGAGGCAGGCACCGACGAGAGTGTCGAGGCTGCGATGCGCGTCAACCGCTACAAGACAGCTGCGTACACCGTCGAGCGGCCGCTGCATCTGGGCGCAGCTCTCGCCGATGCCGACGAGAACCTGATCTCGGCCTACCGCAACTTCGGTGCAGACATCGGAATCGCGTTCCAGCTGCGCGACGACCTCCTCGGAGTGTTCGGCGATCCCGAGGTGACCGGCAAACCGTCGGGCGACGACATCACCGAGGGCAAACGCACCGTGCTGATCGCGTTGGCACTGCAGAAGGCGGACGAGACCCGGCCGGATCGTGCAGCCACGATCAGAGCCAGCCTCGGAACCGAACTCGACGCGAACGAAGTGGCCGACATCCGTTCCATTCTCGTCGAACTCGGCGCAGTGGACGCGGTCGAGAAGCAGATCGACGAGCTCGGAACCCGGGCGGTCGCAGCCCTCGACAACAGTTCGATCGAACCGGTCGCTGCGGCGCACCTACGCGCCATGGCAACCGCCGCCATCCAACGGCAGTACTGAAAGAGAGCGTCATGTCTTCGATCCGCACGGTCTCCGGCACCACCGACACCGTCGTCGTCGTGGGAGCGGGATTGGCCGGTCTGGCCGCCGGTCTGCATCTGCTGGGGGCAGGCAGGAAAGTCACCATCGTCGAGCGTGACGAGACCGTGGGCGGCCGAGTCGGGGTGTACCCGGTATCGGACGCCGACGGATCGCACCTGTACGACATCGACAACGGTGCGAGCGTGTTGACGATGCCGAACCTGGTGCTCGAGGCGCTCGCCGCCGTGGGTGCGGACTTCGAGTCGACCACGCCGCCGATTCGGCTGACCACACTGTCGCCGTCCTATCACACGCGCTACGCCGACGGCACGTCCATCGACGTCTACTCCGATCCCGAAGCCATGGCGGCCGAGGTGGAACGCACCTGCGGCCCCGCCGAGGCGCAGGGATATCGCGAACTGCGGCGCTGGCTCGCCGACATCTTCGACGCCGAGTTCGACCGCTTCATCGACTCGAACTTCGATTCACCGCTCGATCTCGTGGGATCGAAGGCTGCGATCTCCGACACCGCGACGCTCACCAAGCTGGGCGGCTTCGGCCGTCTCGGGCCCCGCGTCGACAAGTTCCTGAAGGACACCCGCCTACGCCGCGTGTTCACGTTCCAGGCGCTCTACGCAGGGATGGCACCCCAGAAGGCCCTTGCGGTCTACGGAGCGATCGCACACATGGACACCTCCCTCGGGGTGTTCTTCCCCGAAGGCGGCATGGCGGCCATCGCCAAGGCCATGGCCGACGCGTTCGTCACCGCAGGCGGCACGCTCGAACTCGGCACCGAGATCGTCGACATCACCGTCGACCGAGGCCGTGCCGACTCCGTCGTCACCGCAGCCGGCAGTCGAATCGCCTGCGACGCACTCGTTCTCACTGCCGACCTGCCCGTGGTCGATCGACTGCTCGACCGAGCGTCGGTGTCCAAGAAGGGCCGACGGAACGGATACGGCGTGGTGTCACCGTCGGCGGTCGTCGCGCACGGAACCGTTCCCGTCGAGCTGACGGCGACGTGGCCGGCCCGCGCGCACCACACCATCGACTTCGGCGACGAATGGGCCGAGACCTTCCGCCGCATCACCGCACGATCGGGCAAGGGATCCCTGATGGCCGATCCGTCCCTGCTCATCACCCGACCGTCGGTGAGCGATCCCGATCTCGAAGTGGTGCGTGGCGGAGTGCGCAGCGAGCCGGTGTCGATCCTCGCACCGTGCCCCAACCTCGACAGTGCTCCACTGCCGTGGGGCGAGCTGGCGCAGCCGTACCTCACCGAGATCCTGACGACGCTGGAAGCTCGGGGATACAAAGGTCTGCTCGACGGCTTCACGCTCGATCACATCGACACACCCGAGACCTGGGCGCAGAAGGGCATGATCGAGGGCTCTCCGTTCTCGTCCGCCCACGTGTTCAGGCAGACCGGGCCGTTCCGACGCAAGAACATGGTCGCCGGGCTCGAGAACGTGGTTCTCGCAGGCTCGGGCACCACGCCGGGAGTGGGCGTTCCCACTGTTCTGGTGTCCGGAAAGCTCGCCGCAGAGCGGGTGACGGGGCCCACCGGACGGTAGGTTCGTTCGATTCACTGCGTCGACCAACTAAGCTGAGCGCGATCGTTTGCCGGTCGCGCTCATTGCTGCGACCATGATCGTTCGGCGATCGGCGTGAACCATCGTCCGGCGTACAGATCTCGACCCACAACTCGTTGCAGAGGAGGAGCAGGCGGCAATGTCTTCGATCTCGTCGCACTCCACCTCCGAGGATCGATCGTCGGACGGCGGCCCCCCGCCCTCGGCTTCGCGACGACCGTCCAGACTGACCGCAACGGGCAATTTCCTGCGCAGTCCCGAGGGCAAAGCCGCACTGCTCGGTGTGGTCGGTGCCGTCTGCATCGTGTTCGGTGGATTCGGCGCGGGCAGTGTGCGCCGACGCGATCCGTTGCTCGAGGAGATGCACCTGTCGTGGCTGCGATTCGGTCACGGATTCGTACTCTCGACCATCATCGTGTGGGTCGGCGTCCTGCTGATGATCACCGCATGGGTTCGGCTCGGCCGCGCGACCCTGCACGGCCGCACCACCGTGGGCGAACTGCGCTGGGTCGTCCCGGCATGGACCGCACCGCTGCTGCTGTCGGTGCCGATGTTCAGCCGCGATGCGTACTCCTACCTGGCTCAGGGCGCACTGCTCCGCGACGGTTTCGACCCGTATGCCGTTGGACCCGTTGCCAATCCAGGAGTTCTGCTCGACAACGTCAGCAATGTCTGGACCACCACCACTGCGCCGTACGGCCCGTTGTTCCTGCTGCTCGGTCGCGGAATCACCAGCCTGACCGGTGACAACGTCATCGCCGGAACCATGCTGCTGCGCCTGACGATGCTGCCCGGTCTGGCTCTGATGATGTGGGCGGTTCCGCGGCTGGCGAAGCACCTCGGCGGCCGAGCGACCACCGCGGTGTGGCTCGCCGTCCTCAACCCTCTGGTGCTGATCCACCTGATCGGCGGAGTGCACAACGAGTTGCTCATGGTCGGCCTGATGACCGCGGGGATCGTGCTGACGCTCGAGCACAGACACGTGGGCGGCATCGCACTGGTCGCGATCGCGGTGGCGATCAAGGCCACAGCAGGCCTGGCGCTGCCTTTCCTGGTGTGGATCTGGATGATCCATCTGCGAGAGAAGGCGCGGGCGGAGGGTCGAACGCCGATGGCGCCCGGCCTGGCATTCGTCAAGACCGCAGGAATCGGAGCCGCCGTCTTCGTCGCCGTGTTCGCCGTGGCATCGGTGATCGCCGGAGTCGGAATCGGTTGGCTGACCGCTCTTTCCGGATCGGCCAAGATCATCAACTGGCTCTCGCTCCCCACGATCCTGGCGCACCTGGTGACCGTCAGCACATCATGGTTCCTCGATCTGCGCCTCGGACCCGTTCTCGACGTCACCCGTCTGCTGTGCGCGATCGCACTGGTGGTCGTTCTCGCGGTGGCCTGGTGGTTGGGTCGCAGATCAGAACGCGATGCGGTCAAGGGCATCCTGATCGCCCTGGTGGCCACCGTCGTCCTCTCCCCCGCAGCCCTGCCCTGGTACTACTCGTGGCCGTTGGCGATCGCCGCAGGCTTCGCACTCTCGCGTACGACCCTGATGATCCTGACGGGTCTGTCGACGTGGCTCATGCTCGTCTTCCAACCCGATGGATCGATCGGCCTGTACACCTTCGGGCACGTCGCACTGGCGATCTTCGCCGCGGTCGTCGCGGCTCTGGCCCTGACGCGCGTCGATCCGCTGCGTTTACGATCGGACCGATCCAGGGAACACCGTGCCGTACCGAACGCGCCCAGGACCCCAGCAACGGAACCGACCGGAGACGAATCCACATCATGAAGGCCCGCGTGATGAAAGAACTGGACGGTATCGATCCGGAGCTGCACGAGGCATACCGCATCTGTCGCGAACTCAACGCCCAGCACGGCAAGACGTACTTCCTCGCCACGCGCCTGCTCCCCACCGACAAGCGCGCAGGCGTGCATGCGCTGTACGGGTTCGCCCGGATGGTCGACGACATCGTCGACCTCGAGGGCACCGACATCGCCGTGGGGTCGGACGAGCTCAACGCCCGTCGCATCGTCGAACTCGACGTGATCGAATCCCGGGTGCGCGACGCGTTGGCGGGAAAACCGTTGTCCGACAGCGTGTCCGATCGAGTGTTGAGCGCGTTGTGCGACACCGTGGCGCGCTACGACATTCCGCACGACTATTTCTTCGCGTTCATGCACTCGATGCGCATGGACATTCCGGGAAGCCCGATGTTCGTCTCCCGCTACCGCACGATGGAGCAGTTGCGCGAGTACGTGTACGGCTCCGCTGCGGTCATCGGACTGCAGATGTTGCCGATCCTGGGAACCGTCGTCGAGCGGTCGGAGGCCGAGCCGCCCGCCGCAGCCCTCGGCGAGGCGTTCCAGCTCACCAACTTCATCCGAGACATGGGTGAGGACCTCGATCGCGACCGCATCTACCTGCCCACCGACGAACTCGCGGCGTTCGGCGTCGACGAAGAACTACTCCGGTGGTGCCGCACCACGGGGAATGTCGATGCCAGGGTCACCCGCGCTCTCGCGCACCTGATCGCCGTCACCCGCTCGATCTACCGCACGTCCGATGCGGGCATCGAGATGCTGGATCCGCGAGTGCGACCGTCGATGCGCACGGCGTCGATCCTGTACGGCCGCATCCTCGCAGAGGTCGAGTCACAGGGCTACCGCGTGCTCTCCCAACGCGCGACGGTGCCGCAGTTGACCCGAGCGCGCATCGCGCTTCCGCAGTTCGCCGTCACCGGCTGGAAGCGCGCGACGGTTCGCTAGAAGGCCATCGCCTGTGCGCGCCTGATCACTTCGCGCATCAGGTCGCCGTGCAGAGCGGCGACAGGTGCACCGGGCAGGCTCTCGTCCTCGGTGAACAGCCACCGCAGGATTTCCTCGTCCTCGTAACCGCCGTCGTGCAGCACGGCCAGCAGACCGGGAAGCCCCTTGACGATGGTGCCCTTGCTCGTGTCGAGGAACTGCTCCGGCACACCGGGCACGCGCGAACGCTTCAGGGCGAGCAACTGGCGATCTCGGACGAGCTGTTCGACGCGGGTCTTGGGGATGTCGAGGATCTTCGCGACATCGGCGAACTGCAGCAAAGACACCGACGGATCGAGCACGTCGTCGGCATAGGGAATGGCACTCACGCAGGTAACGTTAACGGGTCCGGCGTCCAGACTTCAAAAGCGCAGAATCCGGGTCGGTCGGGACCGAGGACACGATCCACGATCGTCGGTCGGCATCTCCGGCACCGATACGATCGACTTCAGCATCCGGCACCGAAGGCCGGAAATCAATGGACGACGAGGGGAGGTTCGGTGATACCGGGTTCGATGCTCGATCGTCGGTACCGAATAGACGCACCGATCGCGCGCGGCGGTATGTCGACGGTCTACCGCGGACTCGACACCAGGCTCGACCGCCCCGTCGCGGTGAAGATCATGGATCCGAAGTTCGCCGAGGACCCGCAGTTCGTCCAGCGCTTCGAGTTCGAGGCTCGGGCCGTGGCCAGGCTCAGTCACCCCGGCCTCGTCGCCGTCTACGACCACGGGCGCGACGGCGAACACGCCTTCCTCGTCATGGAACTCGTCGAGGGCGGAACTCTGCGTGAACTACTGCGCGAGCGTGGACCGATGCCCCCGCACGCTGCAGCGGCCGTCATCCGACCGGTTCTCGACGCGCTCGCAGTGGCCCACCGAGCCGGTCTGGTGCACCGCGACATCAAGCCCGAGAACATTCTGATCAGCGACGACGGCGACGTGAAGATTGCCGACTTCGGTCTCGTCCGAGCCATCGCAGCCTCCACCGTGACGTCGAGCAGTGTGATTCTGGGCACCGCCGCGTACCTGTCTCCCGAGCAGGTCACCACCGGCTCCGCGTCCGCGAGCAGCGACGTCTACGGCGTCGGTGTCGTGTTGTTCGAGCTACTGACCGGACGCACACCGTTCACCGGCGATACTTCACTGTCCATCGCCTACCAGCGCATCGACAACGACGTACCGCTCCCTTCCACTCTCATCGCGGGCGTACCCCCGCAATTCGACGAGGTGGTCCAACGCGCCACCGTTCGCGCCCCGGAACACCGGTACCGCAATGCCGACGACATGGCCCGCGCTCTGCGCGCTGCCGCGTCGGCGCTCGCGCTGCCCGAGTACCGAGTGCCCGCGCCCAAGCGCTCGGCCGAACATCTGAGCTCGGCCGCAGCCGGCGCACCGACGACGGTCGCAGGCGGCCGTCCGCCGGCCGCTCGCACCCAGGTCGTGGACAATTCGCCGCCCCAGCCCCCTCGAGACGGGGTGCAGCACACCCGAGTGGTCACCTCGCCCACGTCCCGAGGCATCGACCACGGCTCCGACATCACCGATCCGCCGCCCGCCGGGCCACCCCCGACCGGCAGAAGGCACTACGAGTTCCCCGATTTCGACGCCGATCGCCAACGCTCGCGCCGAGCGATCGTCGTCTGGCTGCTCGTTGTCGCCCTGCTCGCCGTACTGGTCGGCTTCGGCGGATGGTGGATGGGCTCGGGTCGTTACACCGCAGTCCCGATGGTGGACGGGCTCGACACCACCGGTGCCACGAGCGCCGTGGAAGCCGCCGGTCTCGAGTCGGCTGTGCGCGGAACGTACTCCGACTCGGTGGACACCGACCTTCTCATCGGCACCGATCCCACCGGCGGATCGCGAATCGCCAAGGGCGACACGGTGTTTCTGTTGGTGTCGCTGGGCCGCCCCACCGTTCCCTCTATCGACACGGACGCATCCGTCGACGACATGGAACAACAGCTGCGAGACCGGACGTTCACGCCCGTCGACGGCGGCGAGGCCTTCAGCACGTCCGCTCCGATCGGCGGGGTCGCAGCACTGGACCCACCGCCCGGCACGGTGCTGACGACGGGAAGCTCGGTCACGGTGCTGCGCAGCAAGGGGGCACCGCCGGTCGAGGTACCCGACGTACGCGGGCAGAGCGTCGACCAGGCCCGAACGACGCTGGATTCGGTGGGCATCACCGTCGGCGAGGTTCGCGAGACCTTCGACGAGGACACCGATGGCGGCAAGGCGATCGCAACCACACCGGAAGCCGGTCAGACGGTGAGGTCCGGGTCCACCGCGGTGCTCGAGGTGTCCAACGCCGTCACCGTGCCGTCGTTGCTGGGTCGGTCGGTCGGCTCGGCCCGGAGCACGCTCGCGACGTTGGGTCTGACGATCGACGTCCGTCAGGTGGTGGACACCGACGGGTCTCTGGTCATCACCCAGAGCCCCGGAGCCGGTTCTCGGGTGGAACCGGGCTCCGAGGTCATGGTCGTGTCGCTGCCCTGATCAGTCGCGGAGCATCTCGGCGACGAGGAACGCCAGCTCGATGCTCTGCTGCGTGTTCAGACGCGGGTCGCAGGCGGTCTCGTAGCGGCCTGCGAGGTCGAGGTCCGAGATGTCCTGGGCACCGCCGAGGCACTCGGTGACGTTGTCGCCGGTCAGTTCGACGTGAATTCCGCCCGGATGCGTTCCGAGGCCGTTGTGCACCTCGAAGAATCCCTGCACCTCGTCGACGATGCGGTCGAAGTGACGCGTCTTGTAGCCGGTCGAGGCCTCGTGCGTGTTGCCGTGCATCGGATCGCACTGCCAGATGACCTGGTGGCCGGTGGCCTGCACCTTCTCGATGATGGCGGGCAGGATGTCGCGCACCTTGCCGTTGCCCATGCGCGAGATCAGCGTCAGACGTCCCGGCTTGTTGGTCGGGTCGAGCCGCTCGACGTACTCGACGGCCATCTCGGGCGTGGTCGTGGGCCCGATCTTGAGACCGATCGGGTTGGAGATCAGCTCGGCCAGCGCGATGTGCGCCCCGTCGAGTTGGCGGGTGCGGTCGCCGATCCACAGGAAGTGTGCGGACAGGTCGTACAGCTTGGGGTGATCGTCGGTGTTGTCCAGGCGCAGCATCGCGCGCTCGTAGTCGAGAACGAGTGCTTCGTGGCTGGCGAAGATCTGCGCGGTGTGCAGGTTGGGGTCCGAGACGCCGCAGGCATCCATGAAGCGCAGTCCGCGATCGATCTCCCCCGCGAGCGCCTCGTAGCGGGCACCGGCGGGCGACTGTGCGACGAACTCGCGGTTCCAGTCGTGCACCTTGTGCAGATCCGCCATGCCTGCACCGGTGAGTGCGCGGACCAGATTCATCGCTGCACTCGCGTTGGCGTAGGCGCGCACCAGTCGCGACGGATCGTGGCCGCGGACGCTCTCGTCGGCGACGAGCGAGTTGATCATGTCGCCGCGGTAGGACTGCAGTCCGAGCGCGTCGATGTTCGACGAACGCGGCTTGGCGTACTGCCCCGCGATGCGGGCGACCTTGACCACCGGCATGCTCGCGCCGTAGGTGAGCACCACCGCCATCTGCAGCAGCGTGCGGATGTTGCCCTTGATGTGCGGCTCGGTGTTGTCGACGAAGGTCTCGGCGCAATCGCCACCCTGCAGCAGGAAGGCCTCACCGCGAGCGACGGCGGCGAGCTTGTCCGACAACGCCTCCACCTCACCGGCGACGGTGATCGGGGGAACGCTCTCGAGCACCTTGCGCATGTCGGCAGCATGCTCGGGATCCCACTGCGGTTGCTGCGCAGCCGGCTTGGCCAACGCATCGTCCAATCGAGAGCGCAGCGTCGGTGACAACGGCGGCAGGTCGGGCAAGCGATCGATGGGTACGTCGACAGTCCAGTTCACCGCTACAGGATATTCGCACCGCCGAAGCCGCAGGACAACGGGTGTTCACCCGCGGTACGAGTACTCCTCGATCGCCTGGAACTTCGCCAGATTGTGCCGCGCGTCGGCCAGGGCGTCGTGAGCATCGTCGGGAACCGACGGCAGCTCGGGACTGCCGCGATCCTCCCAATGTTGGCGCAGCTCACGAGTGAACCGCGGCAACGAACGCGGCAACTCGGTCATCGAGCCCCACAGCTGACAGAGGGCCACGTGGTCGTACGCCGCAACCCACGCCCACAATTCGACCTCGGCACCGTAGTGCGGAACGAGAAATTCGAGCAGTTCGTCTCGGATTCGGGACCGGCTCATCCACAGCGGCGACGAGTACGGTGGCAGCTTGGGAAGCACGTTGCGTCGAACCCAGCGGCCGGCGCGCTCGGGGTCGAACTCGGAGGACACCGCATAGAACTCGCGACCGTCCTCCGACACCACACCGATCGAGACCAACTCGATTGTGCGACCATCCTCGATGAACTCTGTGTCGTAGAAGTAGCGCACGCGGCTCACCCTAGCGCGTCCCCGACACGTCCCCCACGTACCGGTAGCCCCGATCCGAAGAGCCCTGAAAGGGAACGCCAGTGACTTCGCCCGACTCCAACCGTCCGGTCGCCGAAGCATCGGAGCCGGCCGCGCCGACGCGACGCCGGTGGCCGAGTTGGGCGGTGGCGTCGAGCAGGGTCCTCGTTCTGATCGGTGCCGTCGTCGGTGTGCTGTTCCATCTCAACGGCTTTCCGGGGCTGCGGACGATCGGTGAGCATTACCGTCTCGATCTGGACGTGTATCGACTGGGCGGGCAGGTGTTCGCCGAGGGCGGGGATCTCTACGGTCAGCTGCCACCGATCGCGACCGGTACGACGCTGCCGTTCACCTATCCCCCGATCGCCGCGGCGATTTTCAGCCCGCTGTCGTCGGTGTCGCTGTACGCCGCCTCGATCGCGGTCACCGTGCTGTCCATGCTCTTGCTGCTGGTGACCGTCGTGGTGACCCTCACCTCGCTCGGACTGCGTCCCCGCACGCTCGTGTGGTGGTCTGCCGGAGCTGTGTTCGCCGTGGCCGTGCTGCTCCTCGAGCCGGTCACCTCGACGCTGAACTACGGACAGATCAACATCGTGTTGATGGCGTTCGTTGCACTGGACTGCTTGCCGAAGAAGACGCCGTGGCCCCGAGGTGTGCTGATCGGTCTCGTGGCCGCCGTCAAGCTCACCCCCGCAGTGTTCGTACTGTTCTTCTTGTTGCGCAAGGACTTTCGCGCAGCAGTGGTGTCGGTACTGAGTTTTGCGGTGTTCACCGCGATCGGCTTCGCGCTGACGTGGTCGGACTCGGTGAAGTACTGGACCGAGACGATCGTCGATTCCGACCGAATCGGCGGCCCGGCCTACCCGCCCAATCAGTCGATCACCGGAGTGCTCGCGCGGCTCGGGTTGGACGAACTACCCCGGTCGATCCTGTGGCTCGCGTTGTCGGTGGTGGTGCTCGCCATCGCGGCGGTGGCGATGCGAAAGGCGTTCGCCGCAGACGAGACTGCGCTCGCGCTGACGATCAACGCCATGTTCGGACTGCTGGTGTCGCCGGTTTCCTGGTCACACCACTGGGTGTGGGCCATCCCGTTCGTCGTCGTGCTCGCCGTACTGGGCTACCGCCGCCGCAGTGCGCTGCTGGCGACTCTGGTGGCCGTCGGGCTGGCGTTGATGCTCTACCCGCCGCACTGGAAGCTCGGCGAGGGTCGATGGAGCGGGCTGGGCTGGCCGCTCGTGGATCAGTTCGCTGCCTCGGGCTACGTGTGGTGGGCGCTCGCCTCGATCGTCGCCACGGCCGCGATCACGTGGTCCGATCGATTGAACGCGACAGTCGGTACACACGCCGCGCAGTGATCGCGACGCGGGCCGAACAGGATCAGCTGGCCTTGGAATCCGGGATACGCTGCGCGGTCGGAGCCGACTCCGCCTCGGGTGCAGCCTTTTTCAGAGATGCGGCGTACACGTCCACGTACTCCTGACCGGAGAGCAACATCAGGTCGTACATCACCTCGTCGGTGACGGCACGCTCGACGAAACGATTGCCTGCCATGCCCTCGAAGCGAGAGAAGTCGATGGGCTTTCCGATCCGGATGGTGACCTTCGCCGGACGCCACACGCGCGAACCGATCGGGTTCATCTTCTCGGTACCGATCATCGCGACCGGGATCACCTGAACTCCGGTCTGCAATGCCAGACGCGCCATCCCGGTCTTGCCCTTGTACAGCCGCGCGTCGGGTGACCGTGTGCCCTCGGGGTAGATGCCGAGAACCTTGCCTGCTTCGATCACGCGTACGCCTGCGTTGAGCGCGTCCTGTGCCGCGTCGGCTCCGGTGCGATCGATCGGCACCTGCCCGACCGCGGTGAAGAACCATTTCTGGAACGCGCCCTTGAGCCCCGGTCCGGTGAAGTACTCGCTCTTGGCGAGGAAGGTGATGCGGCGAGGCGTCTTGAGCGGGAGGTAGAACGAATCGAGAACGGCCTTGTGGTTGCTGGCCAGAATGACCGGACCCTCCGTCGGGATGTTCTCCGCACCCTCGATCGTGGGCCGCCCCAGGGCGATGAGAAGGGGGCCGACGAAAATGTACTTAACCAGCCAGTACCACATTGACATGCTCCCTGATGATGGTCCGGAATTCGTTTGGTGCCGCCTCGCCCTGAAGCGAATCGACTGCGGCCGTGCGTCCTCGAACCGTGCCGCGTAGTGAACTGTACCCACGGTTTATGACACCAGCCACATCATCGCCGACACGGGGACAGAGGTCACAGGAAGCGAGCGAAGAACAGTCAGCGGACCCCGGTGACGAACTGCGCCCGGGCCAACTCCGCGGCCCCGATCATGCCTGCTGCCTCACCGAGTTGAGTACTGCGAATTCGGGCCAGCGGTCGGTGCCCCGCACCGGTCACCAGCTCCGCATACTTGTCGGTCGCGCGCGCCAGGAACTGACTCGACGACGTCGCCACTCCACCGGCCAACACGATCAGATCCGGGTCGTACACGTCGCTGACCATCGAGAGCCCGACGCCGAGCCACTGTGCGAAGTCTTCCATGGTGCGGCGGGCGATCGAGTCACCCTCGTGCGCAGCACTGGCGATCCGGCGGCCGGTCAACGAACCCGGGTCGAGGAACACCTCACGAGCCAGGGTCGTCGAGGACGCCGGGTCCGCCGCCAGCAACTCGACCGCGGTGTCCACCAGAGCAGTACCGCTGCAGTACCGCTCCCAACAACCGCGCTTGCCGCAGGGACAGGCCCGGCCGTCCGGCACGACCTGGATGTGACCGAGTTCCGGTGCCACGCCGTGGCTACCCCGATAGATCCTGCCGTCGATCAGCAGCGCCGCACCGATACCGGTACCGATGGCCACCATCACCACGTTGCGGCCACCGGACGCGGCACCGAAGCGATACTCGGCCCATGCCGCCGAATTGGCGTCGTGCTCGAGCAACACCGGCAGACCGATGCGCATGCTCATTTCCGTCGCCACCGGAGTGTTCACCCACGGCAGATGCGGGGCGAAGAGAACCGTCGTGCGGTCGGAGTCGATGAACCCGGCGACGGCGAGCCCCACTGCCGCGATGTCGTGTCGCCCGGCCAGCTCCTGCACGGCCCGATCCAGACCACGTTCGAGCGCGCGAGCAGTGTGCGGGGTGGGAGCGGCCGTCGAGTCGAGCACCTGCCCGTCCTCGTCGACGACGGACGCGCGCAGGCTGGTCCCGCCCACGTCGATGCCGACCGTCAGTCGCTGGTGGTGCCGCTTCATTCGTTCATGCCTTCCTCGGCCGTCCCCCACGCGGCCTGCACCCGAGTCGCGTCGATCACGGACGCTCCTGCTCGTCCGAACGCGAATTCTTCACTCGAACGGTAATCGGAACGAACGACGCGGGGCGGTCGTCCCGTGATTTCGTGTCCATCGACACGTCCGCGACCTCTGCCGGGTCCGAGGGGGCACCGGCACTGCCGGGCCCGGGTTCGGCCGCGGTTCCGGGTGACGACGGGGCGGGCGGAGCCTGCGTTGCGGAGTGCGCCGCCCCGGAGGTCGTGTGATCGGCGAGCAACTGGCGCAACAGCGCGATCACCACGGCGCTCTCGGAGGCCACGAGCTCGACGAGATCGTGGCGCTCGCCGCGCACCAGCGCCGCGAGTGCGCAGACCGGGCACCAACTGCATCCCTGTTGGTCACGATCCTGCTGTGTCTCGGCGACGCGACGCAGGATGGGCTCCAGTCGCGTCAACACGGTCTCGGCCAGGGCCAGCAGGTCCGCCCCCAGCTCGGAATGGTCCGAGTTCATCGACACACCCCGGCCGCCGGGGTTGATGGAGTCACAGTGGCCACACGTCGGGGTTCGGACGGAAACGCACCACCAGGCACGGTCCGTCGAGTTCGGCGGAGTCCGCGACGCACCGACGCAGCACCGACGCCAATCTGATGCGCCGTCGCCTCCCGTCGGCACTCACTATCAAGTCGTCCTCCACTCGCCCCAGGCCCAAGGTCGTCGAATCCACCACCGGCAGAAGCATTCTCATCGCGTACACGGATTCGAGTCCGCGACCCGACTCGAGCACAACCGAAGGTTGCTCACCCCAGCCCGGCGCGCGCCGTTCGAGGGAGTCCGGTTCGAGGCGATCGGCCACATCTTGCAAGGGCCCCAACCCTACCGGTTCGCCGGGAGCGTGCTCCACCTCCACGATCGGCACCGTGCCGATGCGTCGGCGCAGCTCGGCGACCGCGTCTTGCTGCGCCGCCCGCCACCTCTCGAACCAGAACACGGCCGGATGAGCGCCCACCAGACCGATCGACGACGCGTTGAGCTTCGGCAGGATTTTGTTGACCAGAACACGATCGATTCTGATTCCGAGCAGAGCAGCTGCCGACAGTGTTCGTTCCGCGTCGACGACCGAAAGTTGTTCGGCGGTGACGACCACGGTCGCGCCGGTTCGGGCGGAGTCGGTGATCAGGGACCGTACGGAGTCGACCTGCGCGAGGATTCGCTCGATCATCGCCACCACGAGGGTCAGACGTACATCGGAACCGGTGCCGGCGACCATCCGTGCGTGCAGAGGCCAGATCCGCTCGACGTACGCGGCGACGGTGTCGGGCAACTGCAGCATGCGTAGGGCATCCGCCGATGCGGGCAGGTCGACTATTACTGTGTCCCAGCGATTCTCGTCGGCAAGACGGCCGATCTCGTGCATTCCGAGCAACTCTTCGACTCCGGGGAGACCGAGCAGCTCCTCCGGTTCGATTGCCCCGAAGCTCACCCCGTGTTCGTGTCCGGCGGACGCCACGGCCATCAGCGAGCCGAGCCCCCGGTACCGCGCTTCGAGCAACGCCAGCGTGTCGATCTCGACGATGTCCAGGCCGGGCGCGATCGAACGAACACCGGACGGGTCCTCGGCCTCGGCGTCCCCCGCGAACGCGTCGGCCAGCGAGTGCGCCTGGTCGACGGAGGCGATCAGCACCCGCTCACCGGCCTGGGCGAGTCGCAGCCCCGACGCAGCCGCCAGCGTCGTCTTACCCGCGCCACCTTTGCCGAGGAACAGCAACACCGTGGTGCGGGCTTCGGTGCGAGCTTCGCTCAGCCTTCGACCCGCTTCTTCAATTCCTTGAGCGCAGTGTCGGTGATGACCTTCTCTGCCTTGCGCTTGAACAGACCGATCATCGGAATGTTCAGGTCCACGGTGAGCTCGTACGTCACGTCGGTGCCGCTACCCGACTCGCGCAACGTGTACGAGCCGTTCTGGGATTTCTGCATCTCGCCCGAGACGAGGTTCCAGGAGACCGAATGGCCGTCGGCTGCCCAGTCGTACTCGAGCTCGTAGGTGTCTTTCACCATCCCTGCGTCGAGCACGAACTTGACGCGCTTGCCACGACCGTCCTTGCCGACTTCGAGGACCTCGACGGACTTCGCGGCCGACACCCACGTGGGGTACGCGTCGAAATCGGCGATGACGTCCATGACCCGGCTCGGTGGGGCTTCGACGACGATCGACCTCTGGGTTTTCTCCGCCATGACTACTCGTCCGCTTCCTCTCGGGTACTTCGATCAGCTCGGCTCGCTTCTGCACCGCCGAACTCGCGCAGGCCTATCTCACACGATCGATCCGCCGACGCACAACGCGAACCGGCCGACCGTACCGCGCGGTTCATTCTCGAGCCGGAGTCGACGCTACGTGGTGGGGTGCCTCACCTGCAGACCGACCGGCCTCGAGCTCTCGTTTGAGCTCGAACGTCATCGCTCGTCCGGCCACCCGCCGAGTGTGCTGGTGCGCCGCCACGTCGACGTCCGCGGCAGGTTCGGCATGCAGGAAGTAATGCACGATCACACCGTCGAGCGCAGGCTCGAGCCACAGTTCCATCGTTCCGACGACCCCGCCGCGCACTGCCCAGCGGATCCCCTTCTCACCCCGGTCCTCGGTGATGGTCAGGTTCAGATCCGGCCACCATCGACGCCACCGCTCGGGCGACGCGAACGCCTGCGCCACCCGCTCACCGGGGGCGGCCACGAATGTCTGATCCGCAACTTGAATACTGCTCATCGACAGAGCTTCACATATCGGGTCCGGGGCAATGCGCGTCCCCTCTGTTCAGGCTCGTTCCTGCAGGCTCCACTCGCGTCTGTTCCGGGTCGTTCCTGCAGCCTTCTTTCGAGGCGCATTTCGACGCCGTGAGCCCGGGTCTAGAGTATCTGTGAAGCCGAGCTATCGACTTTCGTTCTCCCCGTTCTATCCGGAGGTAATCCCGTGCGCGAGTTCACCGTCGCCGCAAAATACGCCATCGCGGACACCGACTCGGCTGTCGATACCGTCTTCGCTCGCGCCCGCACATCGCCGGACGCGGTCGTGTTCCGCCGCTTGTCGGACGGGCAGTGGATCGACGTCACCGCTGCCGAGTTCGAGCGCCTGGTGGTCGGGGTGGCGCGGGGTCTGATCGCCGCGGGCATCGCGCAGGGCGATCGGGTCGCACTGATGTCGTCGACGCGTTTCGAGTGGTCGGTTCTCGACTACGCGATCTGGGCCGCGGGCGGCGTGACGGTACCGATCTACGAGACGTCCTCGGCCGGGCAGGTGGAGTGGATTCTCGAAGACGCCGAGCCGGTCCTGCTGATCCTCGAGAACGACGCGCACGTGCAGGAGACGAAGTCCGTTGTGGCAGCTGCCCCGTCGGTCCAGCAGACGTTCGTCATCGCGAACTCGGCAGGCACCGACGCAGTGCAGGCACTGATCGACGGCGGGACCGGGATCACCGAAGACGAGGTGCACCAACGGGTTTCGACACTCGCCTCGTCGGACCCGGCAACCCTCATCTACACCTCGGGAACCACGGGTCGCCCCAAGGGCGTCCAGCTGACCCACGCCAACCTGCTCGCCGAATCACTCGGCATTCGTGAGACGTCGCTGAAATCACTGATGAGGCAGGGCCGCAGCACGCTGATGTTCCTTCCGTTGGCGCACGTACTGGCACGCGCGGTGTCCATCGCCTCGTTCGACGCCGGGGTCACCCTCGGGCACACCAGCGACATCCCCAACCTCGTTGCGACGTTCGGCACGTTCCAGCCGGACTTCATCCTCTCGGTACCGCGAGTGTTCGAGAAGGTCTTCAACACCGCCAAGCAGAAGGCGCACGCCGACGGCAAGGGAAAGATCTTCGACCTCGCCACCGAATGCGCAGTGGCGTGGAGCGAGGCACAGGACACCGGCGGACCGGGAATCGTGTTGCGCGCCAAGCACACCGTGTTCGACAAGTTGGTCTACGGCAAACTGCGGGCAGCGCTCGGCGGCAAGTGCGAACTCGCCATCTCCGGCGGCGCGCCTCTCGGTTCCCGTCTCGGCCACTTCTACCGGGGCATCGGCGTGACGATCTACGAGGGCTACGGGCTGACCGAAACCACCGCGGCGTTCGCGGTCAACACCATCGGATTCCAACGCGTGGGCAGCGTCGGGCGTCCACTGCCCGGCAACACGGTGCGCATCGCCGAGGACGGCGAGATCCAACTCCGCGGACCGGTCGTGTTCGACGGCTACTGGCGCAACGAGGACGCGACCGCCGAATCGCTGGACGACGGCTGGTTCCGCACCGGCGATCTCGGTTCCGTGGACGAGGACGGCTACATCACGATCTCGGGGCGCAAGAAGGAATTGATCGTCACCGCAGGCGGCAAGAACGTTTCACCGGCCGGACTGGAAGACCAGCTGCGGGCGGGCGCGTTGATCAGCCAGGCAGTCGTCGTGGGCGATCAGAAGCCCTTCATCGGCGCGCTCATCACCCTCGATCCGGACGCGTTCGATCGCTGGAAGTCCTCCCACGGCAAGGCCGCCGACGCCACCGCAGCGGATCTGCAGACCGATCCCGAACTCGTCGCGGAGATCGACGCCGCCGTCGCCGACGCGAACAGGTCCGTCTCGCATGCAGAGTCCATCAAGAAGTATCGACTACTCCCCCACGACTTCTCGGAGGAGAGCGGCGAGCTGACTCCCACGATGAAGCTCAAGCGCAACGTCATCACCGCGGCCTACGCCGACGAGATCGAGGCGATCTACGCCCGTTGAGCCGCACTGCCTAGATCAACGAACGCAGCTTTTCCGTCAGTACGTCCCAGCGCCATTCCGCGTCGACCCATGCGCGGCCGGCGTTGCCCATCTGCGTGGCCAGCGTGCGATCGGACAGGATCTTCACGATCGCGTCGGTGATGTCCGAGACCGACGTCCCGTCGACGACGAGGCCGGTCTTGTTGTGCTGCACAGCTTCCGGCGCTCCCCCGGACATGCCTGCGACAACGGGTACTCCGCAGGAAGACGCCTCGAGGTAGACGATGCCGAGACCTTCGACATCGAGACCGGCGCCTCGGGTTCGGCTCGGCATCGCGAACACGTCGGCGATGGTGTGGTGGGCGGCGAGCTCCGCCGACGGCACGGTGCCGGTGAACACCACGTGCTGCTCCATCCCGGTGGATCGAACGAGCTCGCGCAGAGTCTTCTCGTACGGCCCGCCGCCGACGATCACCAGAACCGCACCGTCGACGGCGCGGCGGATCCCCGGGAGCGCCCGGACCAGGAAATCCTGACCCTTGCGCGGAACGAGCCGGGACAGGCACAGAACGGTAGGGCGATCACCGAGGCCGTAGCGCGCACGAAGTTCCGCTCGTGCAGCGTCGTCGGGCACGAAGCGATCGGTATCGACACCGGGCGGCAGGTGCTCGAGGGCAGCGGTCCGACCGAACGCCGAGCTGAAGCGCCCCCGGGTGTACTTGCTGACGTAGGTCACCACGTCGGTGTTCTCGCCGATCGTGCGCAGAGTCGCCCGCCCACCCGGCACCATCGACCAACCGACCTCGTGACCGTGCGTACTCGCCACGATGCGCTCGGCCCCGGCCTTGCGCAGGTACGACGACATCACGGCCAGCGGAGCCGACGCACCGAACCACACCGAATCGCAGTCTCTGGACTTCAGGATTCGAGCTGCCCGACGCGCGACGAGCGGAGTGGGCAACATCAGAGTCGTCGGATGCCGGATCACCTCGAACGGCTGCCTGGCGTCGAACTTGTCGTGCGAGTCGCCGCGCCATCGCGGTGCGTAGACCACCAGCTCGTCGGCCGGCAGCTGCGAGGCGAAGCTGTGCAGATAGGACTGGATACCACCCGGGCGAGGCGGAAAGTCGTTCGTCACGAGCAGAGTACGACGCATGGTGTCAACCGTAGCGCCCCGTCTCAGCGGGCCTGGCGAGCCACCCAGTCGCCCCACGAGGCCACGAACTGTGCTCGGTCCGACCCCAGCACCGACGCGAAGGCAGAATCGGTGGAGCTCTCGGACGCAAGAGCTTCGTACAGCGAGCGCAGGGTCGACTCCCCAAACCGATCGGCCACGAATGCGAATACCGACCACGCCGATTCGTAGGCCACACTCGACCGGGCACCACCGGCCCCGAAGTCCTCGTTCTTCGGCAGCACCGTCGGCGGCCCACCCGCCGCCACGATCGCCGCGAGCGTGGGCGCAAGTTGCACGAAGTCGGCACCCGAATTTCGGTACCCCGAATAGTCGGCGAACCCCTCCGACACCCACAACTCCGTACCGTCGGACGTCCGCGCCCTCGCCGCCACATGAGTCAACTCGTGTCGCAGAACCGAGCGCACGGTGAACGGCGTCAACCGCGTCGCCGCGTCCGGACCGAACACCACCCGCTGACCCGTCGGCCGGGAGCCGTCCCCCGCAACCGCGTCGGACACCGTCACCGCGGCCACATCGGTGGACGGATCGGATCCCGTCAGTTCGGCGAACTCCTCCGCGGAGGATGCGACGAAGACCAGCCCGTCGCGCGCCCAGTCGTCTCCCCAGAAGTCGGTGACGGCTGCGGTTGCCGACGGAAGTTCGGCCGCGAGGCTCTCGACGAACTGCTCGCGGTCCGGATGGCCCATGACCACCGATGTCCCGGCTGCGGTGGGCACCGAGCGCACGGTCAGAGGGCCGAAATCCCACGGCCCACGCCAGGTGTGGCGTCGGTACTCGGTCAGGTCCGCGTCGTCGACCAGCCGCCACCGACCGTCCCGCTCGGCCACGACCAGTGAGACCGGCCGCCGCGTCGGCGATGCGTCCGGACCGGTGACCGCGTAGCGCAGATACACCGAGGGTGCCCACACATCGGTTGAATCGAGCGCCGCGGCGATCGGCGGCGGCACCGGGGTCTCGGGGTCGTCACCCAGGTCGTAGCCGAACTCGGCGAAGGGGACGCCCGGAACCACTGCCGCCCGACGCATCTGTGCTTCCACGAAGTCTGGGTCGGCCTGCGGATCCATCAACTCGCGCAGTGCATCGAGATCTCCGGAGCGAACCGCCCGCGCCCACTGGTCGAGGAGGACGGTCACATCGGCGCGGCGCTGCTGATCGTAGGTCGGCGGGGCCTGAGCGACTGTCACGTCGGCGGTCCCGGCACTGGACGTGCCGTCGAATCGGTGAATCAGGACGACCGAGACGGCCACGATTGCGACGACCACGACCGCTGTCCAACGCAGCCATGACGATCGGAGGAGAACCTGCAACCCGGATGGCCGGTTCGAGGCGTTCATACCGCCGTCAGTCGATCGTCGAGACACACCCTCAGTATCGACGCGCCCCGTAGTACGGGAAGGAAGCCATCGACTGCACCTTCACGGGAACACCGAAGGTCGACGCATGCAGCACGTTGCCGTTTCCGGCATAGATGCCGACGTGTGAGATGTCCGGATAGAACAGGACGACGTCACCCGGCTGCAGATCCTTCTGATCCACCGGAGTTCCGCCTGCCGCCTGCGCCTGACTCGACCGCGGCAACGTCTTGCCCACCTGCTTGTACGCCCACACGACCAACCCTGAGCAGTCGAAGCCGTCCGGGCCGGTTGCGCCCCACACGTACGGCTTGCCGATCTGCGTCAGGCCGGCCTGCAGCGCACTGGCACCCGATCCCGGCGTCAGGTTCTGCAGAATCGTGGCGGGGTCGAATCCGTCGGGCAGGGCCGAACCGGCCAGAGCCAGTTGCTCCGAGGACGAGAGCGCACTGTAGGCAGCCATGACCTCGGCTATCTGCCCCTGCAGCTCACTCTGCTTGGCCTGGAGGTCGTCGCTGACGGCCTTGGCTTGTTCCGCGGCGACGCGCGCCTGCTCGGCGGCCGTCGTTGCGGCCTGCTCGGCCGTCTCGGCATCCGAGCTCGCCTGCTTGAAACGAGCAACCTGGTCGGCGGTCTCCGCAGAGATCACATCCAGCGCCGACATCTGGTCGAGCAACTGCTGTGGCGAGTCGCTGACCATGACGGCGAACAGTCGGTTGGTCCGCGCGCCCTGATAGTTGACGTTGGCGACCTTGTCCATGGCCGGTTTGAGCTGCTCCAACTGAGCCTGCGCTGCGTCCACCGCGGCACGGCTCTGGTCGACGACGACCTGCGCGTCGAGTTGCTGCTGGCTCTTGGCGTCGAGATCGATCTGAGCATTGTGCAGAGATTCGGTGGTCTGCTCGGACTGGCGAGAAAGCTCGGCGAGCTCGGTCTGCGCGTCGGACGCCGAACCGAATCCCGGCTGCGCGGTCGCCGTCGTCGTCGGCACCACGGCGATGCATGCGGTCAGTGCAACAGCAACCAGCGAGTTACGGGCCGTACGCAACGCTCGGGTAGATCTCGATATCGCCACGGAAAGCGACTCTCCGTCCTCACAGATGTCACCTCGACCGAGGTAACGGTTGGAAAAGTAGACCGAAAACGAACCATACCCATGCTCTTACGGGCGCGGACGTGAACACGGTCCGAAATCGACGGGGGTTCGAGGTGACAGGTCACAAAATAAACATCGACCAGGTCTCGATCAGATTACGAACTGGATGCTTCCCTGTCCACCGGACCGGCGTGTCGCGCGGTCCGTGTCCGGATACGCCGACAGGGCCGAGCCGATGAACGGCTCGACCCTGTCGGTCGATCACAGCAGACGTCGGTCGCTCGAATCAGTAACGGCGAGCACCGTCGAACGGCATCGAGGCAAGCGGAGCAACCTTGACCGGCACGCCGGACGTGGATGCATGCACGACATTGCCGTTGCCGACGTAGATGCCCGAGTGCGATCCGTCGTAGAACGAGACGACGTCGCCGGGGGCGAGGCTGTCGCGCGAGACCGGAGTGCCTGCGGCCGCCTGGTCGTAGCTCGTACGGGGCAAGCTGATGCCGGCCTGCTTGTACGCCCACTGAACGAGGCCGGAGCAGTCGAACGAATCCGGACCCGAAGCGCCGTACACGTACGGTGCTCCGATCTTGGATTCTGCGGCCTGAACGGCCTTCGCTGCCGGGGTGACCTGGGGTGCCAACGGCGCACCAGGCGCAGGCACACCGGGAATGTTGAGGGGAGGGAGGCCCGGGATGTCAGGAATCTCGAAGGTTCCGACGCCGGGAATGGTGAGGGGGGCCGCCATTGCGGGCGCAGCGGGAAGAATGACCACGCCTGCCGTGAGCGCTCCGGCTACGAGGACTCGCCGCAATGATCGGTTGGAAAGTTGTGACGCCACGAAAGATGGTGCTCCGTTTCTTCCTATCGTCCGCCGACCGAGTTAGCTGACGGGTTCGGGCTGGGAAGAGCAGCCCTACCCACCGGCCACCGTGTGGTGGCTCAGCGGGATTCACCCCAGTAGATATCGGGTTCCCGGTACGAACACTCTCGCGAGTGAACGATTAGGCGGTGACTTGCGACGCCACTCCGGTTTGGACTGGCGAGACTCCGCAAGGTCTCAGGAAGGTTACGAAATGGCATACCCCTGTGTCGACCCCAACTCGCCGAGGCGAGTGAATTCGCCTTGATTCTCGCTAGCCGGCGCGCTGATCCCCCGGTGTGTCACGAGTCGATAACAACGGAACCTCGGCGGTGTCCTCGTCGTTCACGACGAGCTTGAGAGTGGGCACGAGACCGACATCGGCGAGCACACCCATGGCACCGAGTTCTTCCTGCTCGAGAGTGATACGAGACGGCGGACCGACCCATCGCCCGTCCGATCTCGACGGCATCCCCGGAGCCCCGAGAAGCACCGTCACGACGCAGTCCGCGCAGGCGATGTCACGGACCAGGCAGTCACTGCAGTCGATGATCATTGTGATCCTTGTCTCTTTGCGGTTTCCGGCGGCCGAATCGGCCGACGAAGCGAAAGATAGCGTCGGGCACCGACAGGTTTCGTGACACGACGACGTTCGGCGGCGCGCTGAGCGTTCTTGTCGGAGGTCGGCCCTAACGTCGTCCCGGTGAGCCTGCCCATCCAGCTGACGTTCGACGAACTCGACACCCCTCTGCACGAGACGACGTTCGTCGTCGTCGACCTCGAGACCACCGGTGGTAGCGCGGACACCGAGGCCATCACCGAAATCGGGGCAGTCAAGGTTCGAGGCGGCGAAATTCTCGGCGAGTTCGCCACCCTGATCGACCCGGGCAGATCCATCCCGCCGTACATCGTGGAGCTGACCGGCATCACATCGGCGATGCTCATCGGCGCGCCGCGCATCGAACGGGTCCTGCCCGGTTTCCTCGAATTCGCGCGCGGTTCGGTGCTGGTGGCGCACAACGCCGGCTTCGACACGGGATTCCTCAAAGCGGCCGCCAGTCGTCTCGACATCGCGTGGCCACGGTTTCAGGTGCTGTGCACCGTCAAGCTGGCTCGTCGAGTTCTGACGCGCGACGAAGCCCCGTCGGTGAAGCTGTCCGCACTGTCGACGTTGTTCCGGTCCGGCACCAGGCCCACCCACCGCGCACTCGACGACGCCCGGGCGACCGTCGACGTTCTGCACGGCCTCATCGAACGTGTGGGCAATCAGGGAGTCCACAGCTACGCCGAGTTGGTCGACTACCTACCCGCGGTGTCGGCCGGCCAGCGCGCCAAACGCGGCCTGGCTGCTCATCTACCCGGCACCCCCGGCGTCTATCTGTTCCGCGGCCCGTCCGACGAGGTGCTGTACGTCGGTACGTCCAACAACCTCAAGCGACGCGTGCGCAACTACTTCACCGGCTCGGAGACGAGAGGCCGGATGAAGGAGATGGTCGCATTGGCCACTCGCGTCGACCACGTCGAGTGTGCGCACGCGCTCGAGGCCGGAGTCCGCGAGCTACGGCTGCTCTCGGCGCACATCCCGCCGTACAACCGCCGCTCGAAGTTTCCCAGGAAGGGGTGGTGGATCACCCTGACCGACGAGGCGTTTCCCCGCCTGTCGATCGTTCGCACGCCGACGCCGAACAGCCTCGGACCGTTCTCGGTTCGCGGCGACGCCGCCGAGGCCGCTGCGCTCGTCGCGGAGTTCTGCCGCCTACGAACGTGCACTCGACGTCTGGCTCGCTCGGTCCGACACGGTGACCACTGTCCGGCAACCGACGTCGGAGGCTGCCCAGCGGCACTGTCCGGCCCGTTGACGGCCGACGAGTACTCGGACGCCCCGACACAGTTTCTCGCCCTCGTGTGCGGTCAGGACGATGCCGTTCTCTACTCCATGCGCCGCCGCGTCGCCGAGTTGGCGGACAAGGAGCTGTACGAGACGGCAGCTCGTCTGCGCGACCGGATCGCGATCACCGTCGATGCACTGCGCAGGATGCACCGATCGGCAGCAGTGGCCACCATTGCCGAACTGGTTGCGGCGAAGCGGACGTCCGACGGCGGGTGGGAGTTGATCGTGGTGCGTTTCGGGCGTCTGGCCGGCGCTGCCGTCGCGCCGCGCGGAGTGCATCCGATGCCTGTCGTCGATGCCATCACCGCGTCGGCCGAGACGGTGCTGCCCGATACCACCCCGCTTCGCGGCGCGCCGCCGGAGGAAGTCGGACTGATTGCGGCCTGGCTGCGTACGGACGGCGTCCGGATCGTGCGTACGAGCAGTGGGTACTGCAGCCCGGCACGGTCGGCGGGTTCGTGGGAGTCGTGGTGTCGGACGGCGAGAGAAGCAGCACGGGCAGGAGTGGAGCCTGCGGAACGACCGTTCAGGGCAGGAGTGGAGCCTGCGGAACGACCGTTCAGGGCAGGAGTGGAGCCTGCGGAACGACCGTTCAGGGCAGGAGTGGAGCCTGCGGGACGACTCTTGCAGCACGGCAGCAACTAGGGTCTGGGGGTAGCTCGCGTCGGACACCGAGCTCGAGATGCTTGAGGAGCACAGATGATCAATGCCATCGTCTTGATCGACGCCGAGGCCGACTTGATTCCGGAGGCGGCTCAGGCCGTTGCCGATGTCGACGGGGTGTCGGAGGTCTACTCGTGTGCTGGGGATGTCGATTTGATCGCCATCGTCAAGGTTCGCGATCATGCTTCGATCGCAGAGGTCATCACCAAGCACATCAATCGTGTGCGGGGAGTGCGCAGCACCACCACTCACATTGCGTTCCAGTCCTATTCGAGCGCCGATGTCGATGCCGGCTTCTCGATAGGCGAGTAGGCGTCCTCTACGTCAGTCGACGAGTTCGTTGGTGCATCGACCCCAATCGGCGAGCAGACGTGCTGCCGCGCCCGAATCGACTGTCGTTGCGGCAGTGGCCAATCCGGCTTCGATCCGGGTGTGGAGGTCGCCGGACACGCCATGGTGCGCTGCCATTGCTGCGGCCGCGTTGAGCAGTACTGCATCGCGGACGGGGCCGTGTTCACCGGCGAACACGCGATGCGCCACGGCTGCGTTGAATTGGGCGTCTCCGCCTTTCAGAGCTTCGATGGGCGCTCGGGCGATGCCGTAGTCGAGCGGGTCGATCGTCTCGACTTTCACCGAACCACCGGACACCACGTGCACGGTCGTGGTGGTCGACAGGGTGATCTCGTCCAGTCCGTCGTCGCCGCGGACGACGAGCACCGAGCTGCCCCTGGCGGCGAACACGTCGGCGACCACGGGGACCAGGTTCTCGAACGCGCAGCCGATCAGGCCTGCGCGCGGGCGGCCCGGGTTCGTCAGTGGCCCCAGCACGTTGAAGACCGTGGGGATTCCGATTTCCTTGCGCGGTGCGGCGGCGAAGCGCAGTGCGGGGTGGTGGATCGGCGCGAAGCAGAAGCCGATGCCGACCTGCTCGACGCTCGCCGCGACTGCGGCGGCCCCGAGTGTCACGCGGACGCCCAACTCCTCGAGCACGTCGGTCGTGCCGCTCTTCGACGAGGCTGCGCGGTTGCCGTGCTTGACGACTCGGATGCCGCTGGCAGCGACGACGACGGCGGCCATCGTGGAGATGTTGACGGTGTCTGCTCCGTCCCCTCCGGTCCCCACGACGTCGACGGCGTCGGTGTCGGTGTGCACCAGCACTGCGTGCGCCAGCATCGATTCGGCCAGCCCGTTCACCTCCGCCGGCGTCGGGCCCTTCATCTTGAGCGCTACGCCGAAGGCTGCGATCTGCGCGGCTGTCGCGTTGTCGGCCATGATCTCGTCCATGACCCAGCCGGTGTCGGCGCTGGACAGATCGGTGTGGTTCGTCAACGCGCCGAGGATTCGACGCCAGGTTCGCGGCTGTTCGTCGCTGATCGCTGCGGTCATGGTGGTTCTGCCGTGCCCTTCTGCCGTCGATGCACTCGGTGCCGTGGAAGCTTAGCCAGACGCTGCGTCGGGCTGCGCGGGCTGCAGCGCGTCCCAGCCGAGGACGGCTCCCCCTCGACGCTGAGCGAGGCCCGCCATGCGAGAACGCTCCTGCGAGCAGTGCAAGGCGTCGAGCACCTGCACACGTTGCAGCACCAGAGGGACACCGTCGTCGACCTTCGGGCGATAGCCCTCGCTGTCCGCGAGTTCGACGTTCGGTCCGACTTCGTAACCGTCCTGCGCCGCGACGGACGCGGCGTCCTCGACTTCGTGAGCGGGCAACAGCAGATGATGCCGAAGCAGCACGTCCGACGCCTCCGTCCACACCGGCTGGGTCCTCGCCGCTTCGTCGAGCACGGCCGAGCAAGCCTGTGCATCGTCGAAGCAACTCGCCACAGTCACCAGGTCGTCGCGGGTGGGGTCCAGACGTTCGGCCGTCGATCGCGAGAACAGTCTCCGAAACCATCCACCTTCGGTGCGCTTTGCCATGAGGCCAGCCTTGCACGACTGGACCCTACCGGCCCGTACAGGGCCTCCCACCAGCACGGGAACAAGGAGGCACTCGGATTCGTTCCGACACGACGCGCCAAGAGCGGACCCGGATATGCCTTCCGTACTACGACGGGTCATACTTCTCTTTGTGACGAGCGCTGTAGGGACTCAAGGATCGGCAATCACCCAACGCGTGCACTCGCTGAACCGCCCCAATATGGTCAGCGTCGGCACGATCGTGTGGCTGTCTAGTGAACTCATGTTCTTCGCCGGGCTGTTTGCGATGTACTTCGTCGCACGCGCCCAGGCGAATGGAATCTGGCCGCCGGAGCCGACGGAACTGAACCTCGCTCTCGCTGTGCCGGTGACCGCGGTGCTGATCGCATCGTCGTTCACCTGCCAGCTGGGTGTGTTCGCCGCCGAGCGAGGTGACGTCTTCGGACTGCGCCGCTGGTACATCATCACGTTGGTCATGGGCGCGTTCTTCGTGGCCGGCCAGGCGTACGAGTACTACCACATGGTCCACGAGGGAACGACGCTCTCGAGCAGCGTGTACGGCTCGGTCTTCTACATCACGACCGGCTTCCACGGACTGCACGTGATCGGCGGACTCATCGCCTTCGTGTTCCTGATCACCAGGACGCTGGTCAGTAAGTTCACGCCCGCGCAGGCCACCGCCGCCATCGTCGTTTCGTACTACTGGCACTTCGTCGACATCGTCTGGATTGCCCTCTTCGCAACGATCTACTTCATCCGCTAGTGACAGTCAGCACGCCAAAGATAACGAGCGAACGGATTCAGCCCCCGACGTTCGGTCCGTCCCGACACGACAAGGGATAGAAGATGAGTTCATCTCCCCCAGCAGCATCCGACGACAACGCCGCCTCCAAGACGAGACGGCAGCGTAAGACGCGCCGACGCATCACCGGTGCGCTCGTACTGATGATGGGCCTTCTGAGCGCAGGGTTCCTCGCTTCGGCTCTGACGCCGACCCCGCAGGTCGCGACCGCCGATACCGATTCGGCAGCGCTGATCCGCGAGGGCAAGCAGCTCTACGACACGTCCTGCGTCACGTGCCACGGTGCCAACCTGCAGGGTGTTCAGGATCGCGGACCGAGCCTCATCGGCGTCGGCGAAGCAGCCGTGTACTTCCAGGTGTCGAGCGGCCGCATGCCCGCCGTGCGCAACGAGGCGCAGGCAATGCGCAAGCCGCCGAAGTTCAACGACAAGCAGATCGACGCCCTCGGTGCGTTCATCAACGCCAACGGCGGCGGACCCACGGTCATCCGCGACGAGAACGGTGAGATCGCCCAGGAGTCGCTGCGCGGCGGCGACATCGGACGCGGCAGTGAACTGTTCCGTCTCAACTGCGCTTCCTGCCACAACTTCACCGGTGAAGGCGGCGCTCTGTCCTCGGGCAAGTTCGCACCGTCCCTCGGCCCTGCCAACGAGCAGGAGATCTACACCGCGATGGTCACCGGTCCGCAGAACATGCCGAAGTTCTCCGATCGTCAGCTGACGATCGAGGAGAAGTCCGACATCATCGCGTACGTCAAGTCGGCCCAGGAAACGCTTCCCGCAGGCGGTTGGAGCATCGGAAGCTTCGGTCCCGGTACCGAGATGATCGCTATCTGGACGGTCGGCATCATCGCCGTCGTCGGAGCAACTTTGTGGATCGGAGCTAGATCATGACCGACGGCGATTCCGGCCGTAAGGACGCGAACAACGACGACGAATCCGGACGCAAGGATGCGACCGGTTCCGAAGGCGTGAACGCGGACAAGAAGTACACCGACGAAGAGCTCGCCGCGATGAGCCGCGACGAACTGGTCGAGCTCGGTACCAACCTCGACGGCGTCGACGTCGCTTTCCGCCGCAACCGTTGGGCTGTGGAAGGTACCCGCGCCGAGAAGCGCGCCGAGCGCAGCGTCGCGATCTGGTTCACGATCGCCGGTCTCGCCGCAGTCGCGTTCATCGGTATCTACCTGTTCTGGCCGTGGCAGTACGCCGGCATCGGCGAAGAGAACTACCTGGCCTACTCGCTGTACACCCCGCTGATCGGCGGCACGATGGGCCTGGCGATCTTCGCGGTCGGTGTCGGCGCGGTGCAGTTCACCAAGAAGTTCATCCCGGAAGAGGTCTCGATCCAGGATCGTCACGACGGCGGTTCGTCGGAGACGGACCGCAAGACGCTCGTCGCCGAGCTGGGCGACTCCCTCGACACGTCGACCATCGGTCGTCGCAAGGTGATCAAGCGATCGCTGGTCTTCGGTGGTGGTGCACTCGGCGTCATGGCACTACTTCCCCTCGGTGGCCTGATCAAGAACCCGTGGGCGAAGGGCGAAGATTCTCCGTTGTGGGTATCCGGCTGGACTCCTCGCTACGATGGAGAGACCATCTACCTCCGACGAGACACCGGGCGACCGGAAGATGTCGTTCTCGTTCGGCCCGAGGACTTGGACGCTGGTGCCATGGAGACCGTCTTCCCGTTCCGCGAAGCGGACCGCGAGAGCGAGCACGACCTGCTCGTCTCTCTGCGCGGTGTTCGTAACTCCGTCATGCTCATCCGCCTTCGCCCGGACGCCGCCAGCACCGTCGTCAAGCGCAAGGGTCAAGAAAGCTTCAACTACGGCGACTACTTCGCCTACTCGAAGATCTGCACGCACCTGGGTTGCCCGACATCGTTGTACGAGCAGCAGACCAACCGAATTCTGTGCCCTTGCCACCAGTCGCAGTTCAACGCGCTCGAGTACGGCAAGCCGATCTTCGGACCGGCTGCGCGTGCGCTGCCCCAACTTCCCATCACTGTCAACGAAGAGGGATTCCTCGTCGCTTCGGGAGACTTCACCGAAGCTCTTGGACCCGCCTTCTGGGAACGTCGTCCGGAGCGTGACTCATGAGTACATTGCAAACCCTCGCCGCCAAGCAGGCCGACGGCGTAGACAGTCGTTACCACTTGGCGCCGGGATTGCGTCGCCAGATCAACAAGGTCTTCCCCACGCATTGGTCGTTCCTGCTCGGTGAGATCGCGCTGTACAGCTTCGTCATCCTGCTGATCTCGGGTGTGTTCCTCACCCTGTTCTTCGATCCGTCGCTCAGCGAAGTTGTGTACGACGGCGCGTACACCCCTCTCAACGGTGTGACGATGTCGCGTGCGTACGCCACTGCCCTCGATATCTCGTTCGAGGTTCGCGGTGGCCTCTTCATGCGGCAGATTCACCACTGGGCTGCTCTCATGTTCGCGGCCTCGATCATCGTGCACATGATGCGCATCTTCTTCACCGGCGCGTTCCGTCGCCCGCGTGAGGCCAACTGGGTCATCGGTTGCCTGCTGCTCATCCTCGCGATGTTCGAGGGCTTCTTCGGCTACTCGCTTCCCGACGATCTGCTGTCCGGCACCGGCCTGCGGGCGGCTTTCGGCGGCATCACGATGAGCATCCCGATCATCGGCACATGGATGCACTGGTTGATTTTCGACGGCGACTTCCCCGGCACGATCATCATTCCGCGTCTGTACGTCGCTCATGTGCTGCTGTTGCCGGCCATCATCCTCGCACTGATCGCCGCCCACCTGGCCCTGGTCTGGTACCAGAAGCACACGCAGTTCCCCGGACCTGGCCGCACGGAGCAGAACGTCGTCGGCGTTCGCATTCTCCCGGTCTTCGCAGTCAAGTCCGGAGCTTTCTTCGCCGTCACCTTCGGTGTGCTCGCAGCAATGGGCGGATTACTCCAGATCAACCCGATCTGGAATCTCGGACCGTACAACCCGTCCCAGGTGTCCGCAGGATCGCAACCCGACTTCTACATGATGTGGACCGACGGTCTGGCCCGACTGTGGCCGGCGTGGGAGATCTACATCGCGGGTCGCTACACGATCCCGGCCGTGTTCTGGGTCGCGGTTATCATGGGTCTCGTATTTGCGGTGATGATTGCGTACCCGTGGATCGAGAAGCGTCTCACCGGAGACACTGCACACCACAACCTGCTGCAGCGTCCCCGCGACGTTCCGGTCCGCACAGCTATCGGCGCGATGTCGATCACGTTCTACGTGATTCTGACCCTCTCATGTGTCAACGACCTCATCGCATACAAGTTCGACATCTCGCTGAACGCGATGACGTGGATCGGTCGTATCGGAATTCTGACCATGCCCCCGCTCGCGTACTTCATTGCGTACCGATTCTGCATCGGACTGCAGCGCAGTGACCGGGCTGTTCTCGAGCACGGCATCGAAACCGGAATCATCAAGCGACTCCCGCACGGCCAGTACGTGGAAATCCACCAGCCGCTCGGACCGGTCGACGATCACGGACACCCGATCCCCCTCGATTACCAGGGCGCACCCGTACCGAAGAAGATGAACAAGCTCGGCTCGGCCGGAAAGCCCGGCTCGGGATCGCTGTTCACGCCGGATCCGGTGGCACAGAGCAAGGCTCTCGAAGACGCCCACCACAAGGGTGAGCACGAGCAGCTCACGATGCTTCGCAACTACCAGGCGGGCATCCACGGCAACGGTCACTCGAACGGCAATGGCCACTCGAACGGGAACGGTCATGCCAATGGCCACGGCCACTCGAACGGGAACGGCAATGGGCTGCACTCGGACGAGGACACCGCTATCGCTTCGGGTCGAAGCGACAACGACAGAGAACGCTGACATCTGACAGAGTCCGAAAAAGAGGGCGACACCGGCAACGGTGTCGCCCTCTTTTGTTGTCTGCGAAGACTATCCGGGCTCGAACCCTTCGCTACAGGACGGCTCCACACCGGCGAAGGTCCTGACGGCCCCTCCCCTCCCCCACCGGGCGGATGACCCACCGACCCGGTGTACCGACCGTTCTCCGCTCAGGGGCTTGCGAACACCGGTATTACTATCGGTGTCATGGTTCGCATTCCCCTCACCCCCGGCGAACTCGCCCGAGGTGCCAGGCTCGGCTCTGCTCTCCGTCGTGCCCGTGGTGGTCGAACCATGACCGACGTCGCGGATGCGGCCGGTATCTCGGTCGAGACTCTGAGGAAGATCGAGACCGGCAGAATTCCGACGCCGGCCTTCTTCACCGTCGCCGCATTGTGCGGTGCGCTGAACATCTCCCTCGATTCGCTCGCCGATTCGACGTCCAGCTCCGTCCGGTCCCACTCGGAGGCCGACGTCTCCTGACGGCCCCACCTCGTTCAGCTCTCCCGTTCATCTGCGCCGGTTCACACCCCACAGCGCCGTGAGCCGATCATTCCGTCCGTGCCTGTGCCCCGGACAGCAGAAAAAGGCCCCGGTCGCTCGTGAGAACGACCGGGGCCCTTTCCGGGTGTAGCTGGTGGAGTCAGTGGCGCTCGGCACCCACGTGGTACTCGAAGACCAGACCTGCGGCCGCAGCGATCACGCAGACGACTCCCAGGGCGATGAGCCACGGCTGGAAGAACGCGAATCCGATGGCGGTGACGGATGCCGCTGCTGCCAGCACGATCGGCCAGAAGCTGCCGGGGCTGAAGAAGCCGAGGTCGCCTGCGCCGTCGCTCACCTCGGCGTCGTCGAAGTCCTCGGGGCGCGTGTCCAGGCGTCGGGCGACGAACCTGAAGTAGGTACCGATGATCAAGGTCAGACCCACCGACAGGAAGATCGCGGTGACTCCGGCCCACTCGACTCCTGTGCGGCTCAGGCCCGTGAACAACGTGTACACGATGCCGACCAGGAGAAAGAAGACAGTGAGGATTTCGAAGATCTTGGCTTCGATTTTCATATCAGCATGCTTCCTTGGTCAGTTGCCTTCAGCGACAGCGGCTGTTCGGACGGTGCGGTCGGTCGAGAACGGCGCGGTGCTCGTTGCGACGGGGCTCTCGCCGATGGCTTCGAGTGCCTGCGCGTTGGTCAGCGCTTCTCCGCCTTCGGACAGGGGCTTGCGAAGTTCGATGTACTGCTCGAACCGCTCCGGAGACACGGCACGCACCTCGAAGTTCATCATCGAGTGGAAGGTGCCACACATCTCGGTGCACCGTCCGACGAAGGAGCCTTCGCGTTCGATTTCGCTGATCTGGAACACGTTGTCGGAGTGGTTCTCCTCGGGGTTCGGGAGAACGTCACGCTTGAACAGGAATTCCGGAACCCAGAATCCGTGGATGACGTCCGAGGACGCGAGCACGAATTCGATGCGCTTGCCGGTGGGCAGAACCAGCACGGGGATCTCTTCGCTGGAGCCGACCGTTTCGATCTTGTTGTAGTGCAGGTACGACAGGTCCTGCGTGGATGCTCCGTTGATCGGGCCCGGAACGAACTCGCCGTCCTCGCTGCCCTCGGCACCTTCGCCCGGGGTGGCGGCGGCCTCGGCGGCGGCCTGCTCTTCCTCGTCGGTGCCCTCGTACTTGGCGGCACCGTCCTTGAGGTCGATGGTCCGGTATCCGAACTTCCAGTTCCACTGGTACGCCGTGACATCCACCTGGACGTCGGGATCGGCCTGCTTCTCGTCGACGTAGTTCTGCACCACCACGGTGAAGTAGAACAGGACGGCGATGATCACGAACGGAACCGCTGTGTAGAACAGCTCGAGCGGAACGTTGTACGCCGTCTGGCGGGGGAACTCCGGTGAGCTCTTCTTCTTACGGTGGAACAGCACCACCCAGAAGATCAGAACCCACACGATGATGCCCATGACCAGGGCGGCAATGACCGACCACGTCCACAGGTCGCCGATGCGTCGCCCCTGAGGGGTGACGCCCGAGGCGAAACCGAAATTGAGTACGTTGTCGCTGCTGATGGAACAGCCCGACAGCATCAACGCGGCTACACCGAGAAATGCTGTCAGCCCCGCTCGCCGAAGGATCCGACTCTGCGCCACGTTCACGCCTTCCTGATTGCCCACCACTGAAGAATAAGGGCTTCCACATGGAGATGCCCGAGTACTACGCAGCGTAGACCAAAGCCCGAGGAGAACCACCCTTGGGTCGTTACCTACGTCCGAGCGTGTCTGCGGCATACTCGGATCCTGATCTACAGTCCCGCTGACGACACTCGCGGAGACCAGGACCCCTGCACTGTCCCCAACTGCGAGAAGAGGTAGCAGACGCCGTGTGTGGACTGCTCGGAGTACTCACGTCTCACGGAACGACCGCCGCCGGAGTCGAACTCGTCGCTTCGGCGACACACTGCATGCGACACCGTGGCCCGGACGAACCCGGTGGCACCTGGCACGACGACGACGTCGTCTACGGCTTCAATCGGTTGTCCTTCATCGACATCGAACACTCCCATCAGCCGATGCGTTGGGGTCCGCCGGAATCACCGAACCGGTACGCGCTCGTCTTCAACGGCGAGATCTACAACTATCTGGAACTGCGCGCAGAACTTGCACGCGACCACGGTGCCGAGTTCACCACCGAAGGTGACAGCGAGTCGATCGTCGCGGCGTTCCACTACTGGGGCGCTGCCGCCGTGCAGCGACTGCGAGGCATGTTCGCGTTCGCCGTATGGGACACCGAGACCCGCGAGATGTTCATCGCACGCGATCCCTTCGGCATCAAGCCGCTGTTCCTGGCCACCGGTCCGGGCGGCACCGCGTTCGGCAGCGAGAAGAAGAGCGTGCTCGAGTTGATGGATCTGCTCGGCGTCGACGCCGATCTCGATCCTCGCGCGATCGAGCACTACACGGTGCTGCAGTACGTCCCGGAGCCCGAAACCCTGCACGCAGGCGTTCGCCGGCTCGAATCCGGTTGCTACGCCACCCTCTCCCCCGGTACCGCGCCGAAGGTCACCCGCTACTTCACCCCGAAGTTTCCGGTGCAGCCCTTCGCACCCGGCAGCGAGAAGGCGCGGTACCAGGAAATCGCCGAGGCACTCGAGGACTCGGTTGCCAAACACATGCGTGCCGACGTCACCGTCGGCTCGTTCCTCTCGGGCGGCATCGACTCGACGGCCATCGCGGCTCTGGCGATTCGTCACAATCCCGACCTGATCACGTTCACCACCGGATTCGAGCGCGACGGCTACTCGGAGGTCGACGTGGCAGCGGAGTCCGCGGCCGCAATCGGTGCCCGACACATCGTGAAGGTCGTCGGGCCGGAGGAGTTCGCGGCGTCCATCCCCGAGATCGTCTGGTATCTGGACGATCCCGTGGCCGACCCCGCGTTGGTGCCGCTGTATTTCGTCGCCAAGGAAGCACGCAAGCACGTGAAGGTCGTGCTCTCAGGTGAAGGTGCGGACGAATTGTTCGGTGGCTACACCATCTACCGCGAACCGCTGTCGTTGAAGCCGTTCGAGTCGCTTCCCGCCTTCCTTCGACGTGCAGCCGGCTCGTTGAGCGAGCGAATCCCGGAGGGCACGCGCGGCAAGAGCCTGCTCAACCGTGGATCGATGACTCTCGAAGAGCGGTACTACGGCAACGCTCGCAGCTTCAACGACGCGCAGTTGCGATCCGTGCTGCGCGAGTTCCGATCCGAGTGGACTCATCAGGACGTCACCGCGCCGATCTATGCGCAGTCGCAGGGCTGGGATCCGGTTGCTCGGATGCAGCATCTGGATCTGTTCACCTGGCTGCGCGGCGACATTCTGGTCAAGGCCGACAAGATCACCATGGCGAACTCACTCGAGCTGCGAGTTCCGTTCCTGGACTCCGAGGTCTACAAGGTCGCCGAGAAGCTTCCGCTCGAGCAGAAGATCACCAAGAGCACCACCAAGTACGCACTGCGCCAGGCGCTGGAGGGAATCGTTCCCGGTCACGTGCTGCACCGCGCCAAGCTGGGATTCCCCGTGCCACTGCGCCATTGGCTGCGCGGCCCGGAACTCTTCGACTGGGCGCACCAGCAGATCGCCGATTCGCAGACCGATCACCTGCTGAACAAGGCCGCCGTCGTCGCAATGCTCGACGACCACCGCGCCGGCAAGTCCGATCACAGCCGACGACTGTGGACGCTGCTGATCTTCATGGTGTGGCACGGCATCTTCGTCGAGAAGCGCATCGTGCCGCAGATCGCCGAACCCGAGTATCCGGTCAACATCTGACCTGGCCGACCGTCCCCGGCGGATCAATGCGACTTTCGGTCACTCGGAGTGCAACAAAGCCACATTGATCCGGCGGGCAAACGAACAACCTCGATCAGGCGGGGAGCAATGCCCCGATCTCCTCGCCCGCGTCGGCACCGTAGGCCGCCGTCAGACGCTTGATCGCGTCGTCGCGGTTGAGATCCCACTCCTGGGTGCCGGTGGTCTCGAGTACCAGCACGGCCACGAGCGAACCGAGCTGTGCTGCACGTTCGATGCTGGCTCCGGCCATGTGCGCGGTGAGGAAACCTGCTCGGAAGCCGTCGCCGACACCGGTCGGGTCGACCTTGCTCGTCTCGGGTACGACACCGATGTGAGTGTGTTCGCCGCCCTTGGCGACGATGTCGACGCCCCGCTTACCCAGGGTGGTGACACGCAGATCCACCTTCGCGGCGATATCTGCGTCGGACATTCCGGTCTTCTGCTTGAGAAGCGCCCATTCGTACTCGTTGGTGAACAGGTACGCGGCGCCGTCGATCAAGTCGGTTGCCTGCACGGCGTCGAGCCGGGCGAGCTGCTGCGACGGGTCGGCCGCGAACGGGATGCCGGCAGCGCGGCACTGCGCCGTGTGCGCCGTCATGGCGTCGGGGTCGTTGGCACCGATCAGAACGAGGTCCATCGAGTGCTGCGCTGCCAGTGCCTCGATGGAAATATCACGGGCCTCGCTCATCGCTCCGGGGTAGAACGACGCGATCTGCGCCATGTCCTCGTCCGTGGTGCAGACGAAGCGGGCAGTGTGCGCGGTAGCGGACACGCTCACACCACTGCAGTTGACTCCGTGCTCTTCGAGCCAACTCCGATATTCGGAGAAGTCCGGTCCCACAGCTCCGACGAGCAGTGGCGCACCGCCGAGAACTCCGAGTGCGTATGCGATGTTGCCGCCGACGCCGCCCTTGCGGATGACCAGATCGTCCACCAGAAAGCTCAACGAGATGTTCGAGAGCTGGTCGGCGACGATCTGCTCGGCGAACCGTCCGGAGAATCGCATCAGATGGTCGGTCGCTATCGAGCCGGATACCGCGAGAGTCACGAAGGAGGGCCTTTCGGTTCGGAAATACTGGGGTGTTGACAGGCAGACACGACTGTGACCGATACACGCGTGCGTGTATCGGTCACAGTCGAGAACGAGTCAGCTCAGTTGAACGAGTCGCCGCACGCGCACGATCCCGTGGCGTTCGGGTTGTCGATCGTGAAGCCCTGCTTCTCGATCGTGTCCACGAAGTCGATGGATGCACCCTCCACGTAGGGAGCGCTCATCCGGTCCACCGCGAGGGTGACGCCGTTGAAGTCGACCGCGAGGTCGCCGTCGAGGCTTCGGTCGTCGAAGAAGAGCTGGTAGCGCAGTCCTGCGCAACCACCTGGCTGCACGGCGATGCGCAGAGCGAGGTCGTCGCGGCCTTCTTGATCCAGCAACGCCTTGGCCTTGGTCGATGCGGTCTCCGTCATGGTGACCTTGTGCGCCGTGGTTTCGGTCGTTGTGGTCTCATTCGAAACGGTCATGGGCTCTCCCTATCAGTCGTACAACCCGTGAATTACTCAACCGTACTCCCGGTGGCTCTATTCCTCACGCTCGCCGCCTCGGTTCGACCGAGGTTTCGGCAACGTCGGCCGCGACGCGCGCGGCGAGCTGTTCGAGCTGGTTCGCCGCGTCGGACATGGCCAGCTCCACCGATCCCGCGAACTCACTGATCGAATGCGCTGCCGAGATACCCGCCGAGGCCAGTTCGTCCTCGGACAAGGTGACCTGTCCCGCCAGCACGATCGTGTCGATCCCGGTCGCGCCGCCCGCGGCAGCGATTCTGGTCACCAGCTTGCCTCGCAGCGATTGCGAGTCGAATTTGCCCTCACCGGTCAGAACCATGTCGACGGAGTCCAGAAGTTCTTGCTGACCGGTCCGTTCGGCCACCACGACGGCACCGGGAAGCTGCCTGCCGCCGAGTGCGAACAGAGCGGCTCCCAGTCCGCCTGCGGCTCCGGCGCCGGCACGATCTGCCACGTCGTAACCGGCGGCAGCGAGCACTGCGGCCCAATCGGTGTTGAACTCCTCCAGCCGAGCGACGGTGTCCGCGTCGGCACCCTTCTGCGGGCCGAACACGCGGGCTGCACCGGTATCGCCCAGCAGCGGGTTCTCCACGTCCGACGCGGCGACGAGGTCGATGTCCGACAACCGCGCGACTGCCGCTCCGAGTCCGCCCAGTGCACGAATCATCGCGCGCCCGCCGTCGGTGCAGCTGCTTCCGCCGAGTCCGACGAACACCGTTCGAGCGCCGGCATCGAGGGCGGCGTCGAGAAGCTGGCCGACGCCGTAGCTGCTTGCCTTCAGGGCAGACTGTGTGGTGGGCGGGCCGCCGAGCAGATGCAGACCGCAGGCCTGGGCCGATTCGATGTACGCCGCCGTACCGTCGAGCAGCCAGTGGGCTCGGACCGGGTTGCCGAGTGGCCCGTCGACGTCCGCGGAGTGCACGGTGCCGATGCGCGAGGCCAGGACCTCGACGAAGCCGGGGCCGCCGTCGGATTGGGGCGCGAGTTCGAGTCGATCGTTCTCACGAACCGAGGCCCATCCCCTGGCGATGGCCTCCGCCGCGGCCGCGGCAGTCAGGGTGTCTCCGAACGAATCCGGCGCAATCATCACTCGCATCGTCGGAAGTCTAGGGCTGCAGCGCCGGAACGGCATCCGCTGTTTCGCCGCTGACCTGGCCGGTGTTCGACACCGACGAGTCATCCCATACTCTGGGTGCGTGAAGCTGCTACGCCGTGGAAACTCTGACAATTCGGACGGAAACGACTCGAACGAATCCGAGTCGACGACGGCCGGGAGCGACGCGACCACTTCGGTGTCTCTCGGCAAGGGCCGACCGACCCCCAAGCGCCGTGACGCCGAGGCCCGGCGTCGCGGACCGGTTGCTCCTGCTCCGCTGACGAGCAAAGAGGCACGCGAGCGTCGCAAGGCGAACAAGGGCAGCAAGGAAGATCGCAAGGCCGCGTCCAACGAGCGACGCGCCGCCGCAGCCGAACGACGCGCACGCATGCTTGCGGGCGACGACAAGTACCTGCTCCCGCGAGACAAGGGTCCGGTCCGCGCCTACGTGCGCGACATCGTCGACGCGCGGCGCAACCTCGTTGGTCTGTTCATGCCACTCGCGCTGATCCTGATCTTCGCGTTGTTCCTGCAGCCTCAGGTGCAGCAATACGTCACCCTCGGCATGTTCGTCATGATGCTCTTCATGGTCGGCGAGGGCGTCTACCTCGGCAAGATGATCAACAACAAGATTCGGGTGCGGTTCCCCGAGACCACCGACGGCGGTTTCAAGATCGGCTGGTACGCCTTCGTTCGTGCGTCCCAGATCCGCAAGATGCGCGCTCCCAAGCCGCGAGTCAGCGCCGGCGAGGCCGTCTGACGTCGGTGGGCGAACCGAGACGAACCCTCGTGCTCGGTGGAGCCAGATCCGGTAAGTCCGGGCACGCCGAGTCGCTTGCCCTTCTCGAGCCGGTTCGCTACCTCGCCACCGGTAGGCGCGACGCCACGGACGAGGACTGGCAGCTCCGCATCGACCGTCATCGCGCGTCGAGACCGACACATTGGTCCACTGTCGAAACCGTCGCAACACTGTCGGGAGTCCTGTCGCAGCCGTGGGACGGCACCACCGTCGTCGACGATCTCGGAACGTGGCTGACGGGAATGCTCGACGACGCGCAGGCGTGGGAGCTCCCCCGCGGCACCATCGCACCGGCTGTCGACAACCTGGTGGGGGCGGTCGCGGACTGCACCTCCACTCTCGTCCTGGTCAGCCCCGAGGTCGGCCTGTCCGTGGTGCCCGAATCCCGTTCCGGTCGCCTCTTCCGAGACGAGTTGGGCTTGCTCAATTCTCGGCTCGCAGCAGTGTGTGACAGGGTTCTGCTGGTCGTCGCGGGACTCGCGCTGACTCTCAAGGAACCTCCGGCGGACTTCATCACCGCGAAAGGCACAGTGTGACAATTCTTTCGGAAGAGAATTCGGCGTCGTCGCCGTTTCGTCCGGTGACCGCTCCGTCCGACTCGGCTCGATCGGCCGCCGCGGACCGGCAACGGGAATTGACCAAGCCTGCCGGCAGCCTCGGTCGCCTCGAGGCGCTCGGTGAGTGGATCGCCGCATGCCAGGACACCTGCCCGCCGCGCTCTCTCGAACGAGTGCGAGTCGTCGTGTTCGCAGGCGATCACGGCGTCGCTGCGCACGGGGTCTCTGCGTACCCTCCCGAGGTGACGGCGCAGATGGTCGAGAACATCCGCGCCGGTGGTGCCGCAGTCAATGTGCTCGCCGATATCGCCGGTGCCGCGGTTCGGGTTGTCGACATCGCTGTCGACGCCGATACGGATTCCTCTGTGTCCGCGTTCAAGATTCGACGGTCCAGCGGATCGATCGACCGCGAGGACGCACTGACCGAGGACGAGGTTCTGGCCGCGATCGCCGCCGGAGCCGCCATCGCCGACGAAGAAGTGGACGGCGGCGCAGATCTTCTCATCGCAGGCGACATGGGTATCGGAAACACCACTCCTGCAACGGTATTGATCGCGACTCTGACCGACACCGAGCCGGTTGCCGCTGTCGGTCGCGGCACCGGAATCGACGATGCGGGGTGGATCAGGAAGACCGCAGCGATCCGGGACGCGATGCGTCGAGCACGACCGGTCGCGAAGAATCCAACCGATCTGCTGCGGGTCGCGGGCGGAGCCGACATCGCGGCCCTCGCCGGCTTTCTCGCCCAGGCCGCGCATCGGCGAACCCCCGTGATTCTGGACGGCCTCGTGGTGACAGCGGCCGCTCTGGTGGCCGAGGACGCGGCAGCCGGGGCACGCAGCTGGTGGGTTGCCGGGCATCGTTCGGCCGAGCCCGCCCATTCACTTGCGTTGCGGCACTTGCGTCTCGAGCCGATCGTGGAGTTGGAGATGCGCCTCGGCGAAGGCTCGGGTGCGCTGGCGGCGTTGCCTCTGGTTCGTGCGGGTGTCGGCACCCTGAATTCGATGGCCACCTTCGCCGACTCCGGTGTCAGTACCGGCGATATCGAAGCCCACAGCACTATCGAAGAGCACTGACGGTGCGCGGGCGAGCCGATGCACTGGTGCTCGCGTTCTCCTGGCTGACGGTGCTGCCTGTACGCGGCCCGGACGAGGTCGACAGGGACTCCGCCGGGCGCGCGATAGCGCTCGCTCCGATCGTCGGCATCGCCCTGGGCGCCATCAGCGCGATCATTCTGTGGACATCGACGACGGCAGGCCTGTCTCCCCTGCTCCGCGGACTGATCGCCGTCGCGGCCACGGCACTGCTCACTCGGGGGATGCATCTCGACGGGTTGGCCGACACCGCAGACGGACTGGGCTGTTACGGACCTCCCGAGCGCGCGCGAGAAGTCATGAAGTCCGGCAGTGCCGGGCCGTTCGGAGTTGCGACCATCGCACTCGTTCTGGCGGTTCAGGCCGCGGGCCTGGGCCAGCTCGCGGAGCAGCAGCTGTGGTGGGCGATCGCTGTCCTGCCGGTGATCGGCCGGGTGTCGGTGGTGCTCGCCTGCCGCCGGGGCACGGCCGCGTCGTCTCCGAACGGTTTCGGTGCGCTGGTCGCAGGCACGCAGTCGAACGTGACTCCAGCGTTGTGGGTGGTTGTCGCAGTGGCGATCTCGGTGTTCGCAGAGCCCGACCGCCCGTGGCAGGGACCGCTGGTGGTCGTCGCCGTTCTGGTGCTCGGGACACTGGCCACTCGGCACTGCGTCCGACGCTTCGGCGGGCTCTCCGGCGACGTGCTCGGAGCCGGGATCGAGACCACCACCGCGCTGGCCGCGATCGGTCTGCTCGTGGGGAGCTAGCGGAGCGTCGTCATCCAGCCGTGCGTGTCGGCGAACGTTCCGCGCTGGATGCCGGTGAGCGTGTCACGCAGTGCGAGCGTGATCTCGCCCGGCTCGCCGCCTACGATCTCGAACGTTCCCTCGGTGGACTTGACGCTGCCCACCGGTGTGATGACCGCTGCCGTGCCACATGCGAACACCTCGGTGATCTCACCCGAATCGGCGCCCTTGCGCCACTCCTCGGTGGAGATCCGTCGCTCTTCGACGGGAATACCTGCATCCGTCGCCAGGGCCAGCAGCGAGTCGCGGGTGATGCCGGGGAGGAGCGATCCGGACAGCGAGGGCGTCACCAGACGCGCGTCGGAGCCCGAGCCGAAGACGAAGAAGAGGTTCATGCCGCCCATCTCCTCGACGTAGCGACGCTCGGTGGCGTCGAGCCACACCACCTGGTCGCATCCCTCGTCACTCGCCTGCGCCTGCGCGAGCAGTGACGCGGCGTAGTTGCCCGCGAACTTCGCCGCACCGGTTCCGCCCGGAGCCGCCCGGACGTACTCGGTGGACAGCCAGACGCTCACCGGCTTGACGCCGCGGGGGAAGTACGCGCCCGCGGGCGAGGCGATCAACATGTAGCGGTACGAGTCGGCGGGGCGCACACCGAGCCCGGCCTCGGTGGAGAACATGTACGGCCGGACGTACAGCGCGTCCTCGCCGCCGGCCGCGGGAACCCAGTCGTGGTCGAGTTCGAGAAGCTTCTCGATCGATCCGATGAACAGCTCGTCCGGCAACTCCGGCATCGCCAGACGGCGAGCCGAGGAGCGGAAACGCTCGGCGTTGGAGTCAACCCGAAAAGTCGAGAGGTCGCCGTTCGGCTGACGGTAGATCTTGAGTCCTTCGAAGATGGCCTGGCCGTAGTGCAGGACCATCGCTGCGGGGTCGAGTTCGATCGGACCGTACGGCGCGATCGTCGCATCGTGCCAACCGCTCTCACGGGTGTAGTCGATGTACACCATGTGGTCGGTGAAGTGTTTTCCGAAACCGGGTGCAGCGAGCACCGCGTCGCGCTCCGCGGCAGTGGCGGGCGAGGAATGCTGCACGTGCGTGAATTCGGAAACACCTGTCATGCCGGAGATCCTATCGTCAACGTCACCGAGCTCTCGCGCGGTCACCTGGTCTTCGCTGCGACGAACGGCGGCGCGACCACTTCGCAGCGCAACGCTCGCCCACGAACGTCGACCTCGACCTCCGTGCCGACCTCAGGAGCGGCTTCCGCGTCGAGCAGGGCGAGTGCGATTCCGATCTTGAGCGACGGCGAGAACGTGCCGGACGTCGTCGTTCCGATCTGCTGTCCCGAAGCCCTGACGGCGAGGCCGGGGCGCAGCACACCGCGCTCGAGGGCCTTCAGTCCGCGCAGCACTCGCGCCGGTCCGCTCGCCTTCTCGGTGGACAGGGCTTCCTTGCCCCAGAACGTGTCCTTCTTCCACCCGATCGCCCAGCCGCAGCGCGCCTCGAGCGGCGAGATGTCCAGTGCCAGTTCGTGTCCGTGCAACGGGTACCCCATCTCGGTGCGCAACGTGTCGCGTGCACCGAGCCCGCACACCTGGCCTCCGCGCGATCGCACGGCAGCCATGAGTGCCCGGAAGAGCGGTTCCACATCTCCCGCGGGAGGAACGAGCTCGTAGCCGTGTTCGCCGGTGTATCCGGTCCGGCAGACGCGGACCGCCACCGAATTCCAGGTGGCGTCCTCGAATGCCATGTAGTCCATGTCGGTCGGCAGCCCGAGTTCCTGCAGGACCTCGGTCGATTTCGGTCCTTGCACGGCGAGCACTCCGAACTCACGATGCTGGTTCACCACCGAAACCCCGTCGGGTGCCTGCTCTGCCATCGCCGCGACGACCGCCGCCGTGTTGGCTGCGTTCGGCACCAGGAAGACGTCCTCGTCCGAGACGTAGTACGCGATCAGGTCGTCGACGACACCGCCGGATTCGGTGCAGCACAGGGTGTACTGCGCCTTGCCCGGTTCGATTCGGTTCAGATCGTTGGTGAGCACGGAGTTCACGAACGCAGCTGCTCCGGGTCCGGTCACCGACGCCTTGCCGAGATGCCCGACGTCGAAGAGGCCAACGGCCTCTCGCACTGCCGTGTGCTCGACGACGACACCGGCATACGACACCGGCATGGTCCAGCCGCCGAAAGGTGCGAATGTCGCACCCAATTCGGTGTGCACGGCGTGAAGTGGTCCCTCGATCAGCTCGGTGTCGGTCATGGCGGTCACGCTAGCTCACATGGCGGCCGTTGCGGGCCCGGCAGACCGACTGCGTCCGGCGACGAGTCGTCATTAGGATCGGGGTACGTACACGTCAACCCCTACAGGAGCAGCCACGTGCCTTCACCCTCGACGCCTTCCCGCACTCTCGGACCCGACCTGGTCCTCGCGGGCAAGCTCGGTAAGAAAGTCGACGTTCTCGTCGTCGCGCTGAGTACGAGTGACGACGGACTCGAACTCGCCATCACCGACGACATTTCCGACGACGCCGTCGCCGCAGCGCTGCTGGACTCTTTCGAGTCCGTCGGTGCCACCGGCAAGGCCGACGAGCTGGTGCGCATTCCGGCACCGCCCGGCCTGTCCGTGGACAGCGTGCTGGCGGTCGGCCTCGGCAGTGCAGCCGACATCGACAGCGAGCGCATCCGCCAGTCGGCCGGAACCGCAGCTCGTGCGCTGAAAGGCGTCGATACGGCCGCAACGACGCTGTCGGCACTCGACCTCGGTGCGGCCGCTGAAGGCTTCTTTCTCGGCGCATATCAGTTCACCGAGTTCAAGTCGGCCTTGTCGGCACCGAAGTCCGACGCGCTTCCCCTCGCCCGCGTCGAGTTGCTCGTTCCCGACACCCGCTCCAAGGACGCCAAGAACGAGCTGGCACGATCGCTCGCCATTGCCGAATCCGTCGCCGTAGCGCGCGATTTCGTCAACACCCCGCCGAGCCACCTCTACCCGGAGGAGTTCGCGGCGCAGGCCAAGGCCCTGGGTACGGCAGCGGGCCTGAAGGTCGAGATCCTCGACGACAAGACACTGGAGAAGGACGGCTACGGCGGCATTCACGGCGTCGGCAAGGGTTCTTCACGCCTGCCGCGACTGGTCCGTCTGACGCATTCGGGCGGTAAGCGGGGCGCGAAGAAGGTCGCCCTGGTGGGCAAGGGAATCACGTTCGACACCGGCGGCATCTCCATCAAACCCGCTGCGGGCATGGAGAACATGACCTCGGACATGGGCGGCGCGGCTGCGGTCATCGCGACGGTGATCCTGGCCGCGAAGGTCGGTCTGCCACTCGATGTCATCGCGACGGTGCCGATGGCCGAGAACATGCCGTCGGGCACTGCGCAGCGTCCGGGCGATGTCCTGACCCAGTACGGCGGCATCACCGTCGAGGTCATCAACACCGACGCCGAAGGCCGCTTGGTGTTGGCCGACGCGATCGTGCGCGCCTGCGAGGACGATCCGGATTACCTCATCGACACCGCGACACTGACCGGCGCTCAGGTGGTCGCACTCGGCAATCGAACTCCGGGGGTCATGGGTACCGAGGACTTCCGCGACCGCGTCGCCGAGATCTCTCAGGCCATCGGCGAAAACGCATGGGCGATGCCGTTGCCGAAGGAGATCCGACGCGAACTCGATTCCAAGGTGGCCGATCTGGCGAACGTCACCAACGGCCGGGCCGGTGGAATGCTGGCCGCCGCCCTGTTCTTGAAGGAATTCGTCGCCGACGGCGTCGAGTGGGCTCACATCGACGTCGCGGGTCCGGCGTACAACACCGGTGGCCCCTTCGGATACACCGGCAAGGGCGGCACCGGTGTTCCCGTGCGGACGATGTTCGCGGTCCTCGAGGACATCGTCGAGAACGGCTGATCGCGCTCGACCGTGCGTGCGGATCGTCGTCCGCACGCACGGGTGAGGTCAGAGATCGCGCTGCTGCTGCTCGCGCTTCCTGATGATCTTCTGGCGAGCGTCGTGGTCGCGCATGCGCTGGGGATACCCGGTCTTGCGGACGTCGTAGACCGGGATCTTCAGGTCGGGTCCGATCTTTCGTGCATATTTTTCATCGAGCGGCCGACGGGTCCATTCGCCGTCGTTCGCGACCAGTACGACGGTCAGCGGGGTGACCGTCGTCTTCGGCTCGACGTAGGCCTCGACACCGATTCGCGCCGCGGTCCAATCGGCCAGGTACTGGGCAACCGACCCCTCCGGGGCCCGTTTCGCGCCCCCGCCGCTGCGCTTGAGTCGATCGAACAATCCCACGAGAACATCCTTTTCGTACGGCCGATGGATCACCGGTTCTGGTGCCGGAATGTTGTTACCCGCCAGTTTGCCAGGCGTGTTGCACGCCCTAGGGGAACGGCGAGGCGATAACAATGGAAGGATGACATTAGAGGGTTCAGCTCTCTTGATAGTGAACCAAGGCTCGTGAAGTGAGTGAGTGAATTGCCGAGAGGGAGTGTCCACGTGGGCGCTGTGTCGAGCCGAACACGCTCGATCGGTGCCGTGTGCACCGGTGCCTCCGTCGAACCGAATCACGCAACTCTCGTCCATGAACCCTGTTCCGCCAGCACAATGGTCTGCGACCACAAGTCGTCGAACCACATCACCCGCATACAACTGTCGAGGAGTCAACAGACATGGCCTTCTCCGTCCAGATGCCAGCTCTTGGTGAGAGCGTCACCGAGGGAACTGTCACGAGGTGGCTCAAACAAGAAGGCGACACCGTCGAAGTCGACGAGCCATTGCTCGAAGTCTCCACGGACAAGGTCGATACCGAGATCCCGTCGCCTGCAGCCGGTGTCCTGACCAAGATCGTCGCTCAGGAAGACGACACCGTCGAGATCGGTGGCGAGCTCGCCCAGATCGGTGACGCAGGCGAGGCTCCCTCGTCCGATGCACCGGCCGAGGACGCAGCGCCCGCCGAGGAATCGGCACCCGAGGAAGCTGCCGAGGAGCCCACTCCCGCAGCCGAGCCCGAGCCGCAGGCCGAGGAGGAGGCACCCGCAGCGAGTGCATCGTCCGACTCGTCCGGATCCGGCACGCCGGTGACGATGCCCGAGTTGGGCGAGTCCGTCACCGAGGGCACCGTGACTCGGTGGCTCAAGGCTGTCGGTGACGAGGTTGCTGTCGACGAGCCGCTGCTCGAGGTGTCCACCGACAAGGTCGACACCGAGATCCCGTCTCCGGTCGCCGGAACTCTGCTCGAGATCTCCGCCGAGGAAGACGACACGGTCGCCGTCGGTGGCCAGCTCGCCGTCATCGGATCGGGATCGCCGGCCGAGAAGGCCCCCGAGCCCGAGGCCACCCCGGAGCCCGAGGCTCCGAAGGCCGAAGAGCCGAAGAAGGAAGAGCCCAAGAAGGAAGAGGCTCCCAAGCGGGAAGCTCCGAAGGCCGAGCCGAAGGCCGAGCCCAAGCAGGAGGCTCCCAAGGCAGCTCCCGCCAAGGAGTCGGCACCCTCGGGTGATTCCAGCCCGTACGTCACTCCCCTGGTGCGCAAGCTGGCGTCGGACAACGACGTCGACCTGTCGACCGTGAAGGGCACCGGTGTCGGTGGACGCATCCGCAAGCAGGATGTGCTCGCCGCAGCCGAGGCCAAGAAGGCTCCGGCCGCTCCGGCCGCCGCTGCTGCTGCGCCCGCCGCCGCATCGAAGCCCGCTGCCCCGGCCACCGCAGGTGTTCGTCCGGAGCTCGCGCATCTTCGCGGAACCACGCAGAAGATCAACCGAATTCGGCAGATCACCGCGAAGAAGACGCGTGAGTCGCTGCAGACGTCTGCACAGCTCACGCAGACCTTCGAGGTCGACGTGACGAAGATCGCCGGTCTGCGGACCAAGGCGAAGGCGAAGTTCGCCGAGAACGAGGGCGTCAACCTGACGTACCTGCCGTTCTTCGCGAAAGCGGTCGTGGAGGCTCTCAAGGCGCACCCCAACGTCAACGCGAGCATCAACGAGGACGCCAAGGAGATCACGTACCACGCCGATGTCCACCTCGGTATCGCCGTGGACACCGAGCAGGGTCTGCTCTCCCCCGTCATCCACAATGCGGGCGACCTGTCGCTCGCCGGACTGGCTCGGGCGATCAACGACATCGCCACCCGTGCACGCTCGGGCGGACTGAAGCCCGACGAGCTGTCCGGTGGCACGTTCACCATCACCAACATCGGCAGCCAGGGCGCGCTGTTCGACACCCCGATCCTGGTTCCGCCACAGGCGGCCATGCTGGGCACGGGTGCGATCGTCAAGCGTCCGGTCGTCGTCAAGGACGACTCGGGCAACGAGTCGATCGGTGTTCGCTCGATGTGCTACCTGCCGCTCACCTACGACCACCGTCTGGTGGACGGAGCCGACGCCGGACGCTTCCTGACGACGATCAAGCAGCGTCTCGAAGTGGCGTCGTTCGAGGCCGATCTCGGCCTGTAGGCAACCGGCGAGTTTCGCGCCTCACGTATTCTCGTGAGAGCGCGAAACATTCGCATCGGAGTCTCGACAAGAGGGGCACGAACCGTGCATCCGGGGCATCATTCGTTCGCGAATGGTGCCCCGTTTGCGTCAAGGAGGCTTTCGTTCACATGCGCGTAGTCATTGCAGGTTCATCGGGTTTGATCGGCACTGCCCTGGTCGCAGCGCTGCGGGGTCGTAGCCACGACGTCACCCGCCTGGTTCGGAGATCGCCGGCGGGGCCGGACGAGTCGCAGTGGGATCCGTCGCGCGGGAGCATCGACGCGGCCGCGCTCGATGGTGCCGACGCGATCGTCAACCTCTGTGGTGTCGGAATCGGCGACAAGAGGTGGTCCGGTGCGTACAAGCAGCTGGTGCGAGACAGTCGCATCGCTCCCACCGAGGTTCTCGCCGGGGCTGCCGCCGACGCGGGTGTACCCACCCTGATCAATGCCAGCGGCGTCAACTTCTACGGCGACACGGGCGATCGAGTGGTCGACGAGACGGCTCCCGTCGGTGACGGATTTCTGGCCGAGGTCTGTCGCGATTGGGAGAATGCCACGACAGCGGCGTCGGAAGCCGGTGTCCGCACGATCATGCTGCGCAGCGGTGTCGTGCTGTCGCAGCGCGGCGGAATGTTGGGCAAGCTTCGCCCGCTGTATCTGTTCGCCCTCGGCGGGCGGCTCGGTAGTGGACGCCAGTACTTCCCGTGGATTTCCTTGGAGGACGAGATCGGTGCCATCGTCCACGGCATCGAGAACGACTCCCTGCGTGGACCGGTCAACATGGTCGGTCCAACTCCGGTGACCAACGCACAGTTCAACAGCGCGATGTCGCGCGCGGTGCACCGTCCGGCACCCTGGGTCGTCCCCGGCTTCGCGCTGAAGGCCGTCATCGGCGAGTTCGCCGAGGAAGCCATTCTCACCGGCCCACGCGCCATTCCGAAAGCCCTGGAGGACGCGGGCTACACGTTCGAGCACAACACCGTGGGAGAGGCACTGCGGGTGGCTGTGGGTGGCTGACGCGGCGTACCGTTCCGATTCATGAGTGATGCGAACTCTTCGTCGGTCGCCGTGTCGGCACGCGCGAGCTCCGAGCCGGTCGTGGTGCGAGAGTTGGGCACCGTCGAGTACACCGAGGCGTGGGCACTGCAGCGCGAGCTGGCCGGTGCCCGGGCGGACGGTACCGGCTCCGACACGATGCTGCTGCTCGAGCATCCGTCCGTGTACACGGCGGGCAGGCGTACCTCCGAGGAGGACATGCCGCGGGACGGTACCCCCGTTGTCGAGGTCGATCGAGGCGGCAAGATCACCTGGCACGGTCCCGGCCAGTTGGTCGGGTACCCCATCGTCAAGCTCGCGCAGCCCATCGACGTCGTCAGGTACGTACGCCGTATCGAAGAAGCTCTGATCTCCGTCGTGTCCGCCTACGGCATCGGCTGCGGGCGCGTCGACGGTAGGTCCGGGGTGTGGCTCGCCGCGCAGCCGAGAGACGGCGTGTGGCTGCCCGAACGCAAGATCGCGGCGATCGGGGTCCGTGTTCAGCGCGGAGTGACGCTGCACGGTTTCTCACTGAACTGCAACGCGGCCATGACCGGTTTCGATGCGATCGTGCCGTGCGGCATCGCCGATGCGGGTGTGACGTCGCTGTCGCTGGAGCTGGGCCGAGACGTCACCGTCGCCGAGGTCACCGCTGCTGTGACCGAGGCCGTTCTGGCCGCGCTCGACGGGTCGATGCCCGTGCAGGATCACGAGATCGAGCATCCGGCGCTCACGGAGGCGTCGATCAACCCGCAGTTCACGACGGTCCGCTTCGGCGCGTAGCATCGAAGCCGTGACTGTGGCCCCAGAAGGACGCAAGCTGCTCCGCCTCGAGATCCGAAACGCGGAGACCCCCATCGAACGCAAACCCAACTGGATCAAGACCAAAGCCAAGATGGGCCCGGAATACACCGAGCTCAAGGGTCTTGTGAAGCGTGAAGGTCTGCACACGGTGTGCGAGGAAGCCGGCTGCCCCAATATCTACGAATGCTGGGAAGATCGCGAAGCGACCTTCCTCATCGGCGGTGAGCAATGCACCCGCCGTTGCGATTTCTGTCAGATCGACACCGGCAAGCCGGAGGATCTCGATCGAGACGAGCCGCGCCGGGTGGCCGAGAGCGTGCAGGCCATGGGTCTGCGCTACTCCACGATCACCGGAGTCGCTCGGGACGATCTGGAGGACGGCGGCGCGTGGCTGTACGCCGAGACGGTTCGGTACATCAAGAAGCTCAATCCGAACACCGGCGTCGAGCTGCTCATCCCGGACTTCAATGCCAAGCCCGATCAGTTGGCCGAGGTCTTCTCGTCACGGCCCGAGGTGTTGGCTCACAACGTCGAGACGGTGCCGCGCATCTTCAAGCGCATCCGTCCGGCCTTCCGGTACCAGCGGTCGATGGACGTCATCACCGCAGCCCGCGACGACGGTCTGGTCACCAAGTCCAACCTGATCCTCGGCATGGGTGAGACCCCGGAAGAGGTGCAGGAAGCCATTCGCGACCTGCACGAGGCCGGATGCGACATCCTGACCATCACCCAGTACCTGCGCCCGTCGCCGCGCCACCATCCGGTCGAGCGTTGGGTCAAGCCGGAGGAGTTCGTCGAGCACTCCGATTACGCGACCGAAATCGGCTTTGCCGGTGTGTTGGCCGGGCCGTTGGTCCGCTCCTCCTACCGAGCCGGACGCCTCTACGCACAGGCCATGGCACATCACGGCCGCCAGCTTCCCGAGAGCATGAGCCACCTGACCGACGGTGGCGAAGCGTCACAGGAGGCCAGTTCGCTGATGGCACGACTGGCTGCTCGCTGATCCTCGCCTCAACCCGGCGCGGTGCGAGTGAGCGCCGGCACAGGACGTATCCTGTGAGGTATGGCGAACGGCAGTAAGGCTGGCAAAGCAGCAAAGCCCAGCAAGGAAGCAAAAGCGGCTGCCAAGGCAGCGCGCAAGCAGGCATCGAGGGAACGGCGCAAGCAGCTCTGGCAGGCGTTTCAGATGCAGCGCAAGGACGACAAGGTTCTCCTTCCGCTGATGATCGGCGCGGTGGTCGGGCTGGGGCTCCTCGGATTCCTCATCGGCCTGGCCTTCGATTTCCAGTGGTTCCTGCTCCCCATCGGACTGCTCCTGGGCGTCCTGGTCGCGTTCATCATCTTCGGACGCCGCGTGCAGAAGTCGGTGTACAAGAAGGCTGACGGTCAGGCCGGCGCGGCCGCGTGGGCCCTGGACAATCTGCAGGGATCGTGGCGGGTGACCAACGCAATCGCCGGAACCACCCATCTCGACGCGGTGCATCGCGTCATCGGCAAGCCCGGTGTCATTCTCGTGGCCGAGGGTGCACCGCATCGCGTGAAGTCGCTGTTGGCTCAGGAGAAGAAGAAGACCGCCCGCCTGGTGGGCGACACTCCGATCTACGACATCATCGTCGGCAACGAAGAGAACCAGATTCCGCTCTCGGGTCTGCAGAAGTATCTGTCCAAGTTGCCGAAGAACATCGACGGCAAGCGCATGGACACCATCGAGTCGCGGCTCTCCGCATTGGGCACCAAGGGGGGCCCGGCGATGCCGAAGGGACCCATTCCCGGCGGAGCCAAGATGAAGGGCGTTCAGCGCACCATGAAGCGCCGCTAGCCTCTCACGATCACTCGGACAGCCCTGGTGCGACGACCCCTCAGCGGGCCCGCAGCAGGGCTGTTCCCGTTGCGCGGTCGTGCATGCCTCGGCCGTCCATGTCCGTGACGACGGCCGGGACGACGAACAGCAGAATCAACTGGCGCACCAGCGCGCGCACGAAGCCGACCCGCGCCTGCGCGTCGATGCGTGCCACCTGAATACCGACGATGAACTGGCCAGGGGTGAACGAGAACAGCGAGACGCTCACCAGTCCGACGCCGAACCACACGGCGAGCACGATCGTCGAGATCAGTCCGCTCGTGGTGTAACCACCGAGAATCAGCGACGCCACGCCGGTGGCCATCGTCCAATCCAGCACCAGCGCGAGGATTCGACGTCCCGTGCCGGCCAGCGCGCCGACGCCCTGCTTCGGAAGGCCCAACTCCTCCCCGCGGAAGTTCTGGGGTTCACGCGGGTTCGCGGCCGCCGGTCCGGACAACCAGGACCCTGTCATTCGTGCCATGATTTCCAGGATAGGCGCGGACGGGCACACGGGAAAACACGCGGACGTACTGTTGTTCGTGCCACTCGTGAACCAGGACGCGTAACACGGGCGAAACACGAGCTTGACGGGCGGGCAACACCAAGTCCATACCGTCAGGTCGACGGACTCAACAAAGGAGCAAAAGCGTGGCGTTTTCCACGGCCCAAGAGGTCATCAAGTTCATCGCGGATGAAGGAATCGAATACGTCGACATCCGGTTCACGGATCTGCCGGGTGCACAGCAGCACTTCTCGATCGCCGCCAAGGCGTTCACGGCGGACACGCTGGAAGACGGCCTTGCGTTCGACGGCTCGTCCGTCCGCGGCTTCCAGTCCATTCACGAGTCCGACATGATTCTGCTTCCGGACTACGCCACCGCTCAGGTCGATCCCTTCCGCAATGCCAAGACGCTGAACATCGACTTCTTCGTTCACGATCCGTTCACGCGTGAGGCCTACAGCCGCGACCCGCGCAACGTCGCACGTAAGGCCGAGGAGTACTTGGCCAGCACCGGCATCGCCGACACCGCGTACTTCGGTGCCGAGGCCGAGTTCTACATCTTCGATTCCGTGCGCTTCGATTCGCAGGCGAACGGCGCGTTCTACGAGGTCGATTCGTCCTCGGGTTGGTGGAACACCGGAGCCGAGACCGAGGCCGACGGCAGCCCGAACCTCGGCTACAAGGTGCGCTTCAAGGGTGGCTACTTCCCCGTCGCTCCGTACGACCACTACGTCGACCTGCGCGACCAGATCTCGACCAACCTGCAGAACGCGGGCTTCGAGCTCGAGCGTGCGCACCACGAGGTCGGCACCGGCGGCCAGCAGGAGATCAACTACAAGTTCAACACGCTGCTTCGCGCAGCGGACGACCTGCAGCTGTTCAAGTACATCGTCAAGAACACCGCGTGGCAGAACGGCAAGTCGGCAACATTCATGCCGAAGCCGCTCTTCGGCGACAACGGCTCGGGTATGCACGTCCACCAGTCACTGTGGAAGGACGGCAAGCCTCTCTTCCACGACGAGGCCGGATACGCCGGACTGTCGGATCTCGCACGCCACTACATCGGCGGCATCCTGCACCACGCGCCGTCGCTGTTGGCGTTCACCAACCCGACGATCAACTCGTACCACCGCTTGGTGCCGGGCTACGAGGCCCCCATCAACTTGGTCTACAGCCAGCGCAACCGCTCCGCCGCGGTTCGTATCCCGATCACCGGCAACAACCCCAAGGCCAAGCGCCTCGAGTTCCGTGCGCCGGACTCCTCGGGTAACCCCTACCTGAACTTCGCCGCTCAGATGATGGCTGGTCTGGACGGAATCAAGAACAAGATCGAACCGATGGCTCCGGTCGACAAGGACCTCTACGAGTTGCCGCCCGAGGAAGCCAAGAACATTCCTCAGGCACCTACTTCGCTGAATGCCGTGATCGACCGGCTCGAGGCCGATCATGACTACCTCACCGAGGGCGGCGTGTTCACCACCGACCTGATCGAGACCTGGATCTCGCTCAAGCGCGAACAGGAAATCGCTCCGGTGAACCTGCGTCCGCACCCGTACGAGTTCTCGCTGTACTACGACGTGTGATCGTCTGATTTCTCACCGACAACGCCCGGCCGAATCTTTTCGGCCGGGCGTTGTCGCGTTCTCGATTGTTTCCGTTCGGCGTCGTTTCGGGCAAGCGACGAAAGAATTCGTACCGGTCGGAGTTTGATAGTCGGTACGCGGGGTAAAGGTATTTATCCGCTACCGGCGAACAGAGGACGACAACTGCATGGATGCACTGTGGGAATTCATCGTCGGACGGCGAAGGCAACTGGCGATCGACTCCTATCTGCACGTCTCGGCGGTCGTGCAGTGCGTCGTCATCGCCACCGTCATCGGGGTCGCAATCGGAGTTCTCGTCTACCGCAGCCCCGCTGGGTCGGCGATCGCGACGGCGCTCGCAAGCACGATCCTCACGATCCCCTCGTTCGCGCTGCTGGGTGTTCTCATCCCCATCATGGGTTTGGGCGTGCGGCCCACGGTGACTGCATTGGTCCTCTATTCCCTGCTGCCCATCATCCGCAACACCGTGGTCGGGCTGGCGGCAGTCGATCCGGCCGTCGCCGACGCCGCCCGCGGTATCGGCATGAGTCGCACGCTGGTGCTGCGGCGCATCGAAATCCCTCTCGCCTGGCCGTCGATTCTCACCGGGATGAGGATCAGCACGCAGATGGCCATGGGCATCCTGGCCATCGCTGCGTATGCGAAGGGCCCTGGCCTGGGCAACCTGTTGTTCTCCGGGCTCGCACGCGTAGGCAGCCCAACGGCCCTACCGCAGGCCCTCACCGGCACTGTCCTGATCGTCCTGCTGGCGTTGATCCTGGACGGGATCTACGTGTTGATCGGCAAACTGACCACCTCGAGGGGTATCCGTGAGTGACTCGACCCGTACATCGAACGTCTCCGGCGCGGAAATCGTGCTCGAGAACGTGACCAAGAGCTACCCGGGCCAGAAGCTCGCGGCGGTGGACAACGTGTCCATGACGATTCCCGCCGGCGAGGTCGTCGTTCTGGTCGGGCCCTCGGGCTGCGGCAAGACGACGACGATGCGCATGATCAACCGACTGATCGAGCCGACGTCGGGCCGCATCACCATCGGTGGCAAGGATGCGCTCTCGATCGACCCCAACGAGTTGCGTCGCACCATCGGCTACTCCATTCAGCAGGCGGGTCTGTTCCCGCACATGACGATCGCGCAGAACGTCGGCATGGTGCCCGGGCTCATCGGGTGGAACAAGAAGCGCATCGACGATCGCACCGACGAGATGCTCGATCTCGTCGGGCTCGATCCTGCGGTGTACCGGCAGCGCTATCCGCGCCAGCTCTCGGGTGGCCAGCAGCAGCGTGTCGGCGTCGCCCGCGCTCTTGCCGCCGATCCCCCGGTGTTGTTGATGGATGAGCCCTTCGGCGCGGTCGATCCGATCACCCGAGGACTGCTGCAGGACGAGTTGATGCGGCTGCAGGCGGAACTGGGCAAGACCATCGTGTTCGTGACCCACGACTTCGACGAGGCCGTGAAACTCGGCGACCGGATCGCCGTTCTGGGCAACCAGTCGACCATCCTCCAGTACGACACTCCGGAGGCCGTTCTCGCCAACCCCGCAGACGACACCGTCGCCGGTTTCGTCGGTGCCGGAGCGGCATTGAAGCAGTTGACCTTGATGCGGGTGCGCGACATCGAACTGTCCGACGTCCCGGTTTTCGGCGAGGACGATTCGGTGGATACGATGAACACCGCTCTGGGCTCCGATCCCGAGGCGTGGGGAATCATCCTCGACGCACGGAAGCGCCCGCTCCGCTGGACCGATCGACGCCACCTCGTCGGAGTCGGGAGCCTGCGCGACGTCGGTGTGCCGATGGGTGAGATGGTCTCGACGCAGTCCACCCTGCAGGACGCACTGGAAGCCCTGCTGTCCGAGGGCAACGCGACGGCCACAGTGACCGGCAACCGCGGCGAGTACGTCGGCACCGTGACGATCGATGTGCTGATCGACACCATCAAATCCCTGCGGTCTCAGCACGCGAACGATCACGACGAGGCGCGCAGCGACGTCGGGACGCCGTCGTGACCACACTCGCCGATACCGGAGACGACACGAAAGACACCGCGCGAGCCGCCAAGCGCGCCGAGCGACTACGGCTTCTCATCCAGCCGGTCGTCGTTCTCGTCATCGTGGCGGCGCTGCTGGTCTACACGTTCAGCCGGGACCTCACCGCCACCCAGTCGGGCACCCTGAACGCCGGCAGCATCACCACCGCCGTCCGCGAGCACGTGGCGATCACGTTCGTCGTGACGGCACTCGTACTCGCCATCTCGGTACCGCTCGGGATTCTGCTGACGCGGCCCGGGTATCGAAAGCTGGCTCCGCTGTTCATCGGTATCGCCAACATCGGTCAGGCAGCGCCGGCAGTCGGATTGCTCGTGCTGTTGTTCCTGGCCACCGGATGGACCGGATTCACTGCGGGCGTTCTGCCCATCGCGTTCTACTCGCTGCTTCCGGTGCTGCGGAACACCATGTTGGGCTTCCAGACAGTCGATCCCAACTACATCGATGCCGCACGCGGACAGGGCATGTCGAACATGGGCATCCTGCGGCGCATCGAGTTTCCCCTCGCGGTTCCGTTCATTCTCGCCGGTCTGCGTACCTCACTCGTGTTGGCCGTGGGCACCGCGACCCTGAGCTTCCTCGTCGGAGCGGGCGGTCTGGGCGTGTTGATCGATACCGGCTACAAGCTCAACCAACCGATCATCCTGGTGGTGGGAGCGGTTCTTGCCGTCGCTCTCGCACTTCTGGTCGATTGGCTGGGCGCACTCGCCGAGGCATTCCTCGGACCGAAAGGACTCCGCTGATGCGGCGCACCACTCGACGACTCGCGGCCCTGTGCGCTGCGGCAACACTGGCGCTCTCGGGATGCGGACTGCAATCCGGCGGTGCCATGCCGTTGTCGGTCGAACCGGGAAGCATCACCCCGCTCCCCGGCCTCGAAGGTGCCCAGTTCACCGTCGGTTCCAAGGACTTCACCGAGCAGATCATCCTCGGCTACATCCTCGAATTCGCGTTGAGCGCGGCCGGTGCCGACGTTCGCGACCTGACCAACATCGCCGGCTCGCAGAGCGTGCGGCTGGCCATGCAGAGCGGCCAGGTGGACGTCGCCTACGAGTACACCGGCACCGGCTGGATCAACTTCCTGGGCAACGAAACCCCTATTCCCGACGCCACCGAGCAGTTCGAGGCCGTGCGCGACGCGGACAAGGCCAACGGCATCGACTGGGTCAACCCAGCACCGATGGACAACACGTATGCGTTGGCCATGAATCAGCAGGTTGCACAGGAGACCGGGGTGCGCACCCTGTCCGACTACGCCGCTCTGGTGAACCGCGACCCCGCCGCCGGTGCGCTGTGTGTGGAGACCGAATTCAACAGTCGCCAGGACGGATTGCCCGGGCTCGCCGCCACATACGGGTTCGACGCGAGCACGTTGCCGGTGCAGATTCTGCAGACCGGCGTCATCTACCAGGCCACGGCCGAGGGCGCGCAGTGCAGGTTCGGTGAGGTGTTCACCACCGACGGACGTATCAAGGGCCTGAATCTGACGGTTGTCGAGGACGACAAGTCGTTCTTCCCGCGGTACAACGCCACGGTCATCATCCGCCAGGAGGTTGCCGATCAGTACCCCGAGATCGCCGAGGTGACCGCGCCGATCTCGGCTGCGTTGACCAACGAGGCCATTTCCGAGCTGAACAAGCAGGTCGACATCGACGGGCGCGAGCCTGCGGACGTCGCACGGGACTGGATGGTTCAGCAGGGGTTCGTCACCGTCGGCAGTGATTAGAGACAGACGGGACTAGTTCCCGCCGAAGGTCCGCTCCACCACTGCCTTTGCCCGACGCGTCACACGCAGGTAGTTGTCGAGGAACGCTCCGGCGTCGCCGTTCTCCCAGCCCGCCACCTGCGCGACTGCGGAGAGCACAGCTCCCGGTGCAGGCAGCTGATCGGTCGGCTTACCGCGGACCAGCACCAGTGCGTTGCGCGCCTTCGTCGCCAGGATCCATGCCTCCCTGAGCAATTCGACGTCGGTTTCGCTCATCAGCTCGGCCGCACCGATGGCATCGAGTGACTGCAGGGTCGAGGTGTTGTGCAGCGTCAGGACCTTGTGCGCGTACCTGAGCTGAATGAGCTGAACGGTCCACTCGATGTCTGCCAGTCCGCCACGTCCGAGCTTGGTGTGGGTGGAGGGGTCGGCCCCCTTGGGCAGACGCTCGGAGTCGATGCGCGCCTTGATGCGTCGAATCTCGCGGACCGCGTCGGCGGACACGCCGCCCTCGGGGTAGCGCACCTTGTCGGCCATGAGCAGGAATCGGATTCCGAGATCCTGGTCTCCGGCGACCTGATGTGCGCGCAGCAGCGCCTGCACTTCCCAGGCCTGTGCCCACTGCGAGTAGTACGCGGCGTAGGACGCCAGGGTGCGCACCACCGGGCCGTTGCGGCCTTCCGGCCGTAGACCCGTGTCGACCTCGAGGGGTGGGTCTGTGCTGGGCGCGCCGAGCAGCTTCCGGATACGGTCGGCAATGGTGTTGGCCCACTTGACCGCAACGGTCTCGTCGACTCCGTCCACCGGATCGCAGACGAACAGTACGTCCGCGTCGCTGCCGTAGCCGAGCTCACCGCCGCCGAGCCGTCCCATGCCGATGACGGCGAGAGTTGCCGGAGCCGGTTCGCCGCGCTCGATCTCGCTGGCCCGAATGGCAGCTGCCAGAGCGGCATTGATGACGGCGGCCCAGACCGAGGACAGCGCGCGGCACACCTGAGGCACATCGAGCATTCCCAGAATGTCCGCCGAGGCCACCCGCGCCAGTTCGTGGCGTCGTAATGCCCTGGCCGCGTTGATGGCTCGCACCGGGTCCTCGTACCGAGCCGAGGACGACAGGATGGCGCGGTAGGTCTCTTCCGGCTCGACGTCGAGCAGTCGCGGGCCGGTCGGTCCATCGGCGAACAACCGAATGACTTCCGGAGCCTTGATCAGCAGGTCCGGTACGTAGGCCGAGGAGCCGAGCACGATCATCAGCCGTTGTGCCACAGCGCCTTCGTCGCGCAGCACGCGCAGAAACCACGTCTGCTCCCCCGCCGATTCGGACAGTCTGCGGTAGTTGAGCAGTCCGGCGTCGGGATCGGGGGTGTCGGCAAGCCATTCGAGCAGCGTCGGAAGCAACACGGCCTGAATCTGACCGCGGCGGGTACCCGAGCCGACGAGCGCACGCAGGTGGCCCAACGCGTTCTGCGGGGTCGCGTAGCCGAGTGCGGCGAGCTGTCGCGTCGCGGCGTCGGGGGTCAGACGCACTGTCTCGGAGTCGAACTTGACCACCGAGTCGAGCAACGGCCGATAGAAGAGCTTCGCGTGCAACCGCCTGATGCGCTGCGCGTTGCGTTTGATCTCGGCGTTGAGCACGCCGAGGGCGTCGCGGTTGCCGTCGGGTCGCATGTGCGCCGAACGAGCGAGCCACCGCAGGGCTTCCTCGTCGTCCTGAGGAGGCAGGGTGTGTGTGCGACGCATCCGCTGCATCTGCAGGCGGTGCTCGATCAGCCGAAGAAACTCGTAGGAGGCCGTCAGGTTCGCAGCGTCGTCGCGGCCGACGTAGCCGCCCTCGGTGAGTGCGGTCAGTGCGTCGGTCGTGCCGAGTACGCGCAACGACTCGTCGGTGCGACCGTGCACCAATTGCAGGAGCTGGACGGCGAATTCGACGTCCCGCAGGCTGCCGCGTCCGAGTTTGATCTCGCGCTCGCGGAGCTCCGGCGGCACCATCTCCTCGACTCGACGCCGCATGGCGCGTACCTCGGGCACGAAGTCCTCGCGTTGGCTGGCCAACCACACCATCGGGTTGACCGCGTCGACGTAGTCGTTGCCGAGCGCGATGTCGCCGGTCATGGGGCGAGCTTTGAGCAACGCCTGGAACTCCCAGGTCTTGGCCCAGCGCTTGTAATAGGCGACGTGCGAATCCAGGGTGCGGACGAGCTCGCCGCGCTTGCCCTCGGGCCGCAGTGCCGCGTCCACCTCGAAGAACGCCGAGGATCCGATGCGCATCATCTCACCGGCGATGCGGCTCGCTTGCGAGTCGGCGGGCTCTGCGACGAACACGACATCGACGTCGGAGACGTAATTGAGTTCGCGCGCACCGCATTTGCCCATCGCGACGACGGCCAGACGCGTCGGACACGGAGCGTCAGGGCACACGGTGGCCACGGCAACGGCCAGCGCAGCAGTGAGCGCAGCGTCGGCCATGTCGGACAGTTGCGAACCGACCACCGTGTACGGCAGGACGGGTTCGTTCTCGACGGTCGCGGCAAGGTCGTATGCCGCCAGCACCATGATCTGGTCGCGGTACTTCTTGCGCAGCGCGATCACGGCGGGCGGCCCGATGACGGACGCGCGATACAGGTCGGGTGCGGCATTGGGGCCGGTCTCGGGCTCGGCCCCGACGGCCTCGAGCAGTTCTGCGACCAGGGTGGCCTTGGTGGGGAGCTCGATCTTGGCCGAGACCCCGCTGCTCTGACCCGCCTTGGTCAGCAGCAGACGCCAGGTGCTGTCGTCGGCTACCAGGTGATCGGCGAGCGCACTCGACGCACCGACGAGGCCGAGGATGCGCCCGCGGAATCCCTTGTCGGTGCGTAGTGCCGAGTCGAACTCCGTCCACCCGGCACCGAGCAGTTCGTACATCCGCACCAGGGTGCGCAGAGCGAGGTCAGCGTTGGGCGCACGGGAGAGCGACCACAGCAGCTCGAGGCTTTCCTCCCCCGTCCAGCCGAGGGTGCGCAGGTCGGACGGCGCAGTTTCTTCGACGAGGCCGAGACGGCCCGGTCCGGGAACGACGGATCTGGAGGTCGGAGGACGCACCATCAGAATCCACCTCGGGGTGCCACAGAATTACCTCGTCGTCAGTACACAGCGGCGCGAGGGTGCTCGCGTCGGCATCGGAACTACCATTGAAGGATCGACTAGAACGTAGCCCATGACGACGCCGTGCTGTTAAAGACCCAGGTAGGCCTTCAGCTCGTACGGCGTGACGTGGCTGCGGTATTCCTCCCACTCGCGACGCTTGTTGCGGAGGAAGAAGTCGAAGACGTGCTCGCCCAGTGCTTCGGCGACCAGTTCGGAGCCTTCCATCGCGTTCAGTGCCTGATCGAGGTTGCCCGGCAGTTCCTTGTAGCCCATGGCGCGACGCTCCGCGGAGGTCAGCGCCCACACGTCTTCCTCGGCCTCGGGCGGCAGGGTGTAGCCCTTCTCGATTCCGCGCAGACCGGCAGCGAGCAGCACCGCGAACGCCAGGTACGGGTTGCAGGCCGAGTCGGGGCTGCGGATCTCGACGCGACGCGAGGATGCCTTGTTCGGGGTGTACATCGGCACGCGGATCAGTGCCGAGCGGTTCGCCGGTCCCCACGACGCTGCGGTCGGTGCTTCTCCGCCGCGCACGAGTCGCTTGTAGGAGTTGACCCACTGGTTGGTCACGGCGCTGATCTCGTTGGCGTGTTCGAGGATGCCGGCGATGAACGACTTGCCGGTCTCCGAGAGCTGCATCGGGTCGTCCGGGTTGTGGAATGCGTTGGCGTCGCCCTCGAACAGGCTCATGTGCGTGTGCATCGCCGAACCGGCCTGATCGCTGAACGGCTTGGGCATGAACGTCGCGCGCACACCCTCTTCGATGGCGACTTCCTTGACCACGTAGCGGAAGGTCATGATGTTGTCGGCCATCGACAGTGCGTCGGCGTAGCGGAGGTCGATCTCCTGCTGTCCGGGTGCGGCCTCGTGGTGGCTGAACTCGACCGAGATTCCCATCGACTCGAGCGCGTCGATGGCGTGCCTGCGAAAGTTCGGGGCCGAGTCGTGTACGGCCTGGTCGAAGTAACCGCCGTTGTCGGCCGGGGTCGGCGGTGAGCCGTCTTGCGGGGCGTCCTTGAGCAGGAAGAATTCGATCTCGGGGTGCACGTAGCAGCTGAATCCGAGGTCCGCGGCCTTGCTCAACTGGCGACGCAGCACGTGGCGTGAGTCGGCCCAGGACGGCGAGCCGTCGGGCATAGCGATGTCGCAGAACATCCGCGCCGAGTGCTGGTGCCCCTTGCTGGTGGACCACGGCAGTATCTGGAACGTCGACGGATCGGGCTTGGCCACGGTGTCGGCCTCGGACACGCGGGCGAATCCTTCGATGGCGCTACCGTCGAAACCGATTCCCTCGTCGAATGCCCCTTCGAGCTCGGCGGGGGCGATGGCCACCGACTTGAGGTACCCGAGGACGTCGGTGAACCAGAGGCGGACGAAACGAATGTCGCGCTCTTCGAGGGTCCGGAGCACGAATTCCTTTTGACGATCCATGAACGCGAGAGTAAGCAAACGGAGTTAAATCTGTGTTACATCGTGAATTCGGTCTCACTTCGTGAAACTCTCAGCACTCTTCCCAGGTCGTGAGGTAGCACGTCAGCACCGCAATCCGTCCCCCGGCGGAACCAGATCGACGAGGTAGTTCACCAACGGATCGTCGATGCACTCGACCCCCGAGAAGGCGACCGTGTGCTGGGTGCCCTCGTAGGTCACCAGATCGCCGCGCAGCTGAGCGGCCAACTCCACACCTGCCTGGTAGGGCGTGGCCGGATCGTTGGTCGTCGAGACCACCACCAACGTCGGCAGTCCCTCGACGTCGACGATGTGCGGATCGCTCGTGTTCGGCACCGGCCAGAAAGCACACAGATCGAGCGGCGCATTGCCCGTCGCCCGGCCGTCGTCCAGATACGGCGCGGCGGCACGGAACCTGACGTCTGCCTCGTCGGCCGCTGCGCGATCGGTGGTCGGCGGGCCGTCGACGCACCGAACGGCGTTGAACGCGTCGTCGATGTTGGTGTAGCTGCCGTCCTCGAGCCGTCCGGAGTAGGTGTCGGCCAGCCGGAGCAGGGTGTCGCCCCTGCCGTCGCGCAGTTCGTTCAATCCGGCTCGCAGCAGACGCCACAGCTGCTGTGAGTACAGCGCCTGCTGCGTACCGGTGATCGCGTCGTCGTAGCTGAGACCGCGGGGATCGGTCGTCTCGGCCGCCCGGTCGATCAGCGGTTCCACCAGCGATCGGAACTGCTCGACGGCCTGCGCGGGATCGGTTCCGAGCGGGCAGGTGTCGGTCTGTGCGCAGTCCGCCGCGAACTGATCGAACGCGGTCTGGAACGCCGCACCCTGGGCGACGGCCTCGTCGACGGGTGACTGGTCCGGATCGAGCGCACCGTCGAGCACCATCGCGCGCACGTTCGACGGGAACTCCTCGGCGTACGCGGTCCCGATCCGGGTGCCGTACGAGTAACCGATGTAGGTCATCTTCTCGTCCCCGAGAACTGCGCGGATGACGTCCATGTCGCGCACCACTTCCCGGGTGCCGACGTGCTCGAGCACGTCCGCCCCGGTGCGCTCGACGCACTGCGCGGCGTAGTCCCGATGTTCGGCCTCGGTCGCCGCGATGCCCTCGGGGCTGACGTCCACGTCTGGTTCGCTACGTTCCTGGTCGACTTCGTCGGATGTCAGGCACCGCACCTCCGGCTCGGATGCTCCGATACCGCGTGGGTCGAAGCCGATCCGATCGAAGCGCTCTGCGATCGCGGTGCCTTCGGCCTGTCCGGCGAGGTAGAGCCCCGACGAGCCGGGCCCGCCCGGGTTCATCAGTACCGATCCGATCTTCTCGCCCGTTGCCTTCGTCCGCGAGATGGCGACCTCGATCGTTGTGCCCTCGGGGTCGGCGTAGTCCAACGGGACGGTCACCATCGCGCATTCGACAGCACTTCCGAGTTCGCTGCCGTCGGTGTTGTACCGGTCGCAGGATTCCCACTCCGGAGTCTGGGTGTAGAACGCTTCGAGCCCCGAGGGGATCGGACCGACGGCCGATGCCGACGACGAACTGTCGGGCGCGGCGGAGTTCTCGGGAGTGGCAGTCGGCTCCGAGTTCGAGCAGCCGACGGCCAACACGGCGACCGTGGACAGTGCCACGGCCGTGCTCCTGGTGCGCGTTCTCATGGCACGATCGTGCCAGGTCTTTCGGGCGCTCCGCTCCCGCTGCCCGGCGGGGACGTCGTCCGAGCACTAGCGTGGGCGCAGTGCAGGCACTTCGACTCGCCCTGGCCCAGATCAACTCCGTCGTCGGCGATCTCGCAGCGAATTCCGCCGCGATCGTCGAGTGGACGGTCCGCGCGGCCCACGACGGTGCCAACGTGGTGGTGTTTCCCGAGATGGCGCTGACGGGATATCCCGTCGAGGATCTCGCTCTGCGGCCGTCGTTCGCCGCCGCATCGGCTCACGCCCTCACCGAATTGGCGACCGCCTTGGACAGTGCCGGGTGCGGCGACCGCATCGTGGTCGTCGGCTACCTCGATCGCGACGCCGAGGGCTCGCGGAACAGCGCGGCAGTCATCACCGACGGACGGGTGACGACTCGATACGACAAGCACTCGCTCCCCACCTACCGAGTGTTCGACGAGGCCCGCTACTTCGCTCCGGGATCCGGCCTGAGTATCACGACGGTGAACGGCCTGCGGCTCGGTGTCGTTGTCTGCGAGGACATCTGGCAACCGGGCGGGTCCGTGCCCGCCTATGCCGCGGCCGGGGTCGACATGTTGCTCTGCCTCAATGCCAGTCCCTTCGAGCAGGGCAAGGACGAGGTGCGGCGCTCCATCGCCCTGCGACGGGCCACCGAGATCGGCGCTCCGATTGCTTACGTGAACGTCGTCGGCGGACAGGACGAGCTGGTGTTCGACGGGGCGAGCTTCGTCGTCGGGCCGGACGGTTCGATGTGGGGCCGCTCCCCTCAATTCGTCGAGCATCTGCTGATCGTCGACGTCGATGCCCCGACGACACCACATCCGGATGCCGCCGAGGTACCCGGCTGGACCATCGATCGGGTGACGCTCCCCGACGTCGCGGTCACCGGCTGGCAACGAGCCGAGCCGTCCCTCGCAGACATCGCGAGCACCGAGGAACAGGTGTGGGGCGCACTGGTGACCGGACTACGAGACTATGTGCACAAGAACGGTTTTCGTTCGGTGGCTCTGGGATTGTCCGGTGGTATCGATTCGGCAGTGGTCGCCGCCATCGCCGTCGACGCCTTGGGCCACGATGCGGTACACGGAGTGTCGATGCCCTCGACGTACTCGTCGGATCACTCCCGCACCGACGCAGAGGATTTCGCGTCGCGCACCGGTATCCATTTCCATACCGAACCCATTGCGGACATGGTGGCCTGCTACGTCGACCAGCTGCATCTGACCGGCTTGGCCGAGGAGAACATCCAGGCCCGCTGCCGGGGCATGGTGTTGATGGCACTGTCGAACAGCTTCGGCCATCTGGTGCTGGCCACCGGCAACAAATCCGAACTGGCCGTTGGCTATTCGACGATATACGGGGATGCCGTCGGCGGCTTCGCGCCGATCAAGGACGTGCCGAAGTCGCTCGTGTGGGATCTGGCGCGCTGGCGAAACAAGTCCGCTGCCGATCGTGGGGACGTCCCTCCCATCCCCCAGTCGAGCATCGACAAGCCTCCGTCCGCCGAGCTTCGGCCGGGCCAACTGGATACCGACTCGTTGCCCGATTACGACGAACTGGACGCCATCGTGTTTCGCTACGTCGACCACGATCAAGGCTTCGCGGACATCGTGGCGGCCGGGTTCGACGCGGCGGTGGTCGCGGACATTCTGCGCAAGGTCGACGCATCGGAGTACAAGCGGCGTCAATATCCGATCGGCACCAAGGTCACCTCTCGTGCGTTCGGACGTGACCGCCGCATGCCGATCACCAATGGCTGGCGGGACTACTCGACGCTCCACGGGATGTGACCAATTGCACTGCCGGTAGCGCTCCGGCAGATCGCGCGCAGTGGCAGACTTGCCCACGTCATCACACCCCATCCCGGGGACCCGCCGAGCGGGCCTCGAGGACCAGAAAGGGACAAAGATGTCCGAAACTGCTGTGTACGGCGGATCTGCTCAGGAAGCATCATCCACCGCGTTGACCCGCAAGACCCGCACCCACCACCTTCTTCAGATGAAGGCCGACGGTGAGCGCTGGGGAATGCTCACCGCCTACGACTACTCCAGCGCTCGCATCTTCGAGGAAGCCGGAGTTCCTGTTCTGCTCGTCGGCGATTCGGCGGCCAACGTCGTCTACGGCTACGACACCACCGTGCCGATCACCGTCGACGAACTTCTTCCGCTGGTCCGCGGAGTGGTCCGCGGCGCACCGCACGCCCTCGTCGTCGCAGATCTGCCCTTCGGCACCTACGAGGCCTCCCCGCAGCAGGCACTCGAAACCGCTGTTCGGTTCATGAAGGAAGGGCTCGCGGGCGCAGTGAAGCTCGAGGGCGGCGAGCGCGTGGCCGCTCAGATCGCCGCGATCACTGCCGCAGGCATCCCGGTGATGGCTCACGTCGGCTTCACCCCGCAGAGCGTCAACACGTTGGGTGGATTCCGCGTGCAGGGTCGCGGAGACGCGTCCGAGCAGCTGGTGGCCGATGCCATCGCAGTCCAGGAGGCGGGAGCATTCGCCGTCGTCATGGAGATGGTTCCGGCCGACATCGCCGGCCAGGTGACCCGCAAGCTGACCATTCCGACGGTCGGTATCGGCGCCGGCAACGAATGCGACGCGCAGGTTCTGGTGTGGCAGGACATGGCCGGATACACCAATGGCAAGACCGCCAAGTTCGTGAAGAAGTTCGCCGACGTCGGCGATTCACTGCGGACCGCGGCAACCACGTACCTGTCCGAGGTGCGATCGGGAGTCTTCCCCGGGCCCGAGCACAGCTACTGACCGTCCTCGCCTCGTCCAGGTTCGGGTGGCACACTCGGACCATGAAACTCAGACGGGGTTCGATCTCCATTCTCGGCAGAGGCGCAGTCGGCTTGGCAGGCGCGGCTGCGCTTCTCGTCGTGGCGACTGCATGCAGCACCGACACCAGCAACACCGGTTCGTCGTCCACCACGACGGTCGCACCGACCACCACGGTCACCGCACCGCCTGCGGACGCAGTGATCACCGATGCCCAGAAGCAGCAGCTGTGCACCGATCTCGAGGCGCAGCTGTCCAATTGGCGCGTTCAGGGGCCCACTCTGGGCCGCGGCGGGCTGAACATCCTGGTGCAGACCTGGGCGGCGCAGAGCGGCGTCATCAACCTGCAGGTGGTGCAGAACCGAGCGATCGTCGACGACATCACGACGGAAACGTGCTCGGACGTACGAGACGAGGCCATCCGATCTCTCGACATTCCGGACCTCGCGTCCGGTCTGGTTGGCTTCTAGAATGCGGACCCTCTACCCCGAGATCGCGCCTGTCGAGACCGGGCACCTCGACGTGGGCGACGGCCAACAGATCTACTGGGAGGTATCGGGCAACCCCGACGGTGCGCCCGTGGTGTTCGTGCACGGCGGTCCGGGCGGTGCCACCAATCCGTTGCAGCGCAGGTATTTCGACCCGCAGGCCTATCGAATCGTGTTGTTCGATCAGCGAGGCTGCGGGCAGTCGACCCCGCACATCGCCGACGGTGCCGATCTGTCGGTCAACACCACCGACCGGTTGATCTCGGACATGGAGACGCTCCGGGAGCACCTGGGTATCGACACGTGGTTGGTGTTCGGCGGTTCGTGGGGCTCGACGCTGTCCCTGGCCTACGCGCAGTCGCACCGGGATCGCGTCCGGGGGCTGATACTGCGGGGGATATTCCTGGTGCGGCCGTCGGAGATCGACTGGTACTACGGCGGCGGGGCAGGCCACATCTTTCCCGACCTGTGGGACAAATTTCTCGAACCCATTCCGGAGGACGAGCGCGACGGCAATCTCGTCGAGGCGTATCACCGGCAGCTGATGTCCGAGGACCACGAAGCCGCGACGCGAGCAGCGGTGGCCTGGTCGACCTGGGAAGCGGCAACGAGTTACCTGCTACCCAAACCGGATGCGGTGCAGAACAACTCGGATGCGCGGTTCGCCCTGGCATTCGCTGGTATCGAGAACCACTACTTCCGCAACAACTGCTTTCTCGAAGAGAATCAACTGCTGCGTGACGCCCCTCTGCTCGACGGCATTCCCGGTGTCATCGTGCAGGGCCGTTACGACGTCGTGTGCCCGGCCACGAGCGCGTGGGCGCTGCACGAGGCCTGGCCTTCGGCCGATCTGGTGATCGTCGACGATGCCGGCCATTCTGCGGCCGAGCCCGGCATCGTGCATCACCTCGTCGAGGCCACGGATCGTTTCAGGCCGTGACGGCCTCGTAGTCGAATCGGACTGTGCGCGAGTCGGTGTCGGCCCGGGTCAACCGGACCTTCACCGACTCCCCCGCGGGCGGTTCCCCGTCGCACTTTCCCAGAACGATCGGCTGTGACACCAGCACCTCGGCATCCCGCTTGCCCTCTGCGCCGCGCAGTACGACAGCCGAGAACTGCTCGCCCACTCGATCTTTCAGTACGTGCGCTTCGGTGAGGTCGATGCAGGCGCGGTCCACTTTCGACGCTGCGGAATCCGATCCACGCATGATGGCGGGCAGTTCCGGCAATGCCTGCGCCGCCCAGTCCGGTACCGGCGCTCCGGCTACGACCGCCAGGCACACCTCGGTGGCGAAGCGATCGGACAGCCGACGCAGTGGTGCCGTCACGTGCGCGTACGGCGCGCCGATTCCCGAATGCTCGACCGAAGTGTCACTGTCCACAGGGTTGGTCGTGCGGTCGAACGCGAGGTAGTCCGCGCCGCGCAGCAAACCGGTCGCCTGGGTCATCATCGCCAGCGTCGACGGCTCGTCGGTGGGCAGGCCGGCCAGTACAGACCCGGCGGATGCTCCTGCGGGCCAGTCGATTCCGAGTGCCACTGCCGTTTTCTTCAGTGTGTCCACGGATTCGGACGAGGCAGGCGGGAGGGTGCGCACGATGCCGATTCCGGCGTCGAGCATGATTCTGGCGGCGCACATTCCCGTCAGCAGCGATACGTCGGCGTTCCACCCGTCCACTGCGGTGCGTGGTTGCAGGACGATGCGCCAGCCCTGTCCGTCGGGCACCACTTCCTGCTCGGGCAAGGTGATGTCGACGGCTCCGCGCCGTCTGGCCGCGGCTGCGCGCTGTGCCCCGAATTCGGCCAGCGCCGCGATGGACGGATGCGGTGTCCCCGCGTCCACATCGGCTTGCACGGCGGCGTAGTCGAGCCGGGCGGTCGATCGAACGAGAGCCCGGGTGACCGTCCATGCGGCCGCCTCACCGACGTCGTCGAGTTCGATGGTCCACAGCGCGGCGCAGCGAGTCTGCCCCTCCAGCAGGCTGCCCGATCCCTCCGACAGCTCCCGTGGATGCAACGGCACGGATCCGTCGGGGAGGTAGAACGTCTGGCCGCGTCGACGGGTCTCGGTGTCGAGTGCTCCCCCGGGCGTCACCAGTGCGCCCACGTCGGCGATCGCGTAGTGCACCACCAACCCGTTGGACGTCTTCTCGATGTGGACGGCTTGGTCGAGGTCTTTCGAGCCGGGTGGGTCGATGGTGACGAACGGGATGTCGGTGCGGTCGATTCTGCTGTCGGCGTGCAGGTCTCGGGCTTCGATCGCTTCACGCATCACGTCTGCTTCGAAAGCGTCGGTGAGAGCGAACTCGGATCTGATGGCCTCGAAGTCGAAGCCCGGAGCCCTGAGCCGGGTGAGCAGCACCGTCAGTTGTTCCAGTCGTCGTCGGAATCGGCGGCCTTGTTGCGCGCCGCGGCGATCTTCAGCGCCTGCTCCGCGGTGGCCTTGTCCGGATACGGGCCCATGCGGTCGAGGGCGTTGGTCTGCTTGCCCTGTACGACCTGCTTGGTGTTGATGTCGTAGTACCAGGAGGTGTCGTCGTCGGTCATGACTTCCAGTGTGCCCCATGGAGCGACACCGCAGGAGAACTGCGGGAGAAATAGTGAGTGCGAACGAGTCGGCCTGTAAGCCGGATCCTGTCTGCCGTTCCTGCTTTCGCAGGTTCGACGTCGACGACCATCCATCTGGGCACACCGTTGCCGGGTACCTCGAGCAGTCCACCCGCAGGCTCGGGCGAGCAGCCCTCGAGCACCTGCGCAGCTGCACCGCTTGAACGGTGCAGCCTTCGACCTTGCTCCGGGCGGGGTTTACCTAGCCATCCCAGTCACCTGGGATGCTGGTGCGCTCTTACCGCACCGTTTCACCCTGACCTGCAGTTCGACTCCGAAGAACCGATCCGCAGGCGGTCTGTTTTCTGTGGCACTGTCCCGCGAGTCACCTCGGGTTGCCGTTAACAACCGCCCTGCTCTGTGGAGTCCGGACTTTCCTCGGCCCGAAGCGCGACGACACTCGTTCGCCTGTCCTCCGAGCCGCAGCCGTCCGGCCAACTCGTTCGCGGTTGCACACTCTACTCGGCACTCCGCGTCAGCCGGGAACCGAACTACAGTCCCTCCCATGAGTGAGTGGGTCGTGTTGCTCCGCGGCATCAACGTCGGTGGCATCAACATCAAGATGGCCGATCTCCGTGGGGCCCTGACATCGGCCGGCTTCACCGATGTCCGCACCGTTCTGGCGACCGGCAATGTTCTGCTGGGCTCCTCGCTGAGCGTCGACGCCGTCAAGGCGCAGACGGAGAGCACGCTGGCCGAGACGTTCGGCTACCAAGCCTGGGTTGTCGTCCTCGACGTGACCACACTTCGAGCGATAGTGGAGTCGTACCCGTTCGACGCCGAGCGGGAGGGCTGGCATCCTTATGTGGTGTTTGGTAGCGACGATAAACATTTGACCGAATTGTCCGCTCTTGCAGACGAACTCGACCCGGAACTCGAACGGATCGCCGAGGGGAACAGCGTGCTCTATTGGGAGGTGCGCAAGGGCAACACCACCGACAGCACATTCGGGAAAGCCACGGCCAAAGCAAAGTACAAGGCCACGACCACCACACGAAACGTGCGCACACTGGTGAAGATTCTCGCGTGACCGCTCTTGCCGCGGCACTGGTCGCCGCCGTTCTCGTCTTCGCCATCGTTCGCCCTCGCGGCCTGCCCGAGATCGTCGCCGCACTTCCGGCTGCGGCGATCGTTCTGCTCGTCGGCCTCGTAAGCCTCGACGCCGCGCGAGAGCAAGTACTCGAACTCGCTCCGACCGTGGTCTTTCTGGCGTTCATCCTTATCCTGGCGCACCTCTCGGACGCACTCGGAGTGTTCACGTGGATAGCCGCGAAGCTCCGCCGAGGATCCAGGGGCAGTCCCCGCCGATTGCTCACCCTTGTGTTCGCGGCGGCGGCGTCGACCACCGCGGTGCTGAGCCTCGACGCCACCGTGGTTCTGCTGACACCGGCCATCATCGGTGCTGCGCGGATCCTGGGGATGTCGCCGCGTCCGCACAGTTACGCCACTGCACACCTGTCCAACTCGGCGTCGACTCTGCTGCCGGTGTCGAACCTGACCAACCTTCTCGCATTCGCCGCGACCGGTCTGACCTTCCTGCACTTCACTGCCTTGATGGCCCTGCCGTGGATCTTCGCGGTGGCCATCGAGTTGGCGGTGTTCCTGATCTTCTTCCGCAAAGACCTGTCCCGCACCGCCACACCGCCGGAGAAGTCCGTCGAGCAGAGCGCCGAGGACGTACCCGCACCGCGAGCCACGCTGGCAATCCTCGGCGCGACACTCGTCGGCTTCGCAGTGGCAGGCCTGTTCGACGTCGAACCGTTCTGGGTGGCGGCGGTGGGATCGGTGGCATTGGCCATCCCCGCACTCCGGGGCCGGCACACCAGTGCTCGCGCCATTCTGCGCGGTGCCGATCTACCGTTCTGCGGCTTCGTCTTTCTGCTCGGCATCGTCGTTCTCGGCGTCACCACAGGGCCGATCGGCGACTGGCTGACGCGAATTCTGCCGTCGGACACCACCTTCGTATCGCTACTGGCAACCGCAGCCATTGCGGCGGTGGCGTCGAACATCGTCAACAACCTGCCCGCGACGCTGCTGCTACTGGCCGCGTTCGGTGCCGATGCTCCCCCGGCGTTGTTGTTGGCCATGGTGATCGGGGTGAACCTCGGGCCCAACCTCACCTACGTCGGGTCACTGGCAATCATGCTGTGGCGACGCGTTGCATCGGCCAACGACGAGCCGGCAGACCTGCGGACATTCACCGTATTGGGCGTCATCACGACACCGCTGACCATCATCGGGGCCGTGGCGGGCCTGTGGCTTGCACTGCAGACCTAGGCCTGAGAAACCTGCTACGGGCTCCGATGTCTTTGCCGGAGTCGCCGATGATCCGGATGACCCATGCTCGAGCGGGAATCAGGGGCGGCTCTTTCCCAATGAGGTTGGTACCCCAGCGCCGGGATGCGGCACCCGAATGGGGTGGTCACGGTCGTGAGGTTGCCGCTGAGCGCAGGGCCTAAAAATCCATTGGCCGACCGCGTTAAAGTTCACGAGTCCGCCGTCGCCTCTGCGCGGTGTTCGACACTCGCCCGGTAGCGGTTGGTAGAAGCGTCCGCTGCGGCCAACAAGTCTGCGTTGCCAGCCCTCATCGTGCGGACGCAAACCATGAGGACACGGCTTCCTCGAACCCGACGCTTTGCCCGAACATAAGCCGCAATCGCCTGAGTCCCCTACCCCCCCGACAAGAACGGACGACGATGTACGACGACATGATTACCACTGGAGATGATCGACAGATTATCGACGCCATGCTGGACCGGAACCGACGGGCCCTGATCGATGCAGTCCGCGACCTAGGCGAATCCGAAGCCCGCAGACGTTTGGTCCCATCGCTCACGACACCTATCGCACTCATCAATCACGCTGCTGCGGCAGAACGCATTTGGTTCCAAAGGCATTGGGCCGACTTCGACGAATCCGATTGCGTCGGCTATGCACGACGCGATGTAGGAACCTTTACCGGCGATGAGCACGAGACCTTGGCTGACGTTATTCAAGAGTTCGAGCGAGTTACCACACGATCGCACCGCTGGTTCGGACTACTCCCCTGTCTCACGTATCGATGACCCTGGAACGTTCCTGAGACCACGATAGTTTGGTCACCGCCTCTACCCCCGTGTGGCGCACGACCGACCGGAAGCGCCCAGCAGTGGCAGGAAGTGCTGTTGGAGATGGAGCCGGGCTCCGGTGCGGTCATCGAGACCGGGGCGGTTGTCCTGCATAATTCCGTAGAGCTCACCGGTTAAACCGTATTGGCGTGTCCAGCTCCGCAACGTATGTGTTCAGCGCTACTGCGATAGAGCTGCGAATGGTGGCGCTAAGTTCTTCAACCGGTGAAAGCTTGTCTGTACGGCACTTGAGAAGACTCTTACGCGCCGTCTCGGTTGCCTGTACGGCGCTAGCGAGGCCGAGTAGTTGCAGTTGAGCCGTGGTCTCAGCCATCTTGAGTTTTGCCAGCTGAACACGCTCGATGGCGGGTTTGTAGGTTGCAGGGTCGATAGGATCATGCTGAATAGTGAGAAGCTTGATACTTGCCGCACCAAGCTCGTTCAGCGCCGAAACCGCGTCCGTTAGCACTGTCAGCCGTTCTTGCCGCGCTCGTTGTTGAGCCGCCGATTCCTCCGCGAGGCGATGCAAGTTTTTCTGAGTAGCGATCTGCCGCATTGTGTTGCGTGTGTTCGCGGCTGTCTGCCTTTTAGCAGAGCACCACGCGATCCATGCCGCAGTAAGCGCAATTAGTGACGCAGCGATAGTTGCAATTGGCTGTGTGAACAATCCTGGGTCTGGCGGAGTCAGCCGTTCGAGCAGGTCTGGCGGGATCGTCACCTGAGGTTCGACTACGACGGTAGGGACCGGGACGACAATTGACGGGGGCTCCTGCACCAACCATTGCGAAATCATTTTCGCAGCTTCCATTGGCGCTCAACCCGGTCGATCTCTTCTGCCAGTAGCACCGAGACCTCTCGCACCCGATCTCTGCGGCCATCGGGGTCCGACGCTGCCGGGACAAGTGGAAATTCGGCCTTGGCTCGTGCGTCGACTGACAGGTAAGGACGCAGTTGCTGATACCAATTCTTGCTGGAGATAGACCTGCCCGTTCTTCGGTACTCACCGAGTCCGTCCCTAAACTGCGTCAACAAGGCCAATCTGTGTTGCATTTTGATCTGACGCTTGTCGACCGCCCACTTCGCCCAGGGAGCGAACAAGGAGGAGACGACACCAGTTCCGAGACCTGCCACTCCACCGACTATCGCTGCCCACAGCTCACTGCTCACCGCAGCAATGTATCGGTGAACTCGGACAATGCTCGCGTCAGCCCTCGATGGGAACAATTCGTTCAACGATCGTGACCGCGTCCGGTGTGCGCTCACCGTCCTCGGATCGACCCGACAGGTGATGATCCACCCGTTGATCGCGGAAGTTCGCTTCCAGCGCGGGTTGCTCGCTCAGTTGCTCGGCAAGCTCTGCCTACCCGACAGACGAACAGATCGAAGCAAAGCGAGGAGCCGTCTCAGCCGTCCGCAGCGACGCCTCGAAGGCGGCGAAATTCAAGGTGGTCCGATAGCCCGAAGACGCGGATCTCAAGCCGTCTCAGGCTAGATCAAGTCACTACTGGCTCGGTTACCCGAGCGGTTCTGGCACCCGAGCCCCGAGGTCGTGGACGGGCAGATCGCCGGACTCCAACGCTATCTAGCAGACCTAGACAGCTGGCTCGAGAGCAGTTGTCGCTACCCGAGGCCGGCGCACCCAGGTCTAGGGGCGCTAGTGCTCCACCGACATTCGAGGTGCTGAACGCGCTCGGCGCGATGCCAAGCAAGTGGTTCTCGATCGTCCTGAAGACTCACGCACAACAAACGGAAGGACGACGCTATGGCGACACCCGGAGCGCCCAAGCCCCAGGGCGCGTACGAGCTGCGCTGTGGTGCTGGCCGGCCTCAGATGAGGGACCGAGGGCCGCGCGGTTCGGACCGACCACGTGGCGTGCGGCATTGGTCATTCGCGCTGGCTAGAGGTTTCCCGGCGGGCCCGACCGTCTTGCGGACGCTCAACTGAGGCGCGATAGCTTTACCAGATGAGCGACTCTCCAGATCAAGTCATCGCTATTGGCAACTTCACTGAGTTCAAGGCAAACAACTATCCGAAGTTGTCAGACGGCGATGCCTTCGAGCGATTCGCCTCCAGCTTGCTGCTTAGGCAGTATGGTGCTGATCACGCAGACATCGAACGCGGCCTTGTGTCTGGGAGCAACGACGGCGGGATTGACGGCATCTTCCTGTTTCTGAATCGCCGCGAACTTGTGGACGCAGACTCGATCCGGCTGACGAGGCGCAGGAACTCTCTGAACGGTCTGCAGACCGGAATGTCATTGGACGTCGTCGTTATCCAGACTAAGAAGGAAAAGAAATGGGATACCAATGTACTCCCTAAAATCGGGAGCACGTTGAAGGCCATCTTCGACGACAATCAGTCGGCCGCAGACCTGAGGTCCTTTCCTCTGAACGATGACATCATTGAGAAAGCAACTACGTGGCGGCAGCTGCGTGCCAAACTGGCGATGCTTGTGCCAGTCGTCCACTTTCACGTTTATTACGCCAGCTTCGCGCCACAAGAGAATGTGGACAAGTACATGGAAACGAAGTCGAAACAGTTGAAGGAGTGGCTGACAGGCCGCCTGCCAACGGGAAGCACCACTACGGTGGAGTACGTGGGCGACGCCGAGCTGGTCACCCGGTTGCGCGTCAGCACCGATTTCATGGCAAAGCTCGTGCTGACCAAACCGCCAGTTAGACAGGCAAAAGCAATGGTGGGCCTCGTCTCAATCAAGGAGTACATTAACTTTCTGAGATACGAGAAGACTGCCATCATTCGTGAGGAAATGTTCGCAGTCAATGTTCGAGACTACGCTGGTGCAAATGTTCGCGTCAACGATGCAATCGGGACGACCCTCGCAACCGATTCGGACTCCGCCTTCTGGTGGTTGAACAACGGAATCACAGTGATCGCGGATGAGGCAAATAACCCGCTTGAGCTGGAATGGGTTCTCACCAACCCCCTGATTGTCAACGGTCTCCAGACCTCTCACGTCATCCACGAGCAAGACGTCGCGAAAGCCATCACCAAGAAGCGATTGAAGGAATTCATCCTCGTCCGCGTCATCACCGAGTCCGATCCCGAAGTGCGTGAAGCGATCATTAGCGGAACAAATAACCAGACGGCGATTGCCAGTCTTCAACTGCACGCAAATGACGGTAAGCAAATTCGAATCGAGCAATTTTTGCACTCGCACGGTTGGTACTACGAACGACGGCGATACCAGTATCGCGGCGTGAAGGTGGCAGCGAGCAAAATCCGCAACATGACTGAGGTGGGGCAGGCCGTGATGGCAATTCGTCTCCTTCAGCCCGACACTGCCCGAGCGCGCCCAGCATCGCTTCTCAGCACAGAAACCGGGTGGATGCGGGTCTTCAAACCCGATGATTCGGAAGAGCTGTACCTAAAAGCACTGATGGTCGTCGATGCAGTCGACGACTATCTCAGGACGCCTGCCGCGAAAGCTGTTGCCGACGACTCAACCAACGCTCGCTTCTACCTGGCCTCCGGCTACGTCTTACAGGCGTCGGGGGTGAAGAAAGTCGAAGATTTCGAGAAGGTTCCGAGCGAGAAGCTAAAGGACAAGCCGACTCAGTCCACGCTCACTGGTTTGCACGTACTGCTCAATGAGGAGGTGCAGAAGTTCGACGACGGCAAGACAGCCGTGGATCGAATATTTAAGGGCGCCGATCTCAAGCGAGCCTTCTTCCAGAGAATCGTTAGCCAACCATAGTCACCCGGGGGCCGTGAGCGCCGAGGCGGCTAGACCGTACCGGCGTTCTGAGAGCACGACGTCGAAACCGACCAGTTCGTCAGGTTTGGACTTCCCGAGCTGTTAGCCCGGATTGCACGCTCAGGAGTCATATGACTTGCTCGATTCGAGCCTGCCACAGGGACCGAACCGTGAAGTCTGAGAAGAAGTGCCACACATGGCCAACTTCAGCCAATACCAAACTGCCAGCCAGTCGTGGAGGTGGACACGACGACCTGTCCGGCCCTCGGCTGACAAAGTCGACCGCTCGGCTTGCGCCGCACAGCAGCGCACTAGGTCGCGTAGTTAAATCAGGGTTTCGACTCAGCTCCACAGGTCCACTTGCTCCTGCACCTTCGCCACATCGCGCCTGCCGCGAGAATCAGGCCAGTCGAGTCAGGTGCGAGGTGTCGTTCACCAATCGCACCGAAGCCCCGCCGTCGGGGTAGAACTCCGCGATGCTCAGCGACGCGAGGTCGAGGTGCAGTCGATACAGCAGCGACGGGCCGACGTCGAGTGCAAGTTGCAGCAGCATCTTGATCGGGGTGACATGGGTGACCACCAGGAGCGTTTTGCCGGCGTACTCGGTGAGCAACTGGTCGCGGGTCGCTTCGATGCGCACGCGCACCGCGTCGAAGCTCTCCCCGTTCGGCGGTGCGACGGAGGTGTCGCCACGCCACGCCTTGTGGCCCTCGGGGTGACGTTCCATGGCCTCGGTGAACGTCAGTCCTTCCCAGTCACCGAAGTCGGTCTCGATGAGACCGTCGACTGTGGTGACGGGCAATCCCAAGCGGTCGGCTGTCGCCGAGGCGGTCTGTTGCGCGCGCGCCAGTGGCGAGGCCACGATGGCATCGATATCTGTTCGTGAGCCGAGAACCGTTGCGGCAGAATCGGCTTGACGTCGACCCAATTCGGTGAGATCCGGATTGCCGCGACCGGAGTACCGACGGTCGACCGACATGGGGGTCTGGCCGTGACGCAGCAACAGCAGGCGAGTCGGCTCCCCCATCGCACCGGTCCAGCCAGGCGACTCGACCTTCTTCGCTACCGGCTCGGCATCGGGCAGTTCCGTTAGGTCCACGCCCTCGGCCGCGGCGTCCATCGCCTCGTTCGCCAGTGCGTCGGCGTGCGAGTTCTGCGCGCGCGGAATCCACTCGTAGGTGACGGAATCGAATTCGCGAGCAAGTTGGGCCGCTTGTCGCTGAAGCGGAATCATGTCCGGATGCTTCACTTTCCAGCGCCCGGACATCTGTTCGACGACGAGTTTCGAGTCCATGCGGACTGCAACCTCACGGGCCCCGACGTCACGGGCCGCGCTCAGCGCAGCGATCAGTCCGTTGTACTCGGCGACGTTGTTCGTGGCCACGCCGAGCGATGCCCGACGCTCGGCGAGAACCTGCGAGCGATCGGCACTGAACACCACTGCGCCGTACCCGGCCGGGCCTGGGTTACCACGCGATCCTCCGTCGGCCTCGGCGACGACTCTCGATTCCTGACTCAAATTCCGGATTCCTTGGTGCGCACCAGGATTGCATTGCACTCGGAGCAACGAATGAGAGCATCCGCCGGCTTGTTGGCGATGCTTGCGATCTCGTTGCGATCGAGTTCGATACGACACGCTCCACAACGGCGAGCCTGCAGCAGTGCCGCACCTCGGCCGGTGAGTGCTCGCTGCTTCTCGTAGAGCGCCAGCAGGTCCGCGGGCAATCCCGAGGCCAACGATTCGCGGCGCTCGGCGCTGCGCTTCTCGGCGACATCGAGGTCTGCGACGGCGTCGTCACGGCGGCGACCGGCGTCGACGAGCTCGTCCTCGATCTGCGTCAGCTGCGCGCCGGCGTGCTCGTAGTCCCGCTCACTGGCCTCGCGCTGCTCCATGACCTCGAGCAGTTCCTCCTCGAGGATGCCCTGGCGACGTTCGAGGCTGCCGAGTTCGTGCTGCAGTTCGGTCATCTGCTTGGGGGCGATTGTGCCGCTCTCGAGCATCTTCTTGTCGCGAGCCTCGCGTTGCCGGACCGCATCGACCTCGCCTTCGAGTTTGCGGATGTCCCGGTCGAGATCGTCCATCGAGATCTGCACCGTCACCGCGGCATCCTTGCGGGTGGTGCGCTCGGTCTCGAGCTTGTCCACCTCCTGCTGCTCGGGGAGGCTCTTGCGGCGGTGGGCGATCTGCGAGAGTTCGGTATCCACACCGGCCAATTCGAGCAGCGAGGCCTGGACTTTGGGATCGACGTTCACGCTTGATGACTCCTGCGACTATGGAAGTTGGTTCCGATCACCCTACCGGCTGCTCGAAAGCAAGAAAGCCGGATAGAGGCCATCAGGGTCGTTTCTGCAGGCTCCACTCCTGCCCGACCGCAAGTCAGATGGTCCACGGGTCGGTACGGACCTCGGTCACGCGGCTGCTCCAGCCGTCCGTATCGCCGAACGCGGCGTCGACGATGCCTCGTGCCTGTTCACACCACGGGAACTCCGACGCCCAGTGCGCGGTGTCGATCACCGCAGGCCCACCCGCCCGCAGATGCTCGTCGACCGGGTGGTGGCGCAGATCCGAGGTGACGTACACATCGGCATCGGTACTCGCCACCGCGGAAAGGAACGAGTCACCCGCTCCCCCGCACATCGCAACCACCGAGACCGTGGCCTCGGGGTTTCCGGCGGCGCGCACTCCCCACGTCGTGGTGGGCAACGCCTCGCGAACGACGTCGGTGAATTCGGCGAGGGTCATCGGATTCGGCAGTCGACCGATGCGACCCAGGCCGGTGCACGACGGTAGAGCCGCGGATTCGAAGACGTCGAACGCGGGCTCCTCGTACGGGTGTGCCCGACGCATTGCCGAAAGCACCTCAGCACGTAGTCCTTTCGGAGCAACGACTTCGATGCGATCCTCCGCCTCGGTGTGCACCTCTCCGCCAACACCGAGGGTCGGGTGTGCGTTCGGACCCGGACGGAACTGGCCGAGACCCGCGCTCTGCCAGCTGGCTTCGCTGTAATCGCCGATCTGTCCGGCTCCGGCGTCGAACATGGCCTGTCGCACTGCGGCGGAGTCGGAGGTCGGCACGAAGACCACCCACTTGTCATGTGCGGGAGCAGGAATGGGATCGAGCGGTCTGGTGTCGATCACGCCGAGGGCGGACGCGAGCGCGTCGGAGACACCGGGATCGGCGGAGTCGGCGTTGGTGTGGGCGGTGAACAGCGCGCAGTCGGCCTTGATCAGGCGATGGATCACCGAGCCCTTCGCGGTGTCGGCCGCGACGGTGTCGACGCCTTTGAGCAGTAAGGGATGGTGGGCGACGATGAGATCGGCACCCCGAGCGATGGCGTCGTCGACCACGGCGTCGGTGACGTCGACGGTGTACACGACCTGCTGCACAACAGCTTCGGGATCTCCGCACACCAGGCCCACCGAGTCCCAGCTCTCCGCCAGACGGGGTGGGTACGCGTCGTCGAGTACCTCGATGACGTCCGCCAGTGTCACTGCCATGGTCGATGCTCTCCTCACAGAACGGTGTTCAACGCGTCCACCAGTATGTCGACCTGCTGCGAGTCCCGTACCGCGACGCGCAGGTGGTGACGGTCGAGCCCCGGGAACGTGTCTGCGCGCCGCACCGCGATACCCATCGTGCGCAGGCGTTCTCGAACCGAATCGGCTCCGTCGACGCGCAGTAGCAGGAACGGCGCGCGGGCGGGTCCGGTGACGTCGAGTCCCAGAGCCTCGAGTCGCGGGATCATCGCGGTTCGTTCGCGGTGGATTCGCTCGGACTCGGCGCGTGCCCGATCGACGGCGAACGGTTCGGTGCAGGCGCGGATCGCTTCGAGCTGCAGACTCCCAAGCGGCCAGTGCGCGCGGCCGTACTGCAGCCGTGCCAGGACGTCGGGGTGGCCAAGCGCATACCCGCATCGCAATCCCGCCAGCGCCCACGTCTTCGTCAGGCTCCGCAGGACCAGCACGTCGGGAAGGCTCTGTGAGGCGACCGATTCCCCCGACCCGAGAACGGCGTCGGCGAAGGCCTCGTCGATCACCAGCGTGCGTCCGGTTCCGCGCAGACTCAGTACCGCCTCACGGGGATGCAAGACCGACGTGGGGTTGGTCGGGTTGCCGAGGATCACCATGTCGGCGGCATCGAGCACGAGCGTCGGATCGAGCTCGAAGGGCGGCGGCAGGATCACTCGGTGCACCGGAATGCCCGCCTGCTCCAGCACCCAGTCGGGCTCGGTGAACGACGGGTGGATCGTCGCCACGAGCTGGGGCTCGAGCCGCGGCAGCATCGAGAACCCCTCGGCCCCGCCGCTGAGCAGCAGCACCTCGTCCGGTGAGCGTCCGTGGTGTTCGGCCACCTGTTCTCGTGCGGCCTTGTCGGCGGCCTTGCTCGGGTACGAACCCAACGAACTCAGTGCCGCGGCCAGCCGATCGCGAAGCCATGCCGGCGGTCCGTCACCGCGCACGTTGACGGCGAAGTCGACGAAGCCGGAATCGACCTCGACGTCGCCGTGGTGACGGAGTAGCGCATCGGGATCGGCAGCTGTGTCGGACATCGCGACGAGCGTAGCCGCGCCGTCACCGAGCGGCCCGCACCGATAGGCTCGGACCATGTCTGTCGATGCTCCCGCGTCCGTTGTCCTGTTCGATCTCGATGGGACGTTGACCGATTCCGCACCGGGAATTCATGCCGGTTTTCGTCATGCTCTGGCGTCGGTGGAGGCTCCCGAACCGACCGAGGAACAGCTGTCGATGGTCGTCGGACCACCTCTGATCGACACGTTGCGCGGGCTCGGCCTGGACGAGGATGCAGCGCAGCGCGCACTGGCGGCGTACTTCCAACGCTACGACGAGCGCGGCTGGGCCGAGAACACCGCGTTCGACGGCATCGAGACGGTGTTGACGCGATTGCAGGAACGCGGCGTGCGCCTCGGCGTAGCGACGTCGAAGTCGGAGCGATTCGCCGTTCGGATTCTGGACCACTTCGGTCTGTCGCGGTACTTCGAGTTCATCGGCGGTGCCAGCAACGACGGCACCCGACGGGCGAAGTCCGATGTGATCGCGCATTCGCTGACCAACCTCGGCATCGATCCGGTGGAGTCCGCGGACGGCGGCACAGCCGGGGTGATCATGATCGGTGATCGTGATCACGACGTGCACGGTGCCGCTCGATTCGGCATTCCCACGGTGTACGTGGAGTGGGGCTACGGCGTCGACGGCGAGAGCGACGACGCCGCGTTCACCGCGTCGAGCATGGACGAACTGGCCACCGTTTTGGAGCAGAACACGGCGGCCGTGCAGTGAACGAGCCACTGCATGTGACCTTCGTGTGCACCGGCAACATCTGCCGATCACCGATGGCCGAGAAGGTCTTCGCAGGGCATCTACGCGAGGCCGGTCTGGGTGAGGCGGTGCGTGTCTCGAGCGCCGGGACCGGCGGTTGGCATGTGGGCGACGGCGCAGATCCACGAACCGTCGCCGAGCTCGATGCCCACGGCTACGACAGCGAGCACGAGGCGGCGCAGGTCGGGCCGGATCACCTGGCGGCAGATCTGATCGTCGCGCTCGATACCGGTCATGCGCGCGCCCTGCTGCAGCTCGGCGCTCCGGCAGATCGTGTCGCCCTGCTGCGGTCGTTCGATCCCGATGCCGACGACTCGTCGGTGGCCGATCCGTACTACTCGTCCGATTCGGCGTTCACCGAGGTGCGCGAGCAGATCGAAAGTGCCGTTCCCGGCATGCTGGACTGGGCACGGTCTCGACTCTCTCACTGACCCGGCTACCGTGGTGGAGTGCGAAAGTTAGCGTTCTTGCTGCGACCCAAATGGTTGGTGCTGGCTGCGGTGGTGCTGGCCTTCGCGTTCCTGTGTTTCAGCGTGCTCGCTCCGTGGCAGTTGGGGAAGAACACCTCGACGTCCGAGCGCAACGATCTGATCACCCGCTCCGTCGACGCGGATCCGGTGCCGATCTCCGATGTTCTCACCGCAAACGGATTTCCGGCCGAGGACGAGTGGCGTCGGGTCATCGCGCCCGGGTCCTATGTCGCCGATTCCGACGTACTGGTGCGGCTACGCAGCATCCGTGATCAGCCCGCCTACGAGGTCATCACCCCGTTCGTGATCGACGGCGGGCCCACCGTGCTCGTCAATCGCGGGTACGTGTTGCCGGTGGAGGGAACCAGAGCGCCGGAGTTCGAGGCGGCACCCGCCGGTGAAGTGACGCTGAACGCACGGGTACGCCAAGCCGAAGGCACCTCGCGCGAGCCCGTCGAGGACGACGGTCGGCTGCAGGTCTACAACATCAATCCGGAACAGATCGGCGCAGCGGTGGGAGTCGACGCCATCAACGGATACCTACAGCTCGACGACGCTCAGCCGGGCGGTCTGGGCCTGATCGAACTGCCGCAGACCGACGCAGGTCCCTATCTGTCCTACGGTCTGCAGTGGCTGGCGTTCGGCATCATGGCACCGCTGGGCCTGGCGTATTTCGCCCGGGCGGAAATACGGGAACGCCGCAATTCACGTGCCGAACTCGCGGACGCGATGTCCGGCGAGCCGGACACCGAGCCCGAGGACGAGGCCGGTCCCGACGAGGAAGAAGAATTCACGCTGCCCACCCGCCGCGAGAAGCGAGCACGGGCGCGCGCGGCGTCACGCGAGACGACGCCGTCGGATCCTCGCCTGGCCGATCGCTACGGCAAGAATCGCTGACGCGACCGCAGACAGTTCCTGCACTCGGCTCGACAGTGCGACCGATCGACGAAGATCGCGTGCTGTCGGCGCGTGGCCGTCACCGAGTGTCGGCCTGATCTCGACGCCGTGTCGATACTGCGTCCTGCCGCCGAGCTGCAGCCCCAGAGCCCCGGCAGCCGACGCCTCGGCAACACCTGCGTTGGGGCTGGGGTGCTGCGCGGCGTCGCGTCGCCACATCTTCAGGGCTCGGGCGGGCGAACCCTGCACCGAGGGCGCTGCGACAATCGTCGCCACGCCGGTGACGCGAGCCGGTAGCAGGTTCAGAACGTCGTCGATTCGTGCTGCGGCCCAACCGAAACGCAGATACTTCGGAGACCGGTACCCGACCATCGCGTCGAGCGTGTTGCTCGCTCGGTAGGCCAGAATTCCCGGCACCCCGGCCAGTGCTCCCCACACCAGCACCCCGACCGTCGCGTCGGAGGTGTTCTCCGCGATGGACTCCAGTGCGGCGCGCGCGAGGCCGTCGGAGTCGAGTGGTTCCGGATCCCGACCGCACAGTGACGGCAGCAGTGCGCGTGCGCTCCCGAGGTCGTCGTTGTCGAGGTGGTCCGCCATCTGCCGACCCACCTTCGACAGGGACGTGCCTCCCAGGGCGGCCCAGGTGGTGGCCGCGACCAGAGCGACCTCGGCAGGTGCACCCACCCGACCGGCCACCCGACTCGACCGGACGCCGAGTGCGGTCACCGAGCCGATCAGCGCGACTGCGTGGACGACGCCCAGCGCTCGACTGTCGCGGTAGAGGCTGTGTTCGACGCGCAGCGCCATGGTGCCGAATCCTGCCACCGGGTGCCAGCGTTGTGGGTCTGCGAACACTCGATCGAGGCCGTAGCCGACCAGTAAGCCGATCGCTCGGGGGTGTGTCCACATCCCACGAATCTTGCCAACTGCGCACCCGGCGCAGGAATTCGGTATGCCGGACTCAGCGCTGGCGGTACGCGCCCGCCAACTGGCGACCACGAAAATTCATGTCGCTTCCGTCGTTGAGCAGTGCGATTGCCATACCGACGAAGCCGACCGTTGCCATTACGAACAGTGTCATGATTCCCCCAGAATCTCGAGTGGATCCGCGTCCGCGGATGTGTCTGTAACAGATTGTTACCCCTATCTTCACCGTTTCCCACTGCTTTGAGGTCGGCGTCACGTGTGTCCGTGATCACGAGACGCGCGTCTCATCGGAACGTCCAAATGTCAACGGCCACCGACACTCTCGGACTGTGCACTTCTCTCGTCGTTACTGCGGCACAGGAAAGAGATGCTGCTCGTCGGTCACGACCGACCGGAGGAATTCGTCGACGGCCTTCACCCGAGCCAGACCGGTCAGCTCGCGCGGCACCACCGTCCAGTACGTCCGCTCGACCGAGACGACGCCGGGCAACACCGACGCGAGGGCCTCGTCCGGGTCACCGATGTAGCTGGGCAAGGGCGCGATTCCCACCCCGGATCTCGCCGCGATCCACTGCCCGGTGATGTTGTTGGTCTGAATCTGCGCACGGCCCTCCGGCAGGATCGAATCCAGGATTCGCAGCGGCGCCACGTCGAGCAGCGCGTCGACGTACGAGATCAGTGTGTGTTCTCGCAGATCGTCGACAGTCCGGATCGGCGACATCGCGGCGAGATACTCGGCGGCGGCGTAGAGCTCGAGGGAGTACGTCGCCAACCTGCGAGTGACGACGAATCGCGGCGACGGCCGCTCCAACGTGATTGCGATATCGAATTCCCTGGTGGCCAACGAGTTGTGCTCGGTGGCGGTGACCAGTTCGATGTCGAGATCCGGATGCTTGTCTCGCAGTACGCCGAGCTTCGGTGTCAGGACGAACGCTCCGAAACCGTCCGGGGCCGCGATGCGCACGGTCCCTCGCAGGGAGCCGGTGTCGGAGGTCTGATCCTCGAAGGCGGCGATGAGCGTCGATTCGACGGTCTCTGCGTATCCGACGAGGCGTCGACCCGCCTCGGTGAGTCGCCAACCCGACGGCGTTCTGTCGAACAGACGCTGCCCGGCCGATTTCTCGAGCGCCGTGATGCGCCGACCGACGGTGGTGTGGTCCACACCGAGAGTGTGCGAGGCGTCGGTCAGACGCCCCGTCCTCGACACTTCGAGGAAATAGCGGAGGTGGTCTGCGTTGAACACCCAAGGAGACTATCGCCAGTGTGCATTTCTGCACAGCGATCTGCGGTTTTGGCCTTTGACATGTGCATCCGTACAAGTGAGACTCGAGACACACCGATGGAAGGATCGAACGTTGACCGACGTCATTGCGCACTGGCTCGATGGAAAGACTTATTCCGGTAGCTCCGACCGGACCGCCCCCGTCACGAACCCCGCTACCGGCGAGGTCACCGGCACCCTCACCCTGGCCGATCCCGGCGACGCCCGCGCGGTCATCGACGCGGCCGCAGCCGCATTCCCGGCGTGGCGCGATACCTCCCTTGCCAAGCGGACCTCTGTCCTGTTCTCGTTCCGAGAGCTGTTGAACGCGCGGAAGAACGAGCTCGCCGAGATCATCGCCGCCGAGCATGGGAAGGTCCTCTCCGATGCACTCGGCGAGATCTCCCGCGGCCAGGAAGTCGTCGAATTCGCCTGCGGCATGGCGCATCTGCTCAAGGGTGGGTACACCGAGAACGCGTCCACCGGCGTGGACGTCTACTCCATCCGTCAACCGCTCGGACCGGTAGCGATCATCTCCCCCTTCAACTTTCCGGCCATGGTCCCGATGTGGTTCTTTCCCATCGCCATCGCGGCCGGCAACACCGTGGTACTCAAGCCCTCGGAGAAGGACCCGAGCGCCAGCATTTGGCTCGCCCGGCTCTGGGCCGAGGCAGGTCTGCCCGACGGCGTCTTCAACGTCCTCCAAGGCGACAAGGTGGCCGTCGACGAGCTCCTCGAGAACAAGAAGATCAAATCGGTCTCCTTTGTCGGCTCCACCCCCATCGCCCAGTACGTCTACTCCACCGGCACCGCCAACGGAAAGCGCGTCCAGGCTCTCGGCGGGGCCAAGAACCACGCCGTCGTGCTCCCCGATGCAGATCTCGACCTCGCCGCCGACGCCATGGTCAATGCCGGCTTCGGCTCCGCAGGCGAACGATGCATGGCCATCTCCGCACTCGTCGCAGTCGGGAACATCGCCGACGAACTCGTCGCGAAGATAGCCGAGCGCACCACTCCGCTGGTCACCGGTGACGGAACCCGCGGGGCAGACATGGGACCGCTCGTCACCAAGGCCCACCGTGACAAGGTCGCCTCGTACGTCGATGCAGGCGAAGCAGACGGGGCCACCCTCGTCGTCGACGGACGTACCGTCCAGCCCGACGGCGGCACCGACGGATTCTGGCTCGGGCCCACCCTCATCGACAACGTGACGCCCGACATGAGCGTCTACACCGACGAAATCTTCGGACCGGTCCTCTCGGTCGTCCGCGTCGAGACCTACGACGACGCCCTTCGACTGATCAACGAGAACCCGTACGGCAACGGCACCGCCATCTTCACCAACGATGGTGGGGCGGCCCGACGCTTCCAGAACGAGGTCGAGGTCGGCATGGTCGGTATCAACGTGCCGATCCCGGTTCCCATGGCGTACTACAGCTTCGGCGGGTGGAAGAACTCCCTCTTCGGCGACAGCCACGCCCACGGCACCGAGGGCGTCCACTTCTTCACCCGCGGCAAAGCCGTCACCAGTCGCTGGCTCGACCCCAGCCACGGCGGCATCAACCTCGGCTTCCCCGAAAACAGCTGAGTTCCGAAGACACCGCGAAGGAGCACACCATGGTTGCCAATATTTCGTTTCCTCGGTTTCTCAAGCTGGGCGGCGGTGCCGTCGAGGAGCTGGGGACCGTTCTGACCGACCTCGACGTGTCACGGCCGTTGCTCGTCACCGATGCGTTCATGGCCGGCAACGGCTCGGCGGATCGTTTGGTGAAGATCATGACCGAGGCCGGTAAGACGCCTGCATTGTTCTCGGGCACCGTTCCTGATCCGACGACCGATTCGTTGGTCGCCGGTCTCGAAGCGGTGCAGCAGCATTCGGCCGATTCGATCATCGGGTTCGGCGGTGGCAGTCCGATGGACACGGCCAAGGCGTTGGCCATTCTCGCGGTGCAGGGCGGCACGATGCGGGACTTCAAGGCTCCCGTGCTGTCGACCGGCCCGGCCCTACCGATCATCGCCATCCCCACCACGGCCGGAAGTGGTTCGGAGGCAACTCAGTTCACCATCATCACCGACGTCGCCTCGGACGAGAAGATGTTGTGCCCCGGGCTGTCGTTTCTCCCGATCGCATCGATCATCGACTTCGAGCTGACCATGTCGATGCCGGCGCGTCTGACGGCCGATACCGGTGTCGATGCACTGACCCACGCCATCGAGGCGTACGTCAGCAAGAAGGCCAACCCCATCTCCGACGGTCTGGCGCTCAGTGCGATTCGCACGATCGGGACGTCGTTGCTGCGGGCGTATCGCGACGGCGACGACCGGCAGGCGCGCGAGGCGATGATGCATGCCTCGACGCAGGCAGGAATGGCGTTCTCCAATGCGAGCGTCTGTCTGGTCCACGGCATGAGTCGACCGATCGGCGCGCACTTCCATGTTGCACACGGGCTGTCCAACGCGATGCTGTTGCCTGCCGTCACGGCATTCTCGATCGACGGGGCACCGGCACGTTACGCCGACTGCGCACGCGCACTGGGCGCGGCGTCGGAAAGCGATTCGGATCAGGTTGCCGGTGGCAAACTGCAGGATGCGATCGTCACACTGTGTCGTGAGGTGGAGGTTCCGACTCCGGAGACCTTCGGTATCGACAAGGCCAAGTGGGACGAGCTGCTGCCACTCATGGCCGAGCAGGCACTCGCGTCGGGCAGCCCGGGAAACAATCCGGTCGTGCCGACCGCCGAACAGATCGTCGATCTGTACCGGCAGGTGTACGCGGGGGTCTAGTTGCACTCACTCCGATGCGCGGGCGGCGACAGTGTCGCGCCGCGTATTTCGGCGTTGCACCAGGATTCCGCCGATCACGGTCACTGCGGCGAGGACGGCCGAGAGCAGAATCGACGACCGCTGCTCCGGCCGCACCACCATCATCACCAGGACGAACACGATGAACCCGATGGCCAGGTAGGTGAGCCACGGGTACAGCCACATCCGAACGGCAGGGCGTTCGTCGTCGCGGTCGAGTTGACGCCGCAGCACCAGCTGGCTGCTGGCGATGGCGAGGTAGACGAAGAGCGCGACGGCCCCGGTGGTCGCCAGCAGGTAGGTGAAGAGTTTCTCGGGCAGGATGTAGTTTCCGATGACGGCGAGGAACCCGAGCACCATCGAGGCGATCACCGCGACCCACGGCACCCCGTTCGTGGTGATCTTCTTGACCGCCCGGGGTGCGTCACCTCGATCGCCGAGCGAATACAGCATGCGCGACGCGGTGTAGAGCGCAGAGTTCAGGCACGACGCGACGGCAGTCAGGATGACGATGTCCATGATGGTCTCGGCGTGCGGGATTCCCATCTTGGACAGTACGAATTGGTACGAGCCCGTATTGGGGTCCAGTTCGTTCCAGGGCACCAGCGCGACGATGACGAAGATGGAACCGAAGTAGAAGATCGAGATTCGCCAGATGACCGAGTTGGTGGCGCGGGTGATTCCCTTTGCCGGGTCCTTGGATTCGGCAGCGGCGATGGTGACGATTTCCGAGCCCATGAACGAGAACATCGTCGTCAGCATGGCCGCGATCACCGCGCCGAACCCGAGGGGCATGAAGCCGCCCGAGGCCCAGAGTTGGTCCACACCACTGACTTCCGAATCGGGTAGCCACCCCAGGATGGCGGCGATGCCGAGGCCGATGAACGCGATGATCGCCACGACCTTCACCAGGGCGAACCAGAACTCGAATTCGCCGTAGTTGCCGACGCTGATCAGGTTGGTCGCGGTGAGGGCGATGACGATGAGCAGTGCCCACATCCACTGGGCTCCGCCGAGCCAGTTGGTGAGAATGGAAGCAGCCGCGGTGGCTTCGACCGGGATCACCAACACCCAGAACCACCAGTAGAGCCATCCGACCGAGAATCCGGCCCAATGCCCGAGCGCGCGTGTGGCATACGTGGAGAACGAGCCGGTATCGGGATTGGCCGTTGCCATCTCCCCCAGCATGCGCATCACCAAGATCACGAGTGTTCCCGCGAACAGGTACGCCAGCAGCACTGCCGGGCCTGCCGTGGCGATGGCGTTGGCCGAACCCACGAACAATCCCGCGCCGATGACTCCAGCTATCGAAATCATCGTCACGTGCCGTGGTTTCAGGCTGGTACCGAGTCCGTTCTCGCCGGTGTCCGGCTTCTCCGTAATGGCCATCCCTGTAGTCGAACACAATGTGAACGCGGACGCAGCGGGTGACCGATATGTCCAGACAGCCGGTGGTACAGAGATATTGGCGCAAATCCGGGCATACTGGACCGATGAACTCCGAAGCGGGCAGGATCACCGATCCGGTCACCATCGTCGGTGCGGGCATAGCCGGTGCGGCCTGCGCGCGGGTTCTTCGCGACGCAGACGTGCCGTTCCGCATCGTCGACCGAGGCCGAGCTCCGGGTGGGCGGATGTCATCGCCGGAGTTGCACGGCCGTCGCGTCGACCTGGGTGCCGGCTACTTCACCGTCCGAGATCAGGAATTCTCGACGGTGGTCGCCGAGTGGGAGTCGGGTGGATTGGCGCGCCAGTGGGCCAACACGTTCGGCATCCTCAAGCCCGAGACTGCACCGTGCACAACGACCGGACCGGTTCGCTGGGCGACCCCGAACGGTCTGCGATCGCTGGTACGAAACATGCTCGACGGCTTCGACATCGAAGATTCGACCGAGTTGACCGCATTGCCCGACGGCCATGTCGTGGTCGCCATGCCGGATCCTCAGGCGATGCGACTGACCACAATTCCCGATGCGGTCGACTACGTACCCGTCATCGCGGTGGCGTGTGGGTTCGACGTGCTCGACATTCCCTTCCGGGACGCAGCGTTCGTCAACGATCATCCCGATATCGATTTTGTCGTCGACGACGGTGCACGCCGCGGAGACGGGGCTCCGGTTCTGGTGGTGCACACCACGTCGGAACGGGCGCAGCAGCATCTCGACGAACCCGACGGTGCAATCGCCCCAGTTGTCGACGCCCTTCGCGAATTGTCCGTCGCATCCACGCAACCCACATGGACCCACGCTCATCGGTGGACCTTCGCCAAGCCCGCAGCGCAGCACGATTCCAACTTCGCGCTTCGCGAGCAGGACGGACGCTTCGTCGGTTCGGCGGGCGATCAGTGGTGCGAGTCCGGAGTGCCCCGAGTGGAGAGCGCCTGGCGTTCGGGCACGGATGTGGCGCGTGCGCTGATCGACGCGCTCCGGCACTGAACCTCGCGGCGCGACTGCTCCACTCCCTTGTGCGCTCTGGTTCCCTCGTGGCGGTAGCGCAATCGGCGTGAACCGTTGCCGTGTTCATGCCCGCTGATGCCACCGAAAACAGTGCGCGCGAACATCTCTCAACCGGATCGCCGGCAGCTACGTCGACCGTAGGATAGTTACTTTAATTCTTGTTCACTATTTCGAAGTATGTACACATTTAACCGGTTAAAGTGTGACGACACGTGCAGATCTCGCCCCCTCGTCGCCGTCGCACACAGAATCGGAGCAGTCCGTGGCCACCATTCGCACCCCTGAGCAGACCAGACGCCGTGGCGTACTCGCTGCCACGGTCGGCACCATCGTCGAGTACTACGACCTCACCGTCTACGCCTACCTCGCGGTCGTCGTCAGCCCATTGTTCTTCCCCGGCGACGACCCGACTGCGTCGTTGCTCGCAAGTCTGGCCGTCTTCGCATCTGCCTACCTGATGCGTCCGATCGGCGGAATCTTCTTCGGCCGCCTCGGTGACAGACACGGCCGCAAGCGCGCCTTGTTGTTCTCTGTTCTGCTCATGGGCGTCGGCAGTGCACTGATGGCCTTCCTCCCCACCTACGAGAACGCGGGGGTTCTCGCGCCGATCCTGTTGGTCATCGCCCGTCTGGTCCAGGGCTTCTCGGCGGGTGGAGAACTCGGAGGCGCGCTAACATACGTCTACGAGACGGTCGGCGAAAAACGCAAGGGGCTCGGTGCGTCCTTCGTCGCACTGGGTAGCAACAGCGGTTTCGCACTCGCGGCCATCGCCGTGGCGATCACCTCCACACTCACCACCGACGCGCAGATGACCAGCTGGGGCTGGCGAATTCCGTTCCTGCTGGGCATCCCTCTGGTGCTGTTCTGTCTCTGGACCCGCACGCGAATCGAAGACACCCCGCAGTTCGTCCATGCAGCCGCGGAAAACGAGGTGGCGAAGGCACCGTTGACCGAACTACTCCGCACTCATCCCAAGCAGGTTCTGCAGGTCTTCGGACTGGGTGTGGCTCAGAACGCGACCGGATACATGGTGCTCACCTACATCGGCATCCATCTGGTGCGCGAAGCCGGATTCAGTCAGAGTTCGGTCACCTGGACTGCGGCCGGTGTCATCGTGCTCGTCGCGGCGTCCATGCCGCTCGCCGGGCTGCTGGTCGATCGGTTCGGCAGCGTGCGTGTGCTGGCCAGCGGATTACTCGCGTCAGCGCTGCTCGCGTACCCGGCAATGTCGATGATGAGTGGACACGGGTTGTTCGTTGCTGCAATTGCTTTCATGTTCTTCGCGGTAGGCACACCCTTGATCCAGACGGCAACCGCTCCCCTGTTCCCGTCGTTGTTCGACTCGCGAGTTCGACTGACCGGCGTCGCTCTCGGCTTCAACATTGCGACGATCGCCACGGGTGGGACCGCCGCCTACATTGCGACGTGGCTCATCGACCGCACCGGAAGCTCGGTGTCACCTGCGTACTTCGTCATCGGCTCCGCCGTGATCGGAATGATCACTCTGGCGACCATTCGTCAGAAAACCTACGGCGGGTTGCGGACAGGCAGCCGAGCCGCAGACGTACTGCCGTCGACGAATGCGCTCGACGACGACGTCAGCGTCCGACGAAGGTGACCGTCTCGTCCAGAGGCGCTCGGCCGGTACGGAATCCGTTGATCGGGTGTGTCTCGTCCGGGTAGCCGAAGGAGATGCCGGCCACCACTTTTCGAGTGTCCGGGATGTCGAACCACTCGTGCAGGAACGGTGAGTACGCGGCCAGGGCTGCTTGTGCGATGGCTCCGAGACCGAGACTCTGGGCGGCCAGCAGGAAAGTCTGCAGATACAACCCGCAATCGACCGCGCCGTACACGCCCAGGTCGGCATCGGTGGTGATGATGGCTGCATGCGGCGCGTCGAACAGCTCGTAGTTGCGAATGAATTGACGCGTTGTCGCCTCGGTGTCGGACTTGACCACCCCGATGCTCTCGTACAGCGCGCCACCGCATTCACGTCGCCGTGCACGGTGCAGAGCGTTGTAGTTGGCCGGGAGCGGAAAATCCGGTTGCGGCACACCGGACGCCACGTGCTCGACCAACGCGTCGGCGAACTTTCGGGTGGCATCACCTTCGGTCACGATGATCTGCCACGACTGGGTGTTCGACCAAGACGGTGTGCGCCGGGCGGCTGACAGGAGCTGTTCGAGTACCTCGCGCGAGACCTGCTTCGGCAGGAACTGCCGGCACGAGTACCTCTCGTCGAGTAGTTCTGTCAGCGCGTCGTACCGGGTCACATCATCCGCCTCGTGTCGGTGCCATCGGGTGCGGGTCGAACGTAACACCACGGCTGCGCCCGACGGCCGGCTGCTGGACCGTCGGGCGCTGGATGCTGCTACTGCAGGGGTAGCAGGATGTCTTTCACTCGCGGGTCGGTGGCCAGGAATTCCTGCACCGCAGGATCCTTGAAGGCCGCAACGAGATTCTTGATGTTGTCGGTATCGGCCCAGCGGCTACCGATGGTGAGCTGGCCGGCGAACTCGTCCGGTGCAGGCGGCGCGAAGATCTGCTTCTCGACGGGGATGCCTGCGGCGAGGTAGTACTCGGTGTAGCCGACTGCTGCATCGAGATCCGGCAGCGCCCGCGATTGCGCTGCGAAGTCCAGCAGCGTGAACTGCAGGTTCTTCGGGTTTTCGACAATGTCCTTCTGCGTGGCCGTCGACTTGTCGACCGCGGGGTCGAGAGTGATCAGACCTGCTCGTTCGAGTACCCACAGGCCTTGCGCTTCGTTGGCCGGGTCGGAGTACAGCGACACTGTTGCGCCGTCCGGCAATTGGGCCGGGTCGGAGTACTTGTCGGACCAGAGTCCGAAGCCCCAGCGAAACACCGGGGTTGCGGCTTCCTCCTGGAAGTCCGGGTTGGATTCGAGGACCTGGCCGAGCCACAGCTTGTGCTGGTAGACCGTGGCGGCCACTTCGCCCTCACTCACCGCGCGGTTGATGGTGTTGCTGTCGGCGAGTCCGCGGAATGCGACTGTGATGCCGTACTTGGGGGCAACCTGGTCAGCGACGAATTCGACCAGAGCCTGCTCGGATGCATTGCCTTCGGCAGTGGCGACAACAAGGGTTGCGCCCTCGGTCTCGTTGGCCGAGGCCGTGTCGCCGAAGAACGCGATGCGGACAACCACCGCTAGGGCGATCAGCAGTACGACGGCCGCGATGATCCAGGGCGCCTTTCGACGGTTCTTCAGCTCGAAGCCGTGTGCTTCGGTGGACGTTGTCATGGTGGATGGACCTCTCGAATGTGGTTCAGACAGTGCGCACAGCGCGTTGATGAGGTGTGGTGTAGCGAACGAGCGCATCGCCGACGAGCTGGACAGCGGCGACGGTGAGAATCAGGATGACGATCGTTGCGATCATGACGGTGTGATCGAATCGTTGGTATCCGTATGTGACTGCGACATAACCGATTCCGCCTGCACCGATCGTTCCGGCGATGGCCGAGTATTCGATCATGGCGATGACGTTGATGGTCAATCCACCGATGATCGACGGCACCGCCTCGGACAACTGCGTGGTGGTGACCTGCAATGTGGAGCCACCCGACGCCCGGGCGACGTCGACCACCGACGTCGGGACCGAGCGCAGAGAGTTCTCGACGATGCGGGTGAAGAACGCGATGCCCGCCAACGACATCGGCACCACAGCGGCCGCGATACCGATGTTGGTTCCGGTGATCCATCGCGTGACCGGAACCAGTGCTGCCATCAAGATCAGAAACGGCAACGACCGCCCGATACTGACGATCCAGCTGATCGGCGCATGGAGCACCGGGTTCTCGAACAGCCCGCCGGGACCCAGGTTGAACAGCGTCGAACCCAGCGGTACGCCGACGAGCACCACGATCAACATCACTATCCCGACCATCGTCAGTGTGTCGCCCAATGCGGGCAACAGCAGTGCGGGCAGTTCATCGACCGGAACCTTGTTGCCCGCAGCCACAATTGCGATCACGACGCGGCCTCGAGGATGGGCTGCTCGGTGAGCGGCGAACCGGACAACCCCAGCGCTTCCAGTGCACCGGGAACGCGTGCACTCAGGTGGGCACCGATGCCGAGTGACGCGCTGCCGACAGCTACTCCGGCGACAACCTGGACCGATGCCCCGAGTAGCGCGACCGGTGAGCCCAGGTCCTGGCCCAACCGGCCGATCCAGTCCTGCGGAACCTCGGGCGAGTCATAGGTAACGTTCCATTGCACGTCGCCGGCCGCGGCCTGTGCGTCCTCACGCCTGGGGCGCAGCTCGTAACCGAGCGCCGACGTGTGGTCGGTAAGCAGATCGACGAGGTTCCCGGATTCGACGATGCGTCCGTGATCGAGTCGAGCTACCGAATCCGCGGCTCGCAGAACGGTATCCATTTCATGGGTGATGAACACGATGGCAAGGTCGAGGTCCTGGCGCAGTTCTCGCAGCAACTCGACCACCGATTCGGTGGTCTGCGGATCCAAGCCGGAGGTGGCCTCGTCGGAGAGCAGCACCGACGGTCGAAGCGCCAACGCTCGCGCAATTCCCACTCGTTGACGCTGTCCGCCCGAGAGTTGAAAGGGATAGCGAGCGGCTTTGTCGGACAAACCGACTCGGTCGAGAAGCTCACCCACTCTCCTGGCCGTCTCGGCTTTCGTGGCCCCGAGGAAGTCCAATGGCAAGGCGACGTTCTCCGCCACGGTTCGACGCGAGAGCAGACTCGAAGACTGAAACACGGTACCGATGCGCCGCCGCGCCACCCGAAGTTGCTTGGCATTCAACGCCGTCAGGTCGTCCCCGTTGACGATTACCGAGCCCGAGGTGGGCCGGGCGAGCAAGTTGATGCATTGGGCCAGCGTGCTCTTGCCGGCACCACTGGGGCCGACCACGGCGAGAATCTCGCCGGACCGAACCGAGAAATCCAGCCGGTCGAGTACGACGGTTGTGTTCTTCCCCGTCCCGTAGGTCTTGGTCAACTGCGCTATTTCGATCATGCTCCGACGCTCTTTTCAGTGATGTGACGGCGCAACACTGAGGTGTCGGCGGCTCGATGACCAGCTATCGACTCATCACGATCCGAACTGTTCCCACCGGCCTGGGTCGTCGGTAGCGTCGCACCGCTGTCGATATCGAAGACAGGTCGTCCCGCCGAAGGAGTTCCCCCGTGTCACGCGAGATTCGTTTCAATGCTTTCGACATGAATTGCGTCGCGCATCAGTCCCCCGGTCTGTGGCGTCATCCGCTCGATCAGTCGTGGCGATACAAGGAACTCGGCTATTGGACCGACCTGGCCAAGTTGTTGGAACGAGGCCTGTTCGACGGATTGTTCGTCGCCGACGTCCTCGGCACCTACGACGTGTACGGCGGGAATCACGACGCCGCCATCCGGCACGGTGCGCAGATACCGGTGTCGGACCCACTCCTACTCGTCAGTGCGCAGGCTGCCGTCACCGAGCATCTGGGCTTCGGCATCACGGCGGGTACCGGCTTCGAGCACCCGTATCCGTTCGCGCGCAGACTTTCCACACTCGATCATCTGACGAACGGCCGGATCGGCTGGAACGTCGTGACCGGGTATCTGCCGTCGGCGGCGCAGAACATGGGCCACGACGATCAGCTGAAGCACGACGATCGTTACGACCATGCCGACGAATATCTCGAGGTGCTGTACAAGTTGTGGGAGGCGTCGTGGGACGACGACGCGGTGGTCCGCGATCGCGAAACCGGCGTGTTCACCGACCCCGCCAAGGTGCATCGAATCGATCACCGCGGCAAGCACTTCACGGTGCCCGGAATCCATCTGGCGGAGCCGTCGCCGCAGCGGACGCCGGTGATCTTTCAGGCCGGCGCATCGCCGCGTGGGGTGCGGTTCGCCGCGCAGAATGCGGAGGCGATCTTCGTCGGCGCGCCCACCAAGGAGATTCTGGCGCAGACGGTTTCGAGTATCCGTCGAGCCTTGCGCGATGCCGGCCGCGATCCGTATTCGGCGCGGATCTATCAGCTGCTCACCATCGTCACCGATGAGACATCGGAACTCGCCCATGCCAAGCACGACGAGTATCGGTCGTATGCCAGTGCCGAGGGTGCGTTGGTGTTCATGTCGGGCTGGATGGGCGTCGACCTGTCGCGGTATGCGCTCGACGAGCCGCTCGGCAATGTCGAGAGCAACGCGATTCAGTCGTTCGTCGCGTCGTTCCAGTCCATCGGAGCCGATGGCAAGGAATGGACGGTGCGCGATATCGCCGAGTGGGGCGGCATCGGCGGTGCAGGTCCGCGCATCGTCGGTTCCCCCGGCGAGGTCGCGGATCAACTGCAGGAGTGGGTGGACGAGACCGACGTGGACGGCTTCAATCTCGCCTACGCCATCACACCGGGAACCTTCGAGGACGTCGTGCACTACGTCGTACCCGAACTGCAGCGCCGCGGCGTCTATCGCACCGAATACACGCCGGGCACATTGCGCCACAAGCTCTTCGGTAAGGGCGATCGACTGCCCGAGGAACACCGGGCACAGCAGATCGTTCGGGAGGTCGAGAGCCATCGCACGCAGGCCTGACCCCCGATCGGACGCGGCCCTGAATACCCTCTGACTCCGTCATGTGTGCGCATCCGTACCAGAACATGTGCACGCTGGTTCGATGCAGCCGAACCGTCTCGCGCTTGGATGAATTCTGTCGCCCCACTCGACCGAGAACGACTCTCGTCCGTGGGGTACCTCGCGAGGTCACTGTCGCCCTCCGAGTATCAGTGCCGCTGTACATCGGCGGCTCAGCCATTTCGACAGGAGCGCCATGACCGACTCACCGGTGGAAGACGTACACGCCATCCAAGAACTCAACGCTCGTTACAACTTCGCGGTGGACGAAACCGACGGTCCTGCCTGGGCCGACTGTTTCACCTCCACGGGCGTCTTCAACGCCCTCCTTCCGGGCCAGACCCCCACTGGCACAGAGGAACTGATTCGCTTCATGCCCATCGTCACCGAGGCGTTCGGGCGAATGCACCACCTCACGACCAACGAGATCATCACGGTGAGCGGCAACGAAGCCACTCAGAAGTGCTATCTCCTCTTCTTCTCGGCGAAAGACGGACGTACCGAAGGGACCATCTGCGAGTACAACGACGCGCTCGAAAAGACGGACAGCGGGTGGAAGTACTCGCGCAGGGACGTCACCGCGCACACCAAGATCGCTGACTTCACCGCCGTCACCGAACCCGTCTGACCACTCGCGAAACGAAGAAGGCAATCATGGATTTCGAAGACAAGGTAGTTCTGATCACCGGTGCAGCCGGCGGCATCGGCCACGCTGCGACAAAGGCGTTCGCCGAACAAGGTGCGACGTTGGTGTTGGTGGATCTGTCACTGTCGGCGCTCGAGAAGATCGCCGCCGATCTGGGCCTCCCCGAGAACCGACTGCTACTCGTCGCAGCCGATGTCAGGAGCGAAAGTGAGGTCGAGGGATACGTCGCCGGTGCCACAACGCGGTTCGGCAGGATCGACGTCTTCTTCAACAATGCGGGCGTGGAAGGTAAGACCGGAGCCCTGGTCGATACCGACGCCGAGACCGTGGACACGATCCTCGACGTGAACGTCAAGGGATCGTTCTTCGGCATCAAACACGTTCTGTCGACGATGATCACACAGAAGTCGGGTGCCATCGTCAACACGTCGTCGATGGCCGGGTTGATCGGCTTTCCCGCCCTCGGTGTGTACACCGCCTCGAAGCACGCTGTGATCGGCCTGACGCGCGTGGCTGCATTGGAAGCAGCCGACAGCGGTGTTCGAGTGAACGCAGTGTGTCCCGGTCCGGTGAACACTCGCATGATGCGCGGAATCGAAAACGGCCTGTCGGCCGACAACCCCGAGGCAGCGAAGTCTCAGTTCGCCGACAGCACCGCGATCAAGCGGTACGCCGAGCCCGAGGAGATCGCGAATGTCGTGCTCTTCCTGGCCTCGGACAAGGCGTCCTACGTCACCGGAAGCATCTTCACCGCGGACGGCGGCATGACCGGAATGTGATCGTCGGCGCTCACCGCCCCGAAGCAGACAGTGCACCGGGCGGTGAGCACGTCCGTCGATGTCATGACGACGGAGACGCAGCTCGTCGACCGAGGTATTCCGAAGGCAGACAACCTTTGTGCGTTCTGAAGACACGATTGAGATGCGACAGGTCCGCGAAACCCCACCGAGCTGCGAGGGTGGACATCGACGTCGGCCGGGTCGACGAGTCGAGATCTGCGGCGCACGCCTCGACTCGCGACTTCATGACAGTTCGGGCATACGACAGGTCGGTCTCCTCGTACAACTGGTGGAGCTTGCGTACGGAGATGGAAAAGCGCCGCGCGGTGTGCTCGGCAGGCACCGATCCAAATCGAATCTGTTCTGCCACATAGGTGTTGATGGCGGCTCTCGTCTCGGCTCGGATGCTCCGGCCGTCGACGGCCCCGTCTTCTCTGCTCGATCCGGCCGCTGATGCGATGAGAGTGAGCAGTGCCGAATTGGTGGCGAGGACATCCGCGCGCCCCATTCGATCGGCGCGCTGCCACACCGCAGTCATCGCGGCGCCGGCTACGTGTGCGGACGCATTGGCCGGCGAGAAAGATACTGCGGTTCTCCCGTTCGAGTCCGTGATCAACGGTGTCAACATGCCGTTGGGGACCTTCATCGACAGCACTCTCCACCTGCTCCGGTAATCGAGTCCGAACGGTCGAGTTGCATCGAACAACGCAAAATCGCCTGCGTTCACGACACACGTCCGGCCTGCCTGACTCCCGACACAGGTGCCCTCCAAGACCAGATTCACGAACGTCACGTCCTCCGTGGTTCTCGCCACCTCTGAACGCCCGTGAATGTGGAGTTGAGGCTCCGACGCGATTTCCGCAAGCCGAATGGATCCAACCGGTGCAGCGCGAACCCACCCGCTCATCGCGCCGGGTGTCGACGAGGCTGTCGGGTCTGCGGCCGGGCGGCGGGGAAACAACGGTGTGAACGCGTCGCAGATCGCGTCGCGCCAGTAGCCGAATTGATCGGTCACCGGCAGGTCTTCCGTCGTCCAATGCTCCATGGTCAAGCCTCGCCCGTATCGAAGTTCGCGCTCGTCCCACCGATGATGCGGGGCAGTCGTTTCCGAGCCGTTGCACGTGAGGAGTCGACGCGTAACCGTCACCTCACGCAGCCGACGGACCGGATGTGAAGCGCCGTGAGCATGGACGGGCAGAGACAGACGAGGCTGAATGTGACCGATGATGACCGGCGGGCCGAATCAGGGACGAAGACACCTGTGGCAATTGGATCGAGGGTGGGCGCAGAGGGGTTCGAACCCCCGACCGCTGGTGTGTAAAACCAGAGCTCTACCGCTGAGCTATACGCCCGAGTACCGGTGGCCTGGGTACAACCCCGGGCCACCGGAACGCTTGGAGAAATTTATCGTGTCTGATCTCTAACTACAATTCCGCAGGTCAGCTCACTTGCGCGAGAGCCTCGGCCCACGATGAACTGTCGCGGGCCTCACCGGGTCCGTTCATTTCGGCGAACCGGATGATTCCGGATTTGTCGACCACGAACGTTCCGCGATTGGCGAACCCGGCGCTGTCGTTGAACACGCCGTACGCCTGAGCAACCTCGCCGTGCGGCCAGAAGTCCGACAGCAGCGGAAAGGTGTAACCCTGTTCTGCAGCCCAGATCTTGTGGGTCGGAGGCGGACCGACCGAGATTGCCAGGATGGCAGTCTCGTCGTTCTCGAAGGTCGGTAACTCGTCGCGCACTTTGCACAGCTCGCCCTGGCACGTGCCGGTGAAGGCCAGTGGATAGAACACGAGCAGAACGTTTTTCACGTTCCTGTACGACGACAACGTGACCAGCTGGTTGTTCTGGTCTTTGAGGGTGAAGTCGGGCGCAACCGCGCCAACCTCGATCGGCATCTAGAACCGTCTTCCTGTGTCGAGAATCGGCCTACCGCTTGGTGGCAGGGGCTTTGGGCTGAACCAATCGACTTCCGATCCAGTCACCGAGGTTTGCCGCAGAGGTCTGCGTCAATCCTGCGGTCGGGGCGGACTCGGCAATCTCACTGGGTTCGACGTGACCGGACATGCCGGTCTTGGGGCTGAGGACCCACACGATGCCGTCGTCCGAGAGCGGACCGATGGCATCCATGAGTGCATCGACCAGGTCACCGTCTCCGTCGCGCCACCACAGCAGTACAACGTCGATCACCTCGTCGGAATCCTCGTCGAGGGTCTCGCCACCGATCGCATCTTCTACGTCGGCGCGCAGATCATCGTCGGTGTCCTCGTCCCAGCCCAGCTCCTGTACGACCATGTCGCGAGTGATGCCAAGTTTCTGAGCGTAGTTCTGAGCGTCCGCCGCGGCGACCACGGTGGTGACCTCCTTGAATTGTGGGTGCAGTAGTCAAAGCGAACAGTGTTGAAGCCGTTCGCGCAAGCTGACCGCGCCGAAATTGAGTACATAAATTTCTACTGGTGGGTATTGGACCTCTGTACTACCAGAACCGACGAGATGCGGCAGGATTGGGGAGGAATCACGAGAACGAGGAAAGTAGACCGCCGTCACAGGGGCGGGTCTACCGGGACCGGACGCCACACCGAGCGTCCGCCACATTGAGGAGTGCACACGTTGTCCGAAGTGAACAGCGGCGAACGGCAGAACACATCGTCTGCAGGCAAGAAGGGCTCGGACGGCCGGGTCCGCGTCATCCGCGAGGGTGTCGCGTCGTACCTGCCCGATATCGACAACGACGAGACCAACGAATGGATCGAGTCGTTCGACGGCTTGCTGGAGAGGTCCGGCCCCAACCGCGCTCGCTACCTGATGCTCAGGTTGCTCGAGCGCGCCGGTGAGCGCCGCGTGGCGCTGCCGTCGCTGACGTCGACGGATTACGTCAACACCATTCCCACCGAGAACGAGCCGTGGTTCCCCGGCGACGAGTCGATGGAACGTCGCTACCGTGCCTGGATTCGTTGGAACGCCGCGATCATGGTGCACCGCGCGCAGCGTCCCGGCGTCGGCGTCGGTGGCCACATCTCCACGTACGCCTCCTCGGCTGCCCTGTACGAGGTCGGCTTCAACCACTTCTTCCGTGGCAAGGACCACCCGGGCGGCGGCGACCACATCTTCATCCAGGGCCACGCCTCCCCCGGTATCTACGCCCGCGCCTTCCTCGAAGGTCGCATCCCGGCCGAGCGCATGGACGGCTTCCGCCAGGAAGCCAGCCACGTGAACGAGGGCGGCGGACTGCCGTCGTACCCGCACCCGCGTCTGATGCAGGACTTCTGGGAATTCCCGACGGTGTCGATGGGTCTCGGCCCGATGAACGCCATCTACCAGGCGCGCTTCAACCATTACCTCAACGATCGCGGCATCAAGGACACCTCCGATCAGCACGTGTGGGCGTACCTCGGCGACGGCGAGATGGACGAGCCGGAATCGCGTGGACTCGCGCACGTGGCCGCCACCGAGGGCCTCGACAACCTCACCTTCGTCGTCAACTGCAACCTGCAGCGTCTCGACGGCCCGGTGCGCGGTAACGGCAAGATCATCCAGGAACTGGAGTCGTTCTTCCGCGGAGCCGGCTGGAACGTCATCAAGGTCGTCTGGGGCCGCGAGTGGGACTCGCTGCTGCACAAGGACCGCGACGGCGCACTGGTGAACCTCATGAACACCACGCCCGACGGCGACTTCCAGACCTACAAGGCCAACGACGGCAGCTACGTCCGCGATCACTTCTTCGGCCGCGATCCGCGCACCAAGGAGCTCGTCAAGGATCTCTCGGACGACGAGATCTGGAACCTCAAGCGCGGCGGCCACGACTACCGCAAGGTGCACGCTGCCTACGCGGCCGCGATGTCGCACAAGGGCCAGCCGACGGTCATCCTGGCGCACACCATCAAGGGCTACACCCTCGGCAAGCACTTCGAGGGCCGTAACGCCACGCACCAGATGAAGAAGCTGACGCTCGACGATCTCAAGACGTTCCGCGATCTCCAGCACATCCCGATCTCCGACGAGGAGCTCGAGAAGGATCCGTACATGCCGCCGTACTACCACCCCGGTGCGGACGCTCCCGAGATCCAGTACATGCTCGATCGTCGCAACAAGCTCGGCGGATTCGTTCCGGAGCGGCGAGTGGACGTCAAGCCGCTGCCACAGCCGGGCGATGACACGTACAAGACGCTCCGCAAGGGTTCCGGCAAGCAGGAAGTCGCCACCACCATGGCGCTCGTGCGCGTCATGAAGGAGCTGTTGCGCGACAAGGAGATCGGCCACCGAATCGTGCCGATCATTCCCGACGAGGCCCGCACGTTCGGTATGGACTCGTGGTTCCCGTCGCTCAAGATCTACAACCGCAACGGTCAGCTGTACACCTCGGTGGACTCGGAGCTGATGCTCGCCTACAAGGAGAGCTCGGTCGGCCAGATCCTGCACGAGGGCATCAACGAGGCCGGTTCCACGTCGTCGTTCACGGCGGTCGGTACCTCGTACGCCACGCACGGCGAGGTCATGATTCCGCTGTACATCTTCTACTCGATGTTCGGATTCCAGCGCACCGGTGACGGTCTCTGGGCTGCCGCGGACCAGATGGCTCGCGGATTCGTCCTCGGTGCCACCGCCGGCCGCACCACCCTGACCGGTGAGGGTCTGCAGCACGCCGACGGTCACTCGCTGCTGCTGGCGTCGACCAACCCGGCGGCCGTGGCCTACGACCCGGCGTTCTCGTACGAGATCGCACACATCGTCAAGGACGGTCTGCGACGGATGTACGGCGGCACCGAGGGCGTGGAAGGCTTCGGCGGCGAGAACATCTTCTACTACATCACCCTCTACAACGAGCCGTACGTACAGCCGGCCGAGCCGGAGAACCTCGACGTCGAGGGTCTGCTCAAGGGCATCTACCGGTTCGCGGCTCCCCAGGAGGGCGACGGACCCGAGGCACAGCTGTTGGCGTCCGGTGTCGGCATGGTCTCGGCCCGCAAGGCCCGAGAGCTGCTGTTCGAGGAATGGGGCGTTCGTTCGGCCGTGTGGTCGGTGACCTCGTGGGGCGAGCTGCGCCGCGACGGCGTCGAGGCCGAGAAGGAATCTCTGCGCAATCCCGGTGCCGACAAGCGCGTTCCGTTCGTCACCTCGGCACTGGCCGACGCGCACGGCCCGGTTGTCGCATCCTCGGATTGGATGCGGGCGGTTCCGGACCAGATCCGTCAGTGGGTTCCGGGTGATTACGTCACCCTCGGCACCGACGGCTTCGGATTCTCCGATACGCGTCCGGCCGCGCGACGGGTGTTCAACGTCGACGCCGAGTCGATCGTCGTCGCCACGCTGTCCGCGCTCGCGGACTCCGGTGAGATCGACAAGTCCAAGGCCGTCGAGGCCGCGGAGAAGTACAAGATCGACGACGTCACCGCTGCGCCGACGTCGTTCGCCGACACCGGTTCCGCGTAGGTTCCACCCTTGTTCGCCCGACCCCCGTCCCACGTCGCGAAGTACGTCCATCGCGATAGGGGCGGGGGTCGGGCGTAGGTTCTCCTTATGTCCGATGCGAAACCCGGTTCACCGGACAGCGCGTCATCACGCGATGTGTCCCGACGCGACGCCTACCGTGAGGCGTTGCGTGAATCGTTGACCTCGGACAACGAAGTGCACCTTCCGGTCGCCTCGTTGGCACCCTCGCGCCAGAAGCGCGATCCCCTGCCCGATGCGCTGCTGCGTCGCGTCAAACAGTTCTCCGGCCGACTCTCGACCGAGGCCGTGACTACGATGCAGGGCCAACTGCCGTTCTTCGGTGATCTCGACGCCGCCCAACGCGCAAGTGTGCAGTTGTTGATTCAGACAGCTGTCGACAACTTCCTCGAGTGGCTCAAGAACCCCAACAGCGATATTCGCTTCTCGCTCGATGCCTTCCAGGTCATCCCACAAGACCTTGCCCGACGCCTCACTCTGCGCCAGACCGTCGACATGGTGCGGGTGGCGATGGAGTTCTTCGAGCAGTGGCTCCCGGCCCTGGCACGCAACGATCAGCAGTTGGTGGCCCTGACCGAGGCCGTGTTGCGCTACGGACGCGAGCTCGGTTTCGCTGCTGCGTCGGTCTACGCCAGCGCCGCCGAATCACGCGGAGCCTGGGACACCCGCCTCGAAGCCCTCGTGGTCGACGCCGTCGTGCGCGGAGACACCGGCTCGGACATGCTCTCGCGCGCCGCCACGTTGAACTGGGACGCCACTGCGCCCGCCACGGTGTTGGTCGGCACTCCCCCGGACGATCGGGGCGTGTCGGTGGTCGGAACCGTGCACGCCGTCGCGCAGAAGCACGGCCGCGCCGCGTTGGCCGTCGTGCAGGGCACGCGGTTGGTGATGGTGGTCAGTGGTCAACTCGACGACACTGCCACCCATCGCGCCTTCATCGACGACATGCTGCAGAACTTCTCGGACGGACCCGTCGTCATCGGCCCGACCACTCGGACTCTCGGCGCGGCGCATTCGAGCGCGGTGGAGGCGTTCGCGGGTATGCAGGCCGTGGCCGGCTGGCGGGGTGCGCCGCGTCCGGTGCACGCCGGTGAGCTGTTGCCCGAACGGGCACTGCTCAACGACGGTGCAGCGATATCGGCGTTGAACGATCACGTGGTCGTTCCGTTGGCGGCGGCAGGTTCGGGATTGGCCGACACCCTCGATGCGTATCTCGACTGTGGCGGAGCCGTCGAAACCTGCGCACGGCAGCTGTTTGTTCATCCAAATACCGTCCGGTATCGGCTCAAGCGCATCGCCGAGGTCACCGGTCGCGACCCCACTCACCCGCGGGATGCGTACGTGCTCAGAGTTGCAGCAACGGTAGGTAGGTTGGCTCGAACGCATCACGAACCGCCCCATCCTGCCCCATATGTCACACAGGTCACATTCGGAGAAGTAGTCACGTAACGCCGAACCACCCTCCGGCGATAGCGGTTCCCCACGAGGCAATTTGTAGGGTTCCCACAAATTGCTTGTCGAGAGTTCATCGAGCGCGACATCACCCATTCGGCACCCGACGGTGTTCTCTTAACCCTGTGATTGCGTTGCTTGCGCCCGGTCAGGGCTCCCAGACTCCCGGCATGCTGCTGCCTTGGCTCGAATTGCCGGGTGCAGCAGACCGACTCGCGTTGTGGTCGAAGGCCTCCGGTCTCGATCTCGTCCGTCTCGGTACCACTGCTACCGCCGAGGAGATCACCGATACAGCGGTGACCCAGCCCCTGGTCGTGGCATCCGCCTTGCTCGCATTCGAAGAGATCGCCTCGCGCGGCCTGTTCCCCGAAGACACCATCGTCGCCGGACACTCGGTGGGCGAACTCGCCGCTGCCGCGATCGCAGGCGTCATCTCCTCCGACGACGCCGTGTCGCTCGCCGCCGTCCGCGGCGCAGCAATGGCCAAGGCGTGCGCACTCGAACCGACCGGCATGTCCGCCGTGCTCGGCGGCGACGAAGCTGCTGTCCTGGCCCGCCTCGAAGAGCTGGACCTCGCTCCGGCCAACGTCAACGCTGCCGGTCAGATCGTTGCGGCCGGACTGCTCACCAAGCTTGCCGAGTTGGCCGAGAGCGCGCCCGAGAAGGCTCGGGTTCGCGCATTGCCGGTCGCAGGCGCATTCCACACCAAGTACATGGCGTCCGCGGGCGATACCGTCGCCGCAGCCGCTGCCGCCATCACCCCGTCGGAGCCGACGCGGACGCTGCTGTCCAATTCGGACGGTCAGCCCGTGGCCTCGGGTGCCGACGCACTGAACAAGCTTGCCGCTCAGGTCACTCGCCCCGTGCGATGGGATCTGTGCAATGCCTACCTGCGTACCGCGCAGGTCACCGGACTTGTGGAACTGCCCCCGGCAGGCGCACTGGTCGGCATCGCCAAACGCGAACTGCGTGGCGTCGCCAACCTCGGCCTGAAGACACCGGCGGACATTTCCGCAATGGCCGAGCTCGGTTAGCTCGACCCCACACACCCCGCAGTCACAGAACTGCGGATCGCACTTCCACTCCCCGAGTGGCAGAAATGCACAATCGCGTCTCGAAGCACATGACTTCGGCGTTCTACACAGAAGAGAAGGGAGCCACAACAGTGGCCAGCCAGGAAGACCTCATCGCCGGACTTGCAGAGATCATCGAGGAGGTCACGGGCATCGAACCGTCCGAGGTGACCATCGAGAAGTCCTTCGTGGACGACCTCGACATCGACTCGCTCTCCATGGTCGAGATCGCAGTGCAGACCGAGGACAAGTACGGCGTGAAGATCCCCGACGAGGACCTCGCAGGTCTGCGCACCGTCGGCGACGCCGTCAACTACATCCAGAAGCTCGAAGCGGAGAACCCCGAAGCCGCAGAAGCTATCAAGGCCAAGCTCGACGACTCCGCGAGCGAGTGACACGGCCCATGACCAACCCATCCACCGCCAACGGACGCTTCCCCAGTGTCGTCGTCACCAGCCTCGCTGCGACCACGTCACTTGCGGGTGACGTCGATGCCACGTGGAAGGGTCTGCTGAACGGCGACAGCGGAATCGCAACTCTGGAAGACGATTTCGTCGCCGAGTACGACCTGCCCGTGCGGATCGGCGGCCACCTCGCGGTGAACCCGCAGACCCTGCTCTCGCGGGTCGAGATTCGACGCCTGAGCTACGTGGAGCAGCTGGCCACCGTGCTCGGTCGTGAGGTCTGGAAGAACGCCGGGACTCCCGACGTCGATCCCCTCCGCCTCGGCGTGTCGATCGGCACCGGCCTCGGTGGCGGCGATTCTCTCATCGACGCCAACGACAAGATGAAGGCCGGCGGCTACCGCAAGGTGTCTCCGCTCGCCGTTCAGATGGTCATGCCGAACGGCCCCGCAGCGGTCGTCGGACTCGAGCTCAAAGCACAGGCCGGTGTCATCACTCCTGTCTCTGCCTGCTCCTCGGGATCGGAAGCCATCGCTCACGCATGGCGGATGATCGTGATGGGCGACGCGGACATGGTCGTCACCGGCGGCGTCGAGGGTTACATCGACGCGGTTCCGATCGCCAGCTTCTCCATGATGCGGGCGATGAGCACCAACAACGACAATCCGAAGGGTGCGTCACGTCCGTTCGACAAGGATCGTGACGGCTTCGTCTTCGGTGAAGCGGGTGCGCTCATGGTCATCGAGACCGAGGAGCACGCCAAGGCACGCGGCGCAACGATCCACGCCCGCCTGCTCGGTGCCGGAATCACCTCCGACGGGTTCCACCTCGTGGCTCCCGACCCGGAGGGCACAGGTGCCGCGCGCGCCATGAAGCGTGCGATCGAGACCGCAGGATTGCAGAAGTCCGACATCACCCACGTGAACGCCCACGCAACGGCAACTCCCATCGGAGACACCGCCGAGGCGCTGGCGATCAACAAGGCCGTCGGAAATCACGCAGCGGTGTACGCACCGAAATCCGCTCTGGGCCACTCGATCGGTGCCGTCGGTGCCCTCGAGTCGGTACTGACGGTGCTGGCAGTGCGCGAGGGAATCATCCCTCCCACACTGAATTTGGAGAATCAGGATCCCCAGATCGATCTCGACGTCGTCAAGGGCGAGCCCCGCGTCGGACAGATCGATTACGCGATCAACAACTCGTTCGGATTCGGTGGGCACAACGTAGCGCTCGCCTTCGGAAAGGCGTGATGGCCTGAGTCGTCTCCTCGACTCAGCGAATCTCGCTCTCGCAGTGCATGATCCGGACCGGGGCCGTTCCCAGGGAACGGTTCCGGTCCGGGCCTCGCCCCCTCAGGGGCCCTGAAGAAGGACAAGCGATGACTATTCTGGCCCCAGTCACACGATCCGGTACGTCCACCGATCCCCGCGATCCACTCGCCCGCCTCGAGAATCTGTTCGACGCCGGAACCACAGTGCCGCTGCACGATCGGGACAAATCCGGCATCCTCGCAGCATCCGGTGAGATCGACGGCGTCCACACCATCGCGTATTGCTCCGACGCCACCGTCATGGGCGGTGCCATGGGCGTCGACGGCTGCAAGCACATCGTCGCCGCCATCGACACGGCCATCGAGCAGCGCGCTCCGATCGTCGGCGTCTGGCATTCCGGAGGTGCTCGCCTCGCCGAGGGCGTCGAAGCCCTCCATGCCGTCGGTCTCGTCTTCGAGGCCATGGTTCGAGCATCCGGCCTCGTCCCCCAAGTTTCCGTCGTCCTCGGCTTCGCAGCCGGCGGCGCCGCCTACGGTCCTGCGTTGACCGACGTCGTCATCATGGCTCCCGAGGGACGTGTGTTCGTCACCGGTCCCGACGTCGTCCGCAGCGTCACCGGTGAGCAGGTCGACATGGCCTCGCTCGGCGGCCCCGACACCCACCACAAGAAGTCCGGCGTGTGCCACATCGTCGCCGACAGCGAGATGGACGCGTTCACCCGCGCCCGCCGCTTGGTGTCCATGTTCTGCGAGCAGGGCGAATTCGACATCGCAGCCGCCGAGCACGGAGACACCGATCTTCGGGCTCTGATGCCCGAATCCAACCGTCGCGCATACGATGTCCACCCGATCGTCCACGAGTTGCTGGACAACGTCGAAGGGGAATCGACCTTCGAGGAGTTCCAGGGCGGCTGGGCCCGCAGCATCGTCATCGGCCTCGGCCGCATCAGCGGCCGCACCGTCGGCGTCATCGCCAACAACCCCATTCGTCTCGGCGGTTGCCTCAACTCCGAAAGTGCCGAGAAGGCAGCCCGTTTCGTGCGCCTGTGCGACGCATTCGGCATCCCGCTGATCGTGGTCGTCGACGTTCCCGGATACCTGCCCGGCGTCAGCATGGAATGGGAAGGCGTCGTCCGCCGCGGAGCGAAACTGTTGCATGCTTTCGCCGAAGCCAAGGTTCCCCGTGTCACCCTGGTGACGCGCAAGATCTACGGCGGCGCATACATCGCCATGAACGCTCGCGCACTCGGTGCCACTGCTGTGTACGCCTGGCCCGGCTCCGAAGTCGCCGTGATGGGCGCGAAGGCAGCCGTCGGCATCCTGCACAAGAAGGCCCTCGCGGCCGCTCCCGAGGAGGAGCGTGAGGCACTGCACGATCGCCTCACCGTCGAGCACGAGAACATCGCCGGCGGCGTCGAGCGTGCCGTCGCCATCGGAGTCGTCGACGAGGTCATCGAGCCGAGCAAGACCCGCAGCACGGTTGCCAAGGCTCTCGCGGCAGCCCCCGCGGCGCGCGGCAACCACAAGAACATTCCGCTCTGATCGTCACTGCGTCCCACCGCCTCGTGTGGTGTCACCCCAGCCCCGGTTGGGATCAATGCGACTCCGAGGCGCTCTGAGTGCAACAAAGCCGCATCCATCCGGAACCGAACGGGCTCCCACAACGGACAGGCGAACTACAGCGTCAGTTCTCGATCCACTTGTGGTCGTGAGCCAATCGCAGCATCGCTGATCGAATGTCGAGGATCTGCGCTGCGGTCACTGTTCCGTTGGCCGTCAGCAGCGCCTCGGTCACTTCGGCAGTGAAGTCCGCCTCGGAGAGCACGTCGCAGATGACATCTTCGAGCTGCTGGTGTTCGCTGACCGGAACGTCGTGGAACGGCACGTCGGGCTTGCGCCGGGTGACCAGCGCGGTCGATGCGGGACTGTCGATGATCTGCACCTGAGTGGCCTTGAGACCACGGTCGCCGTCGACGGCCACGTATTCGACGCGAACCCCCGGTGCCAACAGCCTCTTGTCGAAATCCAGATCGTTGACGTGAATGAACACGTCCTCGCCGCCCTCGTCCGGCGCTACGAATCCGTACCCCTTGAACTCGTCGAATCGAATCACTTTTCCGGTCGACAACATAGAACTCACCACTCCACGGTCGTTCCCACATGCCTACCCCAGGCACGAACGCGAAACTACCGCGGCTCCGAACCCCCAGCAACTCCCACGACTAGCCGACGTTGCGGCTCAACCACGTCACTTCGGCTCCGGCACCACCGGTGCGGTACGGCTCGAGGGCGGCGTCCCAGTCCGATCCGAGAGCGTGCTCCACGGCCGCGGTGAAGTTGCCCTGGTTGTTCTCCATGAGGGCGCGCAGCCGCATCTCGCCGAGCACCACGTCCCCGTTCGCGCTAGTCGTTCCGCGCCACAGGCCCAACCCTGGCACGTGCGAGAACCGTTCACCGTCGACGCCTTCGCTGGCATCCTCGGTCACCTCGTACCGCAGCATCTGCCACGAGCGCAGAATGCCGGCCAGCTTCGCTCCGGTACCGACCGGGCCCACCCAGTCGGTGGTGGCACGCAGCTGCCCGTCGGAGGCGGGCTGCGCAGACCACTTCAAATTCGCACGGCAATCAAGGGCGTCGGTCAACGCCCATTCGACGTGCGGGCACAGCGCAGCGGGCGACGAGTGGATGTACACAACACCCGACGTCGCTTCTGCGAACTGATTCGATCCACGCATTGCACTACCTCCAGCTTCGACGAGGGACGTCTTCCCCAACGACCTCGACATGCTTCGGCTGGCTGCAGTGAATCAACACGTATGTGTACTAGTGTGCCCCGAGTTACCCCTGTTGCGCCAGTGCAATCTGTGAACGGGCGGAGTTCACCCTGCCAGGACGGCGTCGGACAGTTCGGGCCACAGCGGTTTCGCCCAGTCCCCGAAGGCTCGATCGGTCAACACCACACACGCGGTCCGTACGGCCGGATCCACCCACAGGAACGTTCCGGCCTGACCGAAGTGACCGAACGTGGCCGACGAGTTGGTGCTTCCGGTCCAGTGCGGGGTCTTCTCACCGCGCAGCTCGAACCCGAGCCCCCAGTCGCAGGGCTTGTGCGATCCGTAGCCGGGCACGATCCCGTTCAGACCCGGAAACTGCACATCTGTCGCCGCGGAGAAGGTCTGCGACGCGAGGAGCGTGGGCTGCAACAGCTCTGCTGCAAATTTCTTCAGGTCCGCCAGGGTGGAGCTGGCACCGTGGCCCGCCGAACCCGGTAGTGCGGTGTTCGTCATCTGCAGTGGCCGGCATACGCCCTCGTCGAGGTAGTCGGGGAAGGCGATGCCTGCCTCGGTTTCGATCAGTTCGGCCAGCACCTCGAATCCGGCGCTCGAGTAGATCCGCTTGGTGCCGGCCGGTGCCTGGACTGTGCGGTCGCCGAATGCCAACCCCGACGCGTGCGCCAGCAGATGCCGAACCGTCGACCCTTCCGGTCCTGCGGGTTGATCGAGTTCCACTGCGCCTTCCTCGACGGCGACGAGCACGGCGTACGCACTGAGCAGTTTGGTGACCGAGGCCAGCTCGTAGACGCGGTCGGTATCGCCGACCTCCTCACGAACTCCGGAGTCGGTGACGACTGCTGCACTGACATGGTCGACGGGCCAGGAGGACGTGAGATCGAGGGTGGTCACGATTGACGAGCCTAATTGTCTGTCGATGACGGTGCCCCGGTCCCCCGCCGGGCTACGCTCGCAGCACATGAGTGGGAGGAATGCGATGTCGGTTGTGTATGGATCGTGCAATCTGTGCGAAGCGATCTGTGGGCTTGAGTTCACGGTGGAGAACGATGCGGTGACGGCCATCCGCGGTGACGAGAAGGACCCTCTCTCGCGCGGCCACATCTGCCCGAAGGCCCTGTCGCTGATCGATCTGCACGCCGATACGGACCGACTCACCACACCGGTCAAACGTGTGGGTGAGAAGTGGGAGAAGATCGGCTGGGACGAGGCCTACGACCTCGTGATCGACGGTCTGATCTCGACCCGCAAGAAGCACGGCCGCAATGCCGTCGGCATCTATCAGGGCAACCCCAACGTGCATTCGATGGGTGCCATGACCCACGGCATTCCTTTCACCTCGCTCCTGCGGACGCGTAATCGATACTCCGCCACGTCGTTGGATCAACTCCCGCATCAGCTCGTCGACCACCTGCTGTACGGGCACCAACTGCTGCTGCCGATCCCGGACATCGATCGAACCGACTTCTTCCTCGTCCTCGGCGGCAACCCGATGGCGTCGAACGGCAGCATGATGACCGTCCCCGATTTCGCCAAGAGAGCGCGGGCATTGCGTAAACGCGGCGGCCGCCTGGTCGTGGTCGATCCACGCAGGACCGAAACCGCGGACATCGCGGACACACACCTGTTCGTTCGCCCCGGCACCGACGCACTGCTGCTGCTCGCGATGATCCACACCATCGTCGCCGACGGCACCGTGACCGTGGCCGACTACGTCGACGGGGCCGATCGGCTCGCGGATCTCGTCGCAGAATTCACACCGGAATCCGTCGCTCCGGTCGTCGGTATCGCTGCGGAGGAGATCTCGACCCTGGCACGTGATTTCGCCTCGGCGAAGTCCGCGGTGGCATACGGCCGAATGGGGGTCTCGACCCAGCAGTTCGGCACCGTGTGCCAGTGGGCGATTCAGGTGCTGAACATCATCACGGGGAATCTGGATCGCCCCGGCGGTGCCATGGTGACCGATCCCGCGATCGATCTGATCAAGCAGGGCATCGTCGGCCGCGGCCATTTCGACAAGTGGCGCAGTCGCGTTCGCAACCTGCCCGAGTTCGCGGGCGAATACCCCTGTTCGACGCTCGTCGACGAAATCACCACCGAGGGCAAGGATCAGATCCGCGCGATGGCGATCCTGTCCGGCAATCCGGTGTTGTCGATGCCCGGTGGCACCACCTTGAACGATGCGTTCGCAGGTCTCGATTTCATGGTGTCGTTCGACTTCTACATCAACGAGACCTCGCGTCATGCACACGTGATTCTGCCGCCGACGATGTCTCTCGAACGCGACCACTACGATCTGATCTTCAACTCCTTCGCGGTCCACAACACCGCCAAGTACATGCCGGCCGTCCTTCCCAAGAAGGCTGGGGCAAAGCATGATTGGGAGATCTTCCGGGATCTGTCGCTCCGCTACAAGAGCCGGATGGCCGGTTCGACGGTCGGTCGACTGAAGTCACGATTGACCCCCAAGAGCGTGATCAGCGAGGCACGCCTGCGACTGTCCCCCGCCCGCACCCTGGACATCCTGCTCCGCAGTCAACGAAAAGGACTGTCGCTCAAGAAGCTTCGAGCCAACCCACACGGTGTCGATCTCGGACCGCTGCGTCCCGGCTTCCCGCAGAAGCTGAAGACTCGGGACAAGCGAGTACAGCTGATTCAGGACATCGTTGTGACCGAACTCCCCGCATTGGTGGACCTGATGCATTCGAGCGCCGTTCCGACCGGCGATGAACTGTTGCTGATCGGTCGGCGACACCTACGCAGCAACAACTCGTGGATGCACAACACCGCCCGGCTCACCAAAGGCAAAGCGCGACATCAGCTTCTGGCTCACCCGGACGACCTGGAACACCGCGGCATCGAGGACGGGGCGATGGTATCGGTGACCTCCGCCGCCGGGACCGTCGACATCGAGGTGGCGGCGTCGGAGAAGATGATGCCGGGAGTGGTGAGCATGCCGCATGGGTTCGGACATCAGCGCCCCGGCGTGGAGCTGTCCGTTGCCACGACGGTGACCGGCCCCAGTGTCAACGACATCACCGACCCGAGCCGCGTCGACGCCGTATCGGCGAACGCGATCCTCAACGGCGTACCGGTGCAGGTCCGGGCGAAATAGCTGCCCCGATGCACCGACGAGGCTGCGTGATTCTGTACGATTCTGCAGGCTCGTACCTGGTACGGGCATGGGGCGGTAGCTCAGTCGGTTAGAGCCGTGGACTCATAATCCATTGGTCGCGGGTTCGAGCCCCGCCCGCCCCACACCCGGTTGGCCTGCCTGTCAGGTCGGCGAGCCTCAGAAGCCGCAACCAGCTCGGACGCCCGAGAATCGCCGTTGGTTTCCCGGTTGACCACTGTGGTTCGACTTGTCGAAGAACAGACCATTTTTGGGCAACGTTGTCGTCGGCGCAGGATCGCGGATTCTGCACGGTGCGATCCCGACAGCCGAGGATGGTCGGATAAGTTCCAGAGTGACATCGTCGACCGTATTTCGGCGCACTCGACGAGCCCGCGTCTCGTGAGGCATGTTCTTGCCGTGTGTGGCGTTGCTTACTGACCGGTAGTATTTTGTTCGCGGCAATTCCCGTCGGTTTACCCTTGGCAAGGTGGAGGCACGTGGAAGCGAGGGTGTGCCACGGATAGGTAGCGCGCAGCAGATCGTCGCCGCTATCCCACTTCCCGCGCTCGTTCACGACACCGGTTTTCACATCCTGGCCGTCAACACCGCGTGCCGAATGTCGGCGAACCTATCCCGCACATACAGCGACACCCGCGACGTCTTTGCCTTCGTGCACCCAACGGAGCACGCCCAGATCCGGGCCGTATCAGAGGATCTACTGAGTAACTTCGCTCGAACAGGGGAATCGTCGCAGACGCCGGTCTCCGCGATGCGACGGCTCCACCAAGACGACGACGTGTCGGTGTCGTGCTGGACGCATACCGGACTCGCGGTGATCGACGGCGTGCCTCTCATCGTCGTTGCCCTGGATCTTGCGAATCCTATTGTCCGTGAGGCACGAACGTGGCGAGAGCTCGCAGAACGCGACGACCTGACCGGGCTGTACCGTCGCAACGTGGCAGTCTCGGTCATCGACGATTGGCTTGCGGCCGGCGACGAAGTAATGGTGATGTTTGCCGATGTCGATCATTTCAAGCAGGTCAACGACGGCTACGGCCATGCCGCCGGAGACGCAGTACTGTCCGCGATCGCCGACCGACTTCACGCCCTGTCGCACGACGACAGAATCGTCTGCCGGTATGCGGGTGATGAGTTCCTGATCGCTTCCCGCCCATCCGTGTGGACCCACCGAGGCTTCGTCTGGCAGTTCGACGAACAGCGTTACCTACACGACTACATCGCAGCGGCGGCAGAGGCAGCAACGCACCCCCTTGGGATCGATGGGCATCAGCGTGTATCGATAAGCACCGGTGAGGCACGACGACGACCCGCCGATTCAGCCGCGACGCTCATTCATCGGGCCGATACCGCGATGTATCGGAACAAGGCACATCGCGTGCGGGAGCGATGAGCTCGGCAACCGACACGCAGCCTTCGAGTGTCCCGTCGAGCGATCGTGTATTCGACATGATCCACCGTCGGATGTCGGATTCTGAAGGATCCAGGGCGGTCAGCGAACCGATCTCGACGATCGCCCGCGACGTGGGGTACGTGGCGATCGAACGTGTCATCGGCGTCCCACCCGACGGCTACCGCCGCTCGGCGACGTCGGACTCCACTTCGTAGCGGACCGCCCGACGATACAACCGCGACCAATACACCAACAGCACAGCAGCATTCGCCCCGAACCACACCCACGTGAGAAGCGCCGCCACCACGCCGGTGACGAAGAAACCCAGTACCAGTGCCACGACCCAAGCGAGGACGAAGGCCAGAATCGTGACGACAGCCGCGACTGCGCACCGCCCCGGCGACTGCCGGACCGTAGCCGACGCCGCGCGGAACGGATGCCGTTGCCCGTCGGCCACGCCCGGAAGTATCAGCAGCGCAACCAGAATGACGATGATCGGGAGCAGCGGGAAAAGAATTGCCAGCGCAACGGCCACCCCGGTCAACGCCACGCACCACACCAGGACACGCGGCCGTCTCCATGCCCGACTCAGCGCACCACGCGCATTGCTGTCCACCACATCGAGTGCCGTCGATGCGGTGATCCACAGGGCGAGTACCACCGCGGCAGCAGAAGCCAAAAGCAGTGCCGCAAACCCGACAGAAGACGTGGGTACGGGATCGCCCAGGACTGTCAGCGCCTGAACCAGAGCCGACACGACCGCCACGAGGGCAAGAACACCGACCCCTCTCACGGCACACCGACCGTCGAGTTGCGATCGAGCACATCCTGCACGGATCCCGAATAGAGAACCTCCGTACCGACCTTCACCTCGACGGTGCTCGCGTCGTCGGATGTGGCCGAACCGGTAATCGCCTCGTTGTCGGTTGTCTCCCCGGCACATTCGATATCGGCCCCGGTACCCGAGCACACCGGCGCGACCAGTATCTCGATTCCCTTCTCCAACAGAACGTCGTTGACGGCGTAGCGCAGATTTCCGAGCTCGGCACCGCCGACCGGGGCGAGCGCTGCGGTCTGCGAGCACCCCGCGCACGCCACGACGATCGCAGACACCAGCAGAGCCACTCTGTGACTACCGTTCATCGGCCCTGCCTCGTCTCGTAGGCGATCAGTCTCGCGTGCTCGTCGAGGTGTTGTTGCTCGAGCGCAGCGTCGGTGATGGTGCTCAGGTCGAACGGAGCCGGAAGGAGCAGTTCGGTGTTGCGGTCCAGGCGCGATCCTCGACGCATCAGTGGATTCTCGGCCCAGTCGTTGGCCGCCAACTCTCGGCTACGCGACGCCAGATCCAGGTAGCTTCCGCTGTTTCCCGGCGTGACCGGAGATGCGTGGTCGAGCACCGTGGTGAACAGCGACAGGGTTCCGTCCCGGTTGTCGACGATCTCGACCACTTGCTGCTGCTGCGGGAAATCGATGCACGACGCGGTCGTGATCTCCCAGAATCCGCGGCCGTCTCGCGAGTGCGCCAGGATCTGATTCTGGTGGGTGTGGCCGTTGAGCCAGCCGATCACCACCGGATACTTCAGCAGCAGATCGATGAATTCGTCTGCGCCGTAGAGCTTCACCGATTGCCCAGGCCTCTGTGCTCGGTTCTCCAGTGTGAGGCTGTTGTGGTGCGTGTAGATCAGCACGAGCTTGTTCTCGGCCTGCGCCCGCTCCAATTGCTGGGTGAGCCACTCGAATTGGTTCTCCGGAACCGCACCGTCGGGCCCGGCGACAGCGTTGCAGGTGTCGAGACCGAACGTGCGGATGTTCGGGGTGGGGTCTGCCGTCCACCAGGTCTCGCCCGAATCGAGGTTGTGTTGGGTGAAGCCGTGACCGATCGGACCCGGTGTCGGCGTGGTCTCGAAGTGCTCCTGCATGAACTCGCGTTGTTCGAACAGGTACCGCGACGGATCGGCCGAGACTGCGCGAAACCCCGGTCGCGCACCGGATCCGACGCCCAGAGCATCGACCATTCGCTGCAGCGGACTGGCCGTCGACGCGTAGCCGGCCAGAGCCGACGTAGCCGTCGCCTCGAGGGAGTACGCCTTGCGACCCCCGACGGCGAGCGCATGCAGTTGCGAGGACAGATCGAAGGTGCCGAGCAGCAGCGTGTCGTGGTTGCCGTACACCGAATACCACGGCACCGGCAGCCCCACCGATTCCACGGTGCCCGACATCGCCTGGTCGAGGAGGTCGGGAAGCGTCGGGAATCCGTAGTCGCCGAACGACCCTCCCGACGGATCACCGGGCCGATAGGCCCACTGCGCCTCCGGCCAGGCCTGAACACCCTCGAACACGTCCGCCGCCCCGCTCGTCGGCCGAACCGGAACGCCGTCGAGAACATCGATGTACCAGCGCAGTTCGAGATGAGAATGCATGTCGGCACTGTCTCCGGTGACCACCGCAGCCCCCATCGGCGCGCCGGTGACCGGGCTGATCCGAGCGTCCGCGAACGCCTTCACCATCGCCGCGGTGACGTGCACGGTCAGCGGATCCTGCGGATGGAACGCCGAGCCCCAGGCGGCGTGGTCGGAAACGATCATGGGCTCGATCCGTCCGGGCGACTGCGCATCGATGACGTGCATGTCCGAGAGGTGCCCGAGGTAGAGCAACGACCGTCGAGATTGCACCCTCGACGGACTCGGCGCTCGTCCGAGAACGTCCAGGCGAGCAACGTACGGCTCTCCCGGACCGGCAGCGAGCACGCGGTACTTCCCCGGCCCGGTCGAGGTTCGCAGGATCGTCTGCGCGAGTGTTCCGGTCCCGTCCGCCTCCACAGGCTGGGCGTGCGCAACAAGAGCCTGACCCAGCACGTGGGGCGCGATTCCCCACGCCGCCGCCAGAGCCCCTACTCGAGCTATGAATTGTCGACGCGACAGCCCAGCCATGGAACTCCTCGGATCCTCGAGAACGGCACCACGTGCGCCTCGCATCCGACGAGGTGACTGCCTATTTTTACAGGGCGGACGGCAGACAGGCTCGATTTCGGATCGTTCAGGGCACCACGGTCACCGGCCAGCGGCCCGCTTTGACCAACCGCACCGCCACCGAACCGGCGATTCGATGCCCCGCGTTCTCGGACGCTCCCACGACGACGGCGTCGGTGCGCAATTGCTCTGCCACGGCGATCAGCCCGTTGTACGGGTCACCTTGCGCGGTCCGGAACTCCCACCGCACGTGCTCCCGATCCCCGAATCGTGCCGCAGAGGTTCGGACATAGTCGAGCAACTCGTCGGCGATCTGCTGGCCGGTTTCGACAAGTGAGATGCCGGCCTGGCCCCACGACGCCGTCGCAATGGGCTGCACGTACACCAGCACCAGCAGCGACCGCTGCCTACGAGCGAGTCCTGCCGCATAGGCAGCCGCGCGCCAGGAGGAATCGGAACCGTCGACCCCTACGACGATCGACTTCGGACCGTCGTGGCCGTACTCGAAACCGGTGGATCCTTGCGCATCGCTCACGACCTGAGGCTACTGCCGGTACCCGCATGTTCGAACACCCCATCCCGTGGCGGTACGGTTGGTTCACTTCGAGTGCCGGTCGCTCGAACACCGACACTGGACGGGAGTAGCCAAGTGAACGAAGTCACGCAGCACGACGGCCCGTCGACGGATCCGGCTACAGTGTTCGCCGCTCTGGCCGACATCGTGTATCGAGGCAGCAGCGCCGAGGCGATCTACACTGCGATCTGCAACGCCGCGGTGCTGATCGTCCCCCACTGCGATCACGCGAGCCTGATGCTGATGCTGATGCGCCACGGAAAGCCCGTCACCGTCGCCGCCTCGGACGACATCGCGCGCATTGTCGACGATATCGAGCGCGCTACCGGCGAAGGTCCCTGCCTGGACGCGATCACCAGCGAGGCAGCGCAGCTCGAAGCCGACTTCCGAACACCCACCCAGTGGCCCGCGATGGCTCGCGGTGTGTTGAACCGCACGCCGGTGCGAGGTGCCATGGGATTTCGGCTCAACGTGGACGATCAGAAGGTCGGCGCGCTCAATTTGTTCACGGACAAGCCAGGTGTGTTCGACACCGACAGTGCGAGCAAGGCGATCATTCTGACGGCATTCACGGCGGTCACCGTTGCTGCGGTCATGAACGGTCAGGAGGCGTCGACTCTGCGTGACGGGCTCGAGAGCAACCGTGAGATCGGCAAGGCCATCGGCCTGATCATGGCTCTGCACGATGTGTCCGGCGACGAGGCGTTCGCCCTACTGCGTAAGTCTTCTCAGGACCTGAACGTCAAGATTGCCGACCTCGCAGCAACCGTCGTCGATCGGCACAGCAAGGGCCTGTCCTCCTGAGCGGTACGCTCAGTGCCCGCTCTGGACTTTCTTGGGGAGCGCGAACACCAACGCCAGTGCGACCACACTGAACGCTGCGCTCACGGCCATCGCCATCGCCGCGCCGTGCAGAAAGCCGGATCCGACGGTGTCGGGGCCGGTGATGTTCAGAGATCCGAACAGCACGCTGCCGATGACGGCGATACCGATCGCCGAGCCGACGCGCTGCATGGTGGAGATGACCCCGCTCGCTGCTCCCGCGTCGTCGCGATCGACGGTGGCGACGATGAACTGGGCGTTGGGTGCGATGAACGCGCCGTTGCCGAGACCCGCGATGAACAGTGGAACCATCAGCGTCCAGTGCGAGATCGTGTCGGCCGAGCTGGTCGCGAGGATGAACCACAGCCAGATCAGCCCGATCGAGACGAGCGACGCGCCGAGTATCAGGACGGTGCGACCGAGACGGATCGTCAGCCTGTTGCTCTGCGAGGCCGCGATTATGCTGCCGATCGCGAACGGTATGGACACCAGTCCCGATGCCAGGGCCGTGTTTCCGAGTCCGGTCTGCCACAGCAGCGAGATGGTGAAGAAGATGCTCGTGAAGGCGGCGAAGTAGACGAGCGCGAGGATCACGCCTCCGGTGAAGGCCGGACGGGTGAACAATCGAGGTGGCACCAACGGATTCTGTCCACGGCCGGTCCGAATCACTTCCCACCAGCCGAACAACGCGATGAGACCGACACCCGCGGCGATCGTCAGGTACGTCCACATGGGCCAGCCCAATTCCTGGCCCTCGATCAGCGGAACCAGCAGTGCGATGAGACCTGCGGAGATGAGTATCAGTCCGAGCCAGTCGATTCCGGGGCGCGCTGCCGGTTCGGCATCGGTCTTGCCCGGGAGCAGTACTGCAGCCGCGACGACACCGACGATTCCGATCGGCAGGTTGACCCAGAAGACGAGTCGCCAGCCGTTCTCGTCGCCGAAAGCCTGGATGATCAGACCGCCGACGATGGGACCGAGCGCAGTCGACACTCCGATGACCGCACCCATGATGGCGAATGCCTTGCCCCGCACCGGCCCTGGGAACAACAGTTGGATGAACGCGGTGACGGCGGGCACAAACATGCCGCCTGCCAAGCCCTGAACGACTCGCGCGACGACCAGTTGCAGATCGTCCTGAGCCAGACCACACGCGAAGCTCGCGACGGTGAAGAGGGCGAGACCGGTGAAGAACACCCATTTGTGGCCGATCCGGTCGCCCACCTTGCCCGCCGGTATGAGAGCCAATCCGAAGGCGAGGGCGTACCCCGAGATGATCCACGACAGAACCGATTCCGACGCCTCCAGCGTGGTACTGATCGTCGGTAGTGCCACGTTCACGATGGTGGTGTCCAGCAGGGCCATGAACATACCGAGCAGCAGAACCACGAGCGCTTTCCAGGCCCGCGCGGGTACCTCTGTCGCTGGTGGAGTTGCAGAGGCAATGCCGTCGGTCACTGAGCCGTCCTTTTTCGTTGTCGCCGAGCAGTATCGGCCGACCGATCCTCGGTCACTGTCCGATCATTGCCGTTGCGACAAAGACCCAGGACAGTCCGGTGGACAAGACCACGAACGCCGATGCCACTACTCGGCCGCCCCATACGGTCTCCACGAGAGCAGTCTCCGCGTGAGCAGTTGCGCCTGCCGTACCCGTAGGCGTCATGATCAATTTCCCACCCTGCATCCGCGACCCTCGTCATTTCCGGCCGGTGGATACCCCGGGAACCCGCGCCGAAACTACGGCGCTGCCACAACGGCCTCAAGTGCGTCCAGAAAGGGGTGCTGGGAGGCGAGCAACTTCGTTCTCGCCTGCGCCAGTGGGAACCACTCGACGCGGTCGACCTCGGGAAACGACTTCATGAGGCCGGATTTCGGGGGCCACTCGATCTCGAATGTGTTGCTCACCGCATTCGAGACATCCAGATCGGCCTCGACGCCGAACGCGGTGACGATCTTTCCGCCGCGCTGTGTGACGGTGCCCAGTTCGACGGGTTCTCCGGCCGGCACATCGCTGCCGACTTCCTCTCGAAATTCCCGCTGAGCCGCCGTCCAGGGATCTTCGCCATCGGTGATCAACCCTTTGACGATCGACCAGGCTCCCTCGTCCTTGCGCGCCCAGAACGGTCCGCCGGGGTGAGCGATCAGGACATCCGGGCCGTCGACACCGACGCGATACAACAGGATTCCCGCACTCGTATCGACCATTGCCTCAGCCTGCCATCGATTCGCGTTCGAAGGCTTTTCGGAGGCTCTCGCCGCGGAGGTGCGTCATCTCGGTATCGGGGTCACAATCGTCGAACCGGGCCCGTTCCGCACCGACGCGAGCGGACGGTCGATGCAATGGGGAACCCCTCTGGACGACTACAGGTGACTCACTCAGTCACGAACACACAGAACTCGTTGCCCTCCGGGTCCGCCATGACGGTCCATTCGATGTCCGAGTCCGGTCGCCGGAGCACCCGTGCGCCGAGTGATTCCAATTCGGCGATCGCGTCGACGAAGTCGACCTCGATGTCCCAGTGGACACGGTTCTTGCCGGTCTTGGCTTCGGGAACCTGGGCGAAGACCATCGACTCGAACGGCACTCCGGCAGCGCCCTCGATCGCGTGCCAGCCTTCCTCGCTGCCCTCGATCGTTCCGCCGAGTACCTGTGCCCACCAGCCGGCCAGAGTCTTCGCGTCGAGAGCGTCGACCACCAGTTCGTACATCCTGTAGGGGCCGACTTCCGGCCGGACGAAGGCGCAGAACTCCCCTCCGTCGGGATCGGCCATCACGCGCCAGCCGAAGTCACCCTGGGCGGAAACTGGTTTGGCACCGGGCAGTTCGGTCGTTGTCACGTGCACGTCCAGATGGACACGATTCTTGACTGCCTTGAACTCCGGTACCCGATTGACCCAGATTGTCTGTGTGGGCTCGACCCCGCTGAGCTTCACGATGTCGGGCGAGCCCGTACGAACGACACCGAGTCCGACGGTTGCGGACCAGAAGGTCACCATTGCCTCGAGATTCGTTGCATCGATACACAGATCCTTGAATCGCGCTGTAGTCACCGCGCCGATCGTACGCAGCCGGCGAGGACTATTTTGCAGCGCGAACGTCCTTCACTCCGCCGTGCCGCGAACCCGGGCAACAGTTATTGTCTACCGATGCAGGAGCGTGCAGCGTCCACCAGGCAGGCCGTACTCGAGGGGGCCGCCGCCAGTTTCGAGAAGTTCGGTTATGGCACAGCAAGTTTGAGCACCATCATCGCCCATGCCGGGGTCAGCAAAGGCGCGATGTACTTCCATTTCTCGTCCAAGGAAGATCTGGCGCAGGCAGTGATCGACGCGCAGCTGGCCATGGCGGCGAGTGCGAGCGCCCTCATCATCGAGCAGACGCCGAGAGCGTTGGACGCCCTGATCCTGGTGAGCAAGGAGCTGGGACGACAACTGCAGACCGACTCCATCGCCCGCGGGGGTATGCGGTTGACGCTGGAGTCGGCCATCGTGGACAGCCCCAATGCGCGCGCGTTCGAGGACTGGATCGGCAAGATGGGCGATCTGGCCGCACGTGCTCAGGCCGAGGGCGACATCGTCGACGGTATCGACGCACTCACGCTCGGTCGATACATCGTCGCGTCGTTCACCGGCGTGCAGACGGTATCGGAGATGTTGACCGGACGCGCCGATCTACAGCAACGGCTGACCGAGATGTGGCAGATGTTGCTGCCCTCGGTGGTGCCGCGTCGACGCCTCGCGCGGGTGACGACAGTGGCCGAAGACGCCCTTATCGACTGGAGCGATCGGTAGGGGCCAACCACGGTTCGGACGTCGTCGTGACGGACATCGCCGACAGCACCTCGCCGTCGTGCTCGAACTGAATGCGGAAGATGCCGTCGGTGGAGTCCGCGTCGACGATCACCGAGCACGGGTTGGTCCACTCGGCGAATCCCATGAACCTCACCTCGCAGGAGGTGAAATCCAGCGTCGGTGTTCCGGTCGCCAAGCGCAGAGCCTGACGGCCCGCCTCGAGCATCGTGACGCCCGGCAGGTACTCGACCGAATGGTCGAACATCGCCAGGTTGCGCGGATCCGGCGCCACAACGATGGTCCCGTCGGATGTGTGCCGTGCCAACACCACGTCGGACGGATCGAGACGTCCGACCGAGGACGGTGAGACCACCTCGGTTCCGGCCGGCAGGAAACGGAAGTGGGGGTCGGCAACGGTCGACTTGCGAAACTGCGAGTACACCTCGGGTCCGATGGTCCGGACCGACGCCGTCCCCGACGCGACGAGGTGGGTGCCGTTCAGGAGCCGGGCGGAGAGCTTCATGTTGTCCAGCGACTCGTTCTCGAACGTCACGTCGGTCGTGATCGACTCTGCGACAAGCGAATCGTCGATGTCGTCGACCGAGAGCGGGTCCAGGATCTCGAAGCGGGAGTGCTCGATGAACACCACATGATCGAGTGGAACGCCGTGGTTGACGTGACAGAAGAGGCTGATCGCTTGGCGCAGAGCCTCGGCCACCATCAACGAGTCGTGGGTTCGACGGACCGGCGCGAACATGCGATGCGACGTGGGGAACTGCACCGCCGCCCGATGCGTACCGTCGACGGTCTCGTAATCGGTCAACAGAACGTCGCCCGGCGACCTCCGATGCACGAGGTGCCGCGGAACTGTTGCTGCGTAACTCAAACTCATGAAGCCCCTTAAAACCGACCGACCCGGCTTTTTATAGCACTGTTGAGCCACCGGGATCGCTCGTTCAGTATGTCGCGGACGACCGACAAACCTGACATCGGTCGATGGGATTCATTCATTCGATATACAGAAATTGGCGTCACGATCTGTTAACTAACTCGAACTCTCGGTACCACATGTCCGGTACGTTCACGGGCCACGCCGGGGGGCTCGTGCGGCACACTCCCGACAGCAAAAATCCCCGCCCGGGCGAACCGAACGGGGACTGCGCTCCCCCACCTGGACTCGAACCAGGAACCCTTCGATTAACAGTCGAATGCTCTGCCAATTGAGCTATGGGGGATTACCTCGCGGCGTCACACTCTCGTGCGAGCCGTTGGAAACAATAGCGCACACCCCCTGCCGAGTACCAAATCGCCCTGCTCGAGGTTCGTCGGGCAAGATGGAAGAACAGCCGCACGCTCGAGGGAAGGACCTACTGATGATTCGTTTGGTACTGGCGGCTGGAGCTGCGTATGTGCTCGGTGCCAAGGCAGGACGTGGCCGGTACGAGCAGATTCGCAAGACTGCGAGCGCCGTCGCGTCGAGCCCGGCCACCAAGAAGGCGATCGAGGTCGGCCGCCAGAAGCTGTCCGATTCCCTGAACACTCAGCCCCGACTGGAGCCGATGAAGCCGATCGACGACGAGACCCAGGTCTTCGTTCCCCGCGATCAGCTGCGGCGCTAACCGACCTCGGCCACACTTCCGACGGCGAGCTCGAGCAGACTGCGGCGGTACTGCTCGAGGGCGATGAGGTCGCCGAACAACGCGTTGTAGTCGTCGGGCTTCTCCACCGGTGACATGCGCTGCAGTTTCGACTTGAGTTCGGCCACCTGTTGGCCGACCCACACTTCCTGGAGTCGCGCGAGTACGCCCGAGATGTAACGGGTGAGAGCGTCGTCGGCCACGCGCATCGGGTCGACGGCCAACTCGGTGACCAACGACACGACCACGGCATCCTTGGCCTGTTTGGCGACGGCGTCGACCCACTCCCCTCCGCCCAGTCCTGCAGCGGTGCCGCCGGCAGCGGCCACTGCGTCGCGCACGGCCGAGTACGCCGGGTGATGGAAGCTTTCGGGCGGGAGCGAATCGAACACCGTGCCTGCCATCGCAGGCATCTGCAGTACCGCCTTGAGGGCTTCGCGCTGCGGCCACAGAGACGGATCGGTTGGGTTGGGACGTGGAGGTCCCGTGGGGGCCTCCACGGGAGCAGCCTGACGCTTCTCGAACGGGACGCGTTTGCCGCTCGTGTCGCCCCGGGCACCCTTCTTCGCCTCGTCGCGAACCCGGGCCAGCACCATTGCGGTGTCGTCCCACCCGGTCCAGCCGGCCAACTGCCGTGCGTACTCGTCCCGCAGCGACGCATCCTTGATGCGGGCGACCACCGGAACGGTTCGCTTCAACGCCTCGACGCGCCCCTCGGGCGTGTCCAGATCATGTTCCCGCAGCAGTGATTTGACCACGAAGGCGAACATCGGGGTACGCCTGGCGACAAGATCGCGAACGGCGTTGTCGCCGGACTTCAAACGTAGGTCGCACGGGTCCATTCCGTCCGGAGCCACTGCGACGAACGTCTGACCGGCGATCTTCTGATCGCCCTCGAACGCCTTCATCGCGGCGGCCTGCCCGGCATCGTCTCCGTCGAAGGTGTAGATCACTTCGCCGCGAAAGTAGCTGTCGTCCATCATCAATCGGCGCAGCATCGCCAGGTGGTCCTCGCCGAACGCAGTGCCGCACGACGCCACTGCCGTCTTGACCCCAGCCAGGTGCATCGCCATCACGTCGGTGTAGCCCTCGACGATGACGGCCTGATGGGACTTCGCGATTTCCTTGCGTGCCAGGTCGAGACCGAACAACACCTGAGACTTCTTGTACAGCATGGTTTCCGGGGTGTTGATGTACTTACCCGGCATCGTGTCGTCGTCGAACAGTTTGCGTGCGCCGAAACCGATGACGTCACCGCTCTGACTGCGAATGGGCCACACCAACCGACGCCGAAAACGGTCGATCGGTGTCCCGCGCTTACCGGGTGTCGCCAGGCCGGCGTCGACGATCTCCTTGGCCTCGAAACCCTTGCCCAGCAGATGCTTGGTGAGGGTGTCCCAGCCGTCGGGTGCGTAACCACAGCCGTAGGCCAGGGCAGCGTGCCCATCGAAGTTGCGTTCGGTGAGGTAGTCGCGAGCAGCCTGGGCGTCGGGCCCGCTGAGCCTGCCCGCGTAGAACTCCTGCGCTGCCGCGTTCGCGGCGATCAGGCGCGCGCGGGTGCCGCGGTCGCGTTGAACCGACGGCCCTCCGCCCTCGTAGGAGATCGAGTAGTTCAACCGATCGGCCAGTTGCTCGACGGCCTCGACGAACGAGATGTGCTCGATCTTCTGCAGGAAGGAGTAGGCGTCACCGCCCTCGCCGCAGCCGAAGCAGTGATAGTGACCGTGGTTGGGGCGAACGTGGAACGACGGAGATTTCTCGTCATGGAAGGGGCACAACCCCTTCATGGAGTCGCCGCCCGCGCGCTTGAGAGAGACGTAGTCGCCGACTATGTCTTCGATCCGTGTGCGTTCGCGAATGGCGGCGATGTCGCGTTCAGGAATTCGGCCGGCCACGAAGGGCAGTCTAGTCCCGATCCGGACCTACCCACATTCGGTCGGCGGCGCGGTCAGCCCCAGCTGGCCTGAGCTCCGAGTGACCGCTTGTCGATGAGTTCGAGTCGACTTTCGGTGTACGACGCGATCTGGTCGACGACCACACGAGTCCGTTCCGCGTCGCTGTCGGCCCGCTGCCAGGCGGGCACCAGAATGGGGTCCAGTTCGCCCGGAGCCGAGCGCATCAACCACTCGGCGACGCGGTGGATACGGTCGCGTTGGCGCTCCTGGCGGATCTTGTGTCCGGCATCGGACATCACGTACCGCAACGCCATCGTCTTGAGCAACGCCACCTCCGAGCCGACGATCGACGGCACCACCAGATCGGCGTCGTATCGGCTCAGCGGCGCAGTGCCGTACTTCTCGTGGGTGCCCTCGATAGCGGCGGTCGCGAAGCGTCCGACCAGTTCACTGGTCATGTGTTTGAGCGCGACGGAGGCTTCGAGGGTGCCGTCGTAGCGTCCGACCGCGACCACGACGGGCATTCTCGACAGTCGATCTGCGGCCTCGATCAGTTCGTCGACATCGAGCCCGCGAAATTCCGAGACGCCGAGTTCGGCGAGAGCGCGTCGCTCGATCGGATCGGACAGAGCCCGTAGGTCGATTCGAGCGTCGATGACGCCGTCCTCGACGTCGTGCACCGAGTACGCCACGTCGTCGGACCAGTCCATGCTCTGCGCTTCGAGGCACTTGTGCTTGTCCGGCGCACCGTCACGCACCCAGCCCAGAATGGCGGAGTCGTCGTCGTAGGCACCGAATTTCGCGCCGGGCGCGGGCCTGATCCACGGATACTTGGTGGCCGCGTCGAGCGAGGCTCGGGTCAGGTTGAGTCCTGCGCTGCGGCCGTCGGCGTCGAGGATCTTCGGCTCGAGTCCGGTGAGAATGCGCAGGTTCTGCGCGTTGCCCTCGAAGCCACCGCAGTTCTGGGCCACTTCGTCGAGGGCGCGTTCACCGTTGTGTCCGTACGGCGGGTGGCCGATGTCGTGCGCCAGCCCGGCGAGGTCCACCAGATCGGGATCGCTGCCCAGACCCTCGGCGATGCTGCGGCCGATCTGGGCAACTTCGAGCGAGTGCGTCAATCGCGTGCGCGGGGTGTCTCCGTCTCGAGGACCGGTGACCTGTGTCTTGTCGGCGAGCCGGCGCAGGGCGGCGCAGTGCAACACGCGCGCTCGATCGCGCGCGAAGGCGCTTCGATGCGAGGCGTTGTCAGCCCCGGCTCGCAGTCCTGCGGTCTTCGGAGGTTCGGGGACGAATCGTTCGACGTCGTGTGCCGAGTATGTGCCGGTCATCTACTGGCCTGCCGTGTAGGAGAAGTCCGCGGTGAAGTGGGTCAGCTGGTACCACAGCAGAGCGCCTGTCTCCCTGGCGATTCCGTGCGCCTGGGATTCTCTGGTGTAGACGGCGGGACCGGTGCGTGTCGGGGAGGTCCAGGCGTCGAGTCCGGCGTCGCGCGCCATGGTTCGGGTGCGTAGTGAATGCCATGGATCGCTGACCAACACCACCGACGACTTGCCTTGTTCGCGCAGGGTGTTGCTCACTGCCTCGATGCTCTCGAGGGTGTCCGAACCGGTCTCGACGGCAGTGATGGCGTCGGCAGGAACTCCCTGATCGATCAGATAGTTGCGGCCCGAGGCGGCCTCGGTGAACAGATCGCCCTCCTGCTTTCCGCCGACGGTGACGATCTCGGGGGCAATTCCCTGTTCGTACAGTGACGCGGCCTGGTCCAGTCGTGCCTCGAACACAGTCGAGGGTGTACCGCTGTACTGCGCCGCGCCGAGCACCACGATGGCGTCCGCCTTGGAATAGTCGTCGATGCGCGCCACCTGCCATACCCGCACCGCTGTTCCGGCGACCAGCACCAACGACATCAGGATCACTCCCGCGACCAGCCGGCCGGTCCAGCGTCCGAGCGTTCCGAAGAAGCCGAGGCGCTCGGGACCGGGGTCCGGGGCATACCGATCGTCGTACGGGTCGCCGTACGAATCTCGGTCGAGAGTTGAATTCACCCCTCGAGTTTGCCAGGCCTACGCATCTTCGGTGGCAGCGGCGCGCCTCGCAGGACCTACAGCCACCCTCGGTCCTCCGCCACTCGCACCGCTTCGGCGCGGGTGCTGGTGCCGGTCTTCCCTATCGCCGACGACAGGTGATTGCGCACCGTTCCCTCCGAGAGGTGGACCTGAGCAGCGATGGACCCTGCCGTCCCGCCCCGGGCAGCCGCGCGGAGAACCTCCTGCTCTCGGGCCGTCAGTGGAGAGACGCCGTCGGTGAGGGTTTCGGTCGCCAGCGTCGGATCGACCACGCGAAGCCCCATGTGCACGCGCCGAACGGCGTCGGCCAGCTGCTTGGCGGGGGTGTCCTTGACCACGAAGCCCGACGCACCCGCATCGATGGCGCGTCGGAGGTAGCCGGGTCGACCGAACGTGGTGACGATCAGCACCCTCGACTGCGGCGCGACGAGCGCCAGTTCGGCGGTGACCTCGATCCCGTTCTTTCCCGGCATCTCCACGTCGAGCAGGACGACGTCGGGTCGGTGTTCGAGAACGGCAGCGGCAACCTCGTCCCCGCGTCCCACCTCGGCGACGACCTCGAGATCGTGTTCGAGCCCCAGCAGAGCTGCAAGTGCACCCCGCACCAGAGCCTGATCGTCGGCCAGCAACAGTGTGATGGTCATTGCGCCTGCGTCCTATTCACCGTGTACCTCCACCCTGAAACCGCCGGTCGGCACCCGGGCGATCGTCAGTACACCACCCGCGGCAGCCACGCGTTCACCGAGACCGCGCAGACCGTTGCCGCCGGACTCCTTCTCTGCCGGTCCCACTCCGTCGTCGACGATGGAGATGCTCGACGCCGTCAGCGTCACCCGGCAGTGTCGTGCGCTCGAGTGTCGAACCACGTTGGTCACCGCTTCCCGGATCACCCAACCGAACAGTTCTCGGTGTCGCAGCGGCACCACGTCGGCGTCAACGGGAAGATCGGCGTCGATTCCCGCGGCAGTCAATGCCGTTTGCGCACTTGCCAATTCGGATCCGATGTCGACCTGCCGCATACCTCCGACGGTACTGCGCACATCGGCAAGTGCTTGCCGAGCAAGGGTTTCCAGCTCTGCGATCTCGACGGCCGCTCGGGCGGGGTCGATCTCGATCAACCTGCCGGCCAGTTCGCTCTTGACGGTTATGACGGTCAGGGAATGGCCGAGGATGTCGTGCACGTCCCGGCTCATGCGCTCGCGTTCGGCCACGATGGCCAGGTCTGCCAATTGTTGCCTGGCCACGGCCAATTCGTGATTGCGCTGGAACACCTGGGTGATGCCCCAGGCCGCGGCCGCGCTGATCAGCAGCTGAAATGCGAAGAAGGTGTCGGGCTCCCAGGACGACAAGAAGCGTGGCACCGCCTCGACGAGCGCGACCATCACCAACACCAACGCCCACGCTTGCCTGACCGGCAGGGTCATCATGGCCAGTACTGCGATGTAGACGGTCGCGCCGAATGCGGTGGTTCCTATCGACACGCTCATGAACACGGTCAGCGCGATCATGACCCCGAGCGCGATCCACGCCTGCGAGACCGGCAGTGGCTTTCCTCGGCGGTGTCCGTTACGAAAACGCCAGAAAGTGGACGTGAACACGGCACCGAAGGCAACGATCGTCATGACCCCGGCAACCTTCGCCGGCACGTAGTCCAGAGCAAGGATGTCGTTCAACGGATAGATCAGGTACACCAGCCAGATGGCTCCGAACATCCAGCCGAACCGCCAGATCCGGCCCTCGGGAAGGTCGGCGGTGAACGTGGTCATGCCGCCCACGGTATCTCTGTGGACGACATGATCAGTGGTTTCGGTCTCAGGCACGCTTGGTGTCTCTTCGGAACAGCAACGCAGCTCCGGCGACGAACGCCGTCGCCCACACCACCAGGTTGATCACGGCGATCAGCAAGGTTCCGGTGTCAGCGGAGGTGAACGGTGCCCGGGTGATGGTGGCCAGGCCGTAGAGCGGGGTGAACTGGGCCAGCATCGGGAACCAGCCGCTGTCGCCGAGCGGAACGAACAGCCCGCCGGCCAACGCCAGGAACGCCAGCACCGGTCCGAGGATCTGCATGACGTTCTCCGACGGCAGCAGGTACCCCATGAACAAGCCGAATGCAGCGAAGACTGCGGACCCGAGCCACGCGATCACACCGCATGCGAGCCACACCCAGATCGGCATGTCGGCCCCGAAGAACTTCGCGACGACGAACACCACGACGATGGCTGCTGCACCCATGGTCATGGCCACGAGGACCTTGGTGACGATGTAGGCGACGGGCTTGAGCGGGGTCAACCGCAACTGTCGGCTCCACCCCTGAGCTCGTTCGACCGACACCATCGCTCCCCCGCTGGTGGTGGCGAGCATCGCGCCGTAGACCGCCATGCTGATGGCGATGTACGCGGTGACGTTCCCATGCGCGAACGGGTAGTCGGTCCGGTAGTCGGACTGCGTACCGAAGATGACGAAGAACACCGGCGGCATCACCAACGTGAAGATCAGAGTTCGCTTGTTTCGGAAGAGCCTGCGAATTTCGAGTCCGAGAAAGGTCGGCGAGAATCCGCCCCAGGCAACGGCTCTGGCAGAGGTGCGGGTGGTGGTCGTGGTCATCGGATGCTCCCGGCGAGGTCGTTGTGTGAGTCGGTGGTGAGGGCGAGGAATGCGTCTTCGAGGTTGCGCGAGACGATTTCGAGATCGGTCGCGTGCGCGTCGTTGAGTAGGTATCGGGCCACGGCATCGGAGTCGCGACCGTGCACGATCACCCGATCGCCGCGCGTCTCGACTCGGTCCACTCCGGGCAGAGAGAGCAGCATCGACTGGTCGACGCCGGGCAGCGTGGCGGTGACGGTGCGCCCTGCCGCCAGGTTCTTCACCTCGGCGGCGCTGCCGTCGGCGACGATCTTGCCGTGCCGCACCAGCACGATGCGGTCCGCGTAGGCGTCGGCCTCGTCGAGGTAGTGGGTTGCGAACAGCACCGTTCGGCCGGTGCTGGCGTCCTGACGAATGGCGTTCCAGAAGTCGCGACGCCCTTCCACGTCCATTCCGGTGGTCGGCTCGTCCAGCACCAGCAGATCCGGATCGGGCAGCAGTGCGAGCGCGAACCGCAGTCGCTGCTGCTGCCCGCCGGAGCATTTGGCCACTCGACGATCTCCGATGTCGGCGATGCCTGCCCGAGTGAGAACCTCCTTCACCGACCGGGTGCGGGCGAACAGTGCCGACGTCAGCTCGACGGTTTCGCGGACGGTCAGATCGCGCAGCAGACCGCCGGTCTGCATGACGGCCGAGATGCGGCCCTGAGCGATCGCGTCGGCGGGAGCTCCGCCGAACACCGACACCGACCCGGTGGTGGGTGTTGCCAGGCCGAGCATCATGTCGATGGTGGTCGTCTTTCCCGCTCCGTTGGGTCCGAGAAATGCGACGACCTCGCCCGGTTCGATGGACAGGCTGAGCCCGTCGACCGCCCGGACCGAGCCATAGGTCTTGGTGACGTTTCGCAGTTCGACTGCCTTCGTTGTGGTCATGGGAATCACTCTGCTGCGATCGGGCGGCTTCGACCTCGTTCGAGCGTCACGATTGCGGGGTGACAACTGTCATGCGTCCGGATCGACCTGCTCGATCTCCTCGCCGTCCAGCCGGTAGATTTCAGCGCATGGCAGTCCAGCACCGGCGGCACACCAGCGCCCCAGTCGTTCGAGCAGCAATCCATCGATTTCGTCGTCTCGCCGCCGTGGGTGCTCTGACCCTGTTCGCCGCGGTCCTGCTCGCGCCAGGGGTTGCATCCGCCGAGGCTCCCTCGCGGCTGGCCACCCAGATCACCGACAACGTCCAGGCACTCGACCCGGATGCCCTCGCCGAGGTCCAGACCTCGATCGACGACCTCTACGGCAACAGTCAGGTCCGGTTGTGGGTCACCTATGTCGCGGACTTCGACAACCTGTCGGCGGCGAACTGGGCCGAGCAGACTGCGTCGAGAAGTGACCTCGGTCAGCGCGACGTTCTGCTCGCCGTGGCGACCGTGGACCGTTCGTACTACCTCGGTGTGAACACCGGGCTGTCTCAGATCACCACCTCCGAGCAAGATTCGATCCGTGTCGACGACGTCGAACCTGCACTGCGCGAAGAAGATTGGTCCGGTGCGGCCATTGCGGCAGCCGGTGCACTCGGCGACGCGTATGCCTCGAGCGGCAGTGGTGGCTCGTCGGCACCACTGCTGATCGGCGTCGGTGTACTGGCCGTGGCCGGCGGCGGAGCCGTCGTCTACTCCTCCCGGCGCAAGAAGGCCCGCGTCGCCGCCGAGGTCGAGGCCGTGGCGAAGATCGACCCGAGCGACCCGGCCGCACTGGCCGCCTTCCCCATCGACGTTCTCGACACCCGTGCCAAGGAAATTCTGGTCGAGACCGACAACGCGGTGCGCGCCAGCGAAGAGGAATTGAATCTCGCCCGTGGAGAGTTCGGAGATTCTGCGGCAGCACCGTTCATCGCCGCCCACGACAACGCCAAGAAGGCTCTCGCGTCCGCCTTCGAGATCCGCCAACGTCTCGACGATGCCATTCCGGAAACTCCCGATCAGCGACGGGCGATGCTCGTCGAGATCATCTCCTCCTGTGGCCAGGCCGATCGCGAACTCGATTCGCGGGTGGAGGAATTCGACGGGTTCCGCGATCTCGTGATGAACGCCGACGCCCACCTCGACGAACTGACCCAGGCCGTCGTCGGCTTGACGGTGAGAATCCCGCAATCCGAATCGGTTCTCACCGAGCTGCATTCGGAATTCGCCGCCTCCGCCCTGTCCTCGATCGCGGACAACGTCACGATGGCCAAGGACCGCATGGCCCTGGCCGAGGACAACATCGAGGCCGGCCGTAAGGCGGCAGCACTGCCACCCGGAAAGCAGGGGCCTGCGGTCACCGCGATTCGTACGGCCGAACGAGCCGTCGACCAGGCCAAGACCCTGCTCGACGGTGTCGACCATGCCCGGGACGACATCAGGCATGCCATCGCCACCCTGCCCGACGCCATCGCGGACGTTCGCCGCGACATCGAGCAGGCTCGCGGCTTGGCCGAACACGGTGGAGCCGAACTGCAGTCGGCGATGACTGCGGCGCAGACGGCGCTGAAGAACGCGGAGACGGCGCAGTCCTCGGACCCTCTCGGCAGCTACACCGCGCTCGCGGCGGCCGACGCCGAACTCGAGAAGATCGTCGACGAGGCGTCGGCGGACAAGGCGGCCGAGGACCAACTGCGGGCCCGTCTGGATCGCGACATCGCGGCCGCTCAGGCGCAGATCACCGCTGCCGCGGACTACATCTCGACACGTCGCGGCGGGGTGGGTGCCGACGCCAGAACGCGCCTGTCCGAGGCCGAACGCCACCTCGGTGCGGCTCGCCAACTCGAGGCCGAGAACCCCGACGAAGCCCTCAAACATGCACACGCAGCCAGCCAATTGGCGTCACGCGCATCGCAGATCGCCCAGGCCGATGTACAGAACTGGGAAAATCGTCACGGCCCGCGCGGTGGCGGTAGCGGCGGCAACGTCGCGGGAGCCGTGCTCGGCGGCATCCTGATCAACAGTGTGCTTCGCGGCGGCGGAGGTGGCGGAGGATTCGGCGGCGGCGGGGGCTTCGGAGGCGGCGGCGGTGGCGGCGGATTCGGCGGTGGTGGCGGCCGCTTCTGACCCACCCATCGACAGCCGACAGGGCCCGATCTCATCGCGAGATCGGGCCCTGTCGGGTGAGTGAGGTTCTTACGCGCCGATCAGACGAGACGCGATGTAGCCCTCGACCTGATCGAGTGCCACACGCTCCTGCGCCATCGTGTCGCGCTCGCGGATGGTGACGGCATGATCGTCGAGGGTGTCGAAGTCGACGGTGATGCAGAACGGGGTGCCGATCTCGTCCTGACGACGGTAGCGGCGACCGATGGCTCCGGCGTCGTCGAATTCGACGTTCCAGTACTGACGCAGTTGCTGCGCAAGGTCTTTCGCCTTGGGCGTCAGATCGGCGTTGCGCGAGAGCGGGAGCACCGCGACCTTGACCGGAGCGAGACGACGGTCGAGCTTGAGCACGACACGCTTGTCGACGCCGCCCTTGGCGTTGGGGGCCTCGTCCTCGGTGTACGCGTCGACGAGGAACGCCATCAGCGAACGCGTCAATCCTGCGGCCGGCTCGATGACGTACGGGGTGTAGCGGGTGTCGGTGGCCTGCTCGTAGTAGCTCAGGTCCTGACCCGACGCCTTCGAGTGCACCGAGAGGTCGTAGTCGGTGCGGTTCGCGACGCCCTCGAGTTCGCCCCAGGCACTGCCCTGGAAGCCGAACTTGTACTCGATGTCCACGGTGCGCTTGGAGTAGTGCGACAGCTTCTCCTTGGCGTGCTCGTAGAGCCGCAGGTTCTCCGGATCGATACCGAGATCGGTGTACCACTTCATGCGGTAGTCGATCCAGTACTGATGCCACTCGTCGTCCTCGCCCGGCTTGACGAAGAACTCCATCTCCATCTGCTCGAACTCACGGGTGCGGAAGATGAAGTTGCCGGGAGTGATCTCGTTGCGGAAGCTCTTGCCGATCTGGCCGATACCGAACGGAGGCTTCTTGCGTGAGGTGGTCAGCACGTTGGCGAAGTTGACGAAGATGCCCTGTGCGGTCTCGGGACGCAGGTAATGCAGGCCCTCTTCGTTGTCGACCGGGCCGAGGAAGGTCTTGAGCAGTCCCGAGAATGCACGCGGTTCGGTCCAGGAGCCGGGCTCACCGGTCTCGGGGTCGCGAATGTCGGCGAGGCCGTTCTCCGGCGGGTGACCGTGCTTCTCCTCGTAGGCCTCGATGAGGTGATCGGCGCGATAGCGCTTGTGGGTGTGCAGCGACTCCACCAGCGGGTCGGAGAACGTCTCGACGTGACCCGACGCCTCCCACACCTGCCGCGGCAGGATCACCGAGGAATCCAGCCCGACGGTGTCGTCTCGGCTGGTGATCATGTTGCGCCACCACTGCTTCTTGATGTTCTCCTTGAGCTCGACGCCCAGCGGGCCGTAATCCCAGGCCGACTTGGTACCGCCGTAGATCTCGCCGCACGGGTAGACGAGGCCTCTGCGCTTGGCGAGGTTGGCGACGGTTTCGACTTTGGACTTGGGTGCCACTGGCGGAGCTCTCCATCTTCGGTTACATCGTGTAAGAGGTGACGTGGGCGGTTTTCGCCCTGATCAGACTATCTGGCTCGTCGATCGAATCCGAACAGCGGTCGAGTCGGGAAGTTGACATGCGCACCTGTGCATATCACAATGAATACGATTTGCAATAACAACTACTGCACTAACCTGGTGCCATGACGTCGATCGTGCAGGGAGAGTCCGCCGGCAACGAGCCGGCGACCGAAGGAGCCGCAACCGTGTCCACGGACTCGACAGTGGAAGCAAGTTCGACCCACAGGCAGGACCCCGAGCATCCGTTGCACTCCGGCGATCCGTTCGCCGTCGCTCCCCCGGCTCACATTCCGCCGAAGGAGACACTGACTGCGGCAGGCGACATCCTGCGAGCACTCGCGGCTCCGGTACGCATCGCCATCGTGCTGCAGCTGCGCGAGTCCGAGCGATGCGTCCACGAACTCGTCGTCGCCCTCGGTGTCACTCAGCCGTTGATCAGCCAGCACCTTCGGGTACTCAAGGCAGCGGGTGTGGTGCGCGGAGAACGCAACGGCCGTGAGGTCCTGTACCGACTGGTCGACGATCACCTCTCCCACATCGTCGTCGACGCCGTGGCCCACGCCGAGGAAGGCCGGAACCCGTGACCGACAAGTCCACCGATACCGCAACCCCCAGACGACCGGTCGTCGTCGGGGTGCGAGCCACCAAACAGCGCAGCGCGATCTCGGACCTGCTCGACACCATCGAAGAGTTCAAGTCCGCACAGGATCTACACGACGAATTGCGCAAGCGCGGTGAGGGCATCGGCCTCACCACGGTGTATCGCACACTCCAGACCTTGGCGGACGCCGGGACCGTCGACGTACTCCGCACCGACAACGGCGAGTCGGTCTACCGGCGCTGCTCGTCCGGGCATCACCATCACCTGGTGTGCCGCTCGTGTGGTTTCACCGTCGAGGTCGAAGGCCCCACCGTCGAGAAGTGGTCGCAGAGTGTCGCCGAGTCCAACGGCTTCAGCGACGTGAGCCACACGATCGAGATCTTCGGCACCTGCAGTCAGTGCAGCGCTGCCGCTCGGTGAATCCGCTCAGGCGACGGCCTCTGCCACGCGAGGTACCAACGCGTCGATGGCGAACGGAATCGACAGCACCGAGTTGTACGTGATCGCTCCACGCTGATCGGTGGACAACGGAACGATCGCGTCATTCCGTGCAGCATCGAGCGTTCCGAAGATCGGGTTCTCGGCCACCACGTCGATGTCGTCACCGGTACCGAGGTAGAGCACCAGATCCGCGTCGAGCATCGAGATGTTCTCGGCCCCGACCGGAACGAAGAAGTTGGTGCCGTCGTCCTCGGCGCGGATCGCTTCCGGGACCTCGAAGCCCAGCGAGGTGACGAATGTACCGCGGGCATCACCGGGCAGAAATGCGCCGAACTGGCCGTCGTACGGAAGCACCACTGCTGCCGTCTTGCCTGCGAACTCGGGATGTTCGCTTCGAACCTGCTCGAGCGCAGCGGTGGTCTGCGCATTCAACTCCTCGCCGCGGTCGCGTTCACCCATCGCGCGCGCGATGGTGTCGGTGGCCACCTCACGATCGACGGCATAGGCGGCAGATCCTGCAGGTCGGGCGACAGTCGGCGCGATGCCGCTGAGCCTTTCGTACGTCGCCTCGTCGAAACCTGCATTGAGTCCGGTGATCAGATCCGGTGCCAAAGAGGCGATCAGCTCGAAGTTCGGCTCGGACTCCGAGCCCAGCAGAGTGAGCGGTGCGTCTCCCACCAACTCGTCGGTCCACGGTCCCAGTCCGGTCTCGTAGAACGTGTACCCGGTGTTGCCGACGGGAACGGTGCCGAGCGCGATGACGGCATCGGCGTCGGACACCCCGAGCGTGACGATGCGAGTGGGCTTCTCCGGAATGGTCGTGCTGCCGTAGATGTGATCGATGACCACCGGGAATGCACCGTCCGCCGACTGCGTTGCCGTGTCGCCGGTGTCGGCGGTCGAACAGGCCGTCACCGCCACACCGAGGGCGATCACCGCCACCACAGCCGTGAGCATTCGGGTCCACCGCACAGTCATTTGCATCCGCCTCTACTGGAAGTAAGTACAGGCAAACCTTAGCTGACGGATCAGGGCAGTAGACCCTCACGGGCCTTCTCGACTCCGGCGAGCACCAGAATGAGCATCGTCAACATTGCCTCGTCGTCCAGGCCGCTCGCGGGAAAGGTGTAGCGCAACAACACATCTGCGAGCTTGTCATGGGTGTTGACCGAGATCGCACCGAACTGCGAATCCGCATTGCGGTCGGCAACTTTCTTGTGCAGAGCCGGCTTCAGCGGCCGGTCCCACGCCAGGACAGCCGTCAGCGAGAGCACCTCGAGTTCGGGCGAGAGTCGAACGGCACGCAGCGAGCACAGAGCGCCCGCGTAGTCGAAACCGAGAGAACCCTCGTCACCGAGTGTGACCGTCGCGAACTGCGAGAGCGCCAACTGGGCACGGGCCTGCAACGAAAGCCCCTCGTCGGGCGCCCCGTTCGCGATGTCACTCATATTTGACTCCACCGAATCGTCGGTCCCGCGAGGCGTATTCGATACACGCCTCCCACAGATCCCGACGGTCGAAATCCGGGAAGAGCTTCTTCTGGAACACGAACTCCGCATAGGCCGACTGCCAGAGCAAGAAGTTCGACGTCCGCTGCTCCCCCGACGGACGCAGAAACAGATCCACGTCGGGCATATCCGCTTCGTCGAGGTACTTGGCGACGGTGGCCTCGGTGATCTTCTCGGGGTTCAGCTTGCCCGCGGCCACCTGCCGAGCGATTTCCCTTGTGGCATCGGCAATCTCGGCTCGGCCACCGTAGTTGACGCACATCGTCAACGTCATCACGGTGTTGTGCTTCGTCAACTCCTCGGCAACTTCGAGTTCCTTGATGACACTGCCCCACAACCTCGGTCGACGGCCGGCCCAGCGAACTCGGACACCCATCTCGTTCATCTCGTCGCGTCGACGACGAATGACGTCACGATTGAAGCCCATCAGGAACTTGACCTCGTCGGGACTGCGCTTCCAGTTCTCCGTCGAGAATGCGTACGCGGACAACCACTGCACCCCGATCTCGATGCACCCGCACACGGTGTCCATGAGGACCGCTTCGCCCTGCTCGTGCCCCGCGGTGCGCGGCAGACCACGATCCTGTGCCCATCGACCGTTGCCGTCCATCACCAGTGCGACATGGCGAGGAATCAGTTCCGGCTGCAGGATGGGCGGCCGAGCGCCCGACGGATGCGGATCGGGAGGGCGCACTGCCGACTGTTCGTCAGGCCGGGGTTGCGGCTCTCGTCGTCGAATCACGGTCCCCATCCTGCCCGACGGTGTCGGCGAACACGGAGTCAGGTTGCGCCAGCGGCACCTGATGCGGGTGCGAGCGTTCGATGAGCGGAAGTGTGCGCAACTGTCGTTCCAGATGCCATTGCAGATGCGCCGCCACCAGTCCGCTGGCCTGCTTGCGGACGGCGTCGGAGGTGGTGACGGTGTAGTCCCACTCCCCTCGTTCGAGCGCGACCATCAGATCGAGAACCCCGCTCGACGGCGTCGCCGATCCCGGCGGACGGCAATGCACGCACACGGCTCCACCGGCAGCGACATGGAAAGCTCGATGCGGCCCCACCGCTGCGCACCGCGCGCAGTCGGACAGTGCGGGAGCCCATCCGGCGAAACCCATCGCACGCAGCAGGTACGCGTCGAGGACCAGTTCGGGAGGCCTGACGTGCTGCGCGAGGGCCCGCAGGGCACCGACGGTCAACTGATGCAGCCGCTGCGCGGGTGCGTGCTCCTCGCCTGCCAGCCGTTCGGCGGTTTCGAGAACCGCACATCCGGTGGTGTAGCGACCGTAGTCGGCCACGATGTCTCCGCCGAACGCGTCGACCGTGTGCACCTGGGTGACGATGTCGAGGTTGCGTCCCGGGTAGAGCAGAACGTCGATGTGCGCAAACGGTTCCAGCCGCGCACCGAACTTGGATTTGGTGCGGCGAACCCCCTTGGCGACGGCCCGAACGATTCCGTTCTCCCTGGTCAACAACGTGACGATGCGATCGGCCTCACCCAGCTTGTGCTGGCGCAGGACGACTGCGTTGTCACGGTATGGCCTCACGTCATCCAGTGTCCCACGCGCGCTGCGGCGGTGACCGTTCCCGCGCTGACGAGAAGTCGATACTGTGCAGGCGTGGATTTTCATCGGTCGACTCTCGTTGCCCAGGCTGCCGCTCTCGCATCGGGTCGCATCACGTCGGTACAGGCGGTCACCGAATCACTCGATCGCATCGAGAAGAGCCAACCCACGCTCAACGCGTTCCGCATCGTGCGCCGCGACGCCGCCCTCGCCGAGGCAGCCGAAGCGGATCGCCTGCGCGCCGACGGCACCACCGCTCCCCTGCTCGGCGTTCCCATCGCCGTCAAGGACGACGTCGATGTCACGGGCGAACCGACCGCCTTCGGTTGCGCGGGCGACTTTCCACCCGCAACCTCGGATTCGGAGGTGGTACGCAGACTGCGTGCTGCCGGAGCGGTCATCGTCGGAAAGACCAACAGCCCCGAACTCGGCCAGTGGCCGTTCACCGGCGGTACCTTCGGCCACACCCGCAATCCGTGGGACCGCGAGCGCACCCCCGGCGGATCCTCGGGCGGTAGCTCTGCAGCAGTGGCTGCCGAATTGGTCTCTGCCGCTCTGGGTTCCGACGGTGCAGGCTCGGTGCGGATTCCGGCCTCGTGGACGAACCTGGTGGGGATCAAGCCGCAACGCGGACGCATCTCGTCGTGGCCGGAGCCCGAAGCATTCAACGGCATCACCGTCATCGGCCCGCTCGCACGTACCGTGGCCGACGCAGCCCTGCTCCTCGATGTGGTCTCGGGCAGTCACGACGGAGATCTGCATCGTCCGGCTCCGCTGACCGTCTCCGACGCCGTCGGGCGCGATCCGGGTTCGCTGCGGATAGCGCTCAGCCTGCGCAAGCCGTTCATCCCGACGCCCGCACCACTGGACCCGGAGATCGCCGCTGCCGCGTACGAGATGGCAGCGGTGCTGCGATTGCTCGGACACCGGGTGGTCGTCGACGACCCGGCGTACGGAATGTTGTTGGGGCTCAACTTCTTACCGCGCTCGCTGGCAGGCGTGGCGACCTGGCTCGACCGCCTTCCCGATCCGTCTCTCGCCGACCCGAGGACCCGGGCCAACGCCAAGAGCGGCCGGGCACTCGCCGGAGCCCCGTTGCGCGCAGCCCGTGCGGCCGAACCGCGCATCGGACGCCGCGTCGGCCGGTTCTTCGACGAGTACGACATCGTGCTCGCCCCGACGACGGCTACTCCGCCGCCGCGGATCGAGGCCATCGACGGCATCTCCAACGCCGATACCGATCGGGTCATCACCGAGCACTGCCCGTACACCTGGCCGTGGAACGTGCTCGGCTGGCCGAGCGTGAACGTGCCCGCAGGATTCACCGCCGCCGGCCTACCCATCGGCCTGCAGTTGATGGGCCACGAATCCTCCGAGCCGCTACTGGTATCGGTCGCCGCTCAACTCGAGAACGTGCTGCAGTGGCACCGCAAGCGCCCCGATCCCTGGTGGACCCAGGTGAGCGAAACCTCGTAGCCCACTACGGGATCAGAAGCCGAGCTTGCCCATCTGCTTCGGATCGGTCTGCCAGTCCTTGGCTATCTTGACGTGCAGGTCCAGGTAGATCCTGGTGCCGAGCAGCTTCTCGATCTGCAGCCGCGACGCCGTGCCGACCTCTTTGAGTCGCGAACCGCCCTTGCCGATGATGATCGCCTTCTGGCTCGATCGCTCGACGTAGAGGATCGCGTGCACGTCGAGCATGTTGTCGTGGCCTTCACGGGGCAGGACCTCGTCGATGACGACGGCCAGCGAGTGAGGCAGCTCGTCGCGGACACCTTCGAGCGCGGCCTCACGGATGAGTTCGGCCATGAGGATTTCCTCGGGCTCGTCGGTCAGCTCACCGTCGGGGTAGAACGCCGGCCCCGGTGGCAGTTCGGAGGCCAGCAGATCGACGAGCTTCTCGATCTGCTCGCCCGATTCGGCCGACACCGGGATGACGTGCGAATTCTCGCCGAGCAGCTTCGACAGCGACATCAGCTGCTGTACGACGCGTTCCTTCTTGACCTTGTCGATCTTGGTCACGATGCCGATGAGCGTCGTCTTGGGGGCGATGTGCCGCACCTGTTCGAGAATCCATCGGTCGCCGGGCCCGATCTTCTCGTCCGCGGGGATGCAGAGTCCGATGACGTCGACCTCGGAGTAGGTGTCCTGCACGAGGTCGTTGAGACGTTGCCCCAGCAGCGTTCTCGGTCGGTGCAGGCCGGGAGTGTCGACCAGGATCAGCTGGGCGTGCTCGCGGTGCACGATGCCGCGAATGGTGTGCCGCGTCGTCTGGGGACGCGAGGACGTGATGGCGATCTTCGATCCCACCAACGCGTTGGTCAGTGTTGATTTGCCGGTGTTGGGTCGGCCCACGAAACAGACGAATCCGGATCGGAACTCACCGTTGTTCTGCTCGGACACAAGAGCACCTCCAGATTTCAGTGTTGGCGAGTGGCGTCGGACGAGTCGTCGTCCTCGGTGGAGTCTTCTTCGGGTTCGAGCTTCTCGACCAGGACCGTGGCGATACGGACGCGGCCCTTGGGGTCGGCTCCACCTTCTCCGCGCAGCAGCAGGCCATGAGTGATCACCTGCGAACCGGGCAACGGTACTCGACCGAGCTCGTAGCCGAGGAGTCCGCCGACGGTGTCGACTTCCTCCGATTCGATATCGATACCGAAGATCTCGCCGAGGTCCTCGAGCGGCACCCGCGAGGAGAGTCGATAGCGTCCGTCGTCGAGTTCCTCGATGGGCGCAACCTCGTCGGAATCGTATTCGTCGGCGATCTCGCCGACGATTTCCTCGATCACGTCCTCGATGGTCACCAGCCCGGCGATGCCCCCGTACTCGTCGACGAGCAGGGCCATGTGGTTGCGATCGCGCTGCATCTCGGCGAGCAGACTGTCGAGTGCCTTGGAGTCGGGAACGAAGACGGCCGGACGCATCAGCTCGGAAACCTGCACTCCGCGGCCACCGTCGGTGGAGTAATACGTCTGCTGCACAAGATCTTTGAGGTAGACGACACCCACCACATCGTCCACGTTCTCGCCGATCACCGGGATGCGGGAGTGTCCGCTGCGCACGGCCAACGAGGTGGCCTGTCCTGCTGATTTGTCGGACTCGATCCACACCATCTCGGGGCGCGGGACCATGACCTCACGGGCCGAGGTGTCGCCCAGCTCGAACACCGACTGGATCATCCGCCGTTCGTCGTCGGCCACGACGCCGCGCTCGCGGGCCATGTCCACCAGTTCTCGAAGCTCGATCTCGGAGGCGAAGGGGCCGTTGCGAAATCCCTTACCGGGCGTGATCGCGTTACCGATGAGGATGAGGAGTCTGCTGATCGGTCCGAGGAGCCACCCGAGGGCACGCAACGGAAGTGCGGCCGCCAACGCGATCGAGTACGCGTTCTGCCGACCGAGGGTTCGCGGACCGACACCGATCACGACGTAACTGACCAACACCATGGCCACCGCGGTGATCACCAACGCCATGGTGGAGTCGATCAACTGCGTCAGGCCACCCGCGAGCAAGACGGTGCCGCCGATTTCGCACAGAATGCGCAGCAGCACCATCAGGTTGACGTATCGCGGGCGGTCACCGACCACGACGACGAGGCCGGTGGCACCGGGGCGCTCGTCCTTGACCATGTCGTCGATTCGCGCACGCGAGACCGTGTTCAGCGCGGAATCGACGGCGGCGAACAGGCCTCCGAGAGGCACGAGAAGGACTGCGAACACGATGAGCGCAACAGCACTGCTCACGCGCTACGACCCCACACTTCCAGCTGTTCGACCACGCAGGTCATCGATCGAGTCCGTCGACGAAACCGGCCTTGCCGAGGAGCCGGGCATCGCGGGCGGCCTGTTCGGCTGCCTGCTCTGCCCGCCTGGCGTCTTCGTACCATTCGGCCAGCAGCCGGTTCTGCAGCTCGAACATTTCCTTCTCTTCGTCCGGCTCGGCGTGGTCGTAGCCGAGCAGGTGCAGTACACCGTGCACGGTCAGCAACGCCAGCTCGTGCTCGAGCGAATGACCAGCTGCAGCAGCCTGATCGGCGGCGAACGACGGGCACAGCACGATGTCGCCGAGCATCGCCGGTCCGGGTTCGGGGGCGTCGGGACGACCGCCCGGCTCGAGCTCGTCCATCGGAAACGACATCACGTCGGTGGGGCCGGGTAGATCCATCCACCGCATGTGCAGATCTGCCATCGTGGCCGAATCCACCAGCACCATCGACAGTTCCGCGGCGGGATGCACGTCCATGCCGGCGATCGCGAACCGTGCGACCGAGACCAGCTCGGGTTCGGAGATGTCCATCCCCGACTCGTTGGACACTTCGATACTCATCTAGCCACTACCCACGCTCTCGTTGCCTGTCGTTTTCGTACATCCGAATCATCTTCTCGCCGAACGCGGTCCACCGGTGCGGCGTTGCGCCCTGTTGGGAATGACGCCTTCCGATGTCGACTCGAACCGCTCGTACGCGTCGACGATCTCCGAGACCAATCGGTGTCGCACCACGTCGCTGCTGGTGAGCTGCGCGAAATGGATGTCGTCGACGTCGGTGAGGATCTCCGACGCCGCACGCAGCCCGGATCGCGCGCCACCGGGAAGGTCGACCTGAGTCACGTCGCCGGTCACGACGATCTTCGACCCGAATCCGAGTCGGGTCAGGAACATCTTCATCTGCTCGGCGGTGGTGTTCTGCGCCTCGTCGAGAATGATGAATGCGTCGTTGAGCGTGCGGCCGCGCATGTAGGCGAGCGGGGCGACTTCGATGACCCCGGCCTGCATCAGCTTGGGAATCGCCTCGTCGTCCATCATGTCGTGCAACGCATCGTGCAACGGACGCAGGTACGGGTCGATCTTCTCGTGCAGCGTTCCGGGAAGGAAGCCGAGCCGCTCCCCCGCCTCCACTGCCGGACGCGTCAGGATGATGCGGCTGACCTGCTTGGTCTGCAGTGCCTGCACGGCTTTCGCCATGGCCAGGTACGTCTTGCCGGTACCCGCGGGACCGATTCCGAACACGATGGTGTTGGCGTCGATCGCATCCACGTACCGCTTCTGATTCAGCGTCTTGGGGCGGATCGTCTTGCCGCGGCGCGAGAGGATGTCCAGGCTCAGCACCTCGGCCGGTGAATCCGACACGCCCTCGGTGAGCATGGCGATCGATCGGCGCACCGCATCGGGAGTCAATGGCTGAGCGCGCTTGGCCAACGCGGCCAACTCGGAGATCACCCGTTCGGCAAGCGCCACATCGGCCACTTTTCCGGTGAGCGTCACGGCGTTTCCTCGTACGTGGATATCTGCCGTCAGCATCTGTTCGAGCGCCCGCAGGTTCTCGTCGGACTGTCCCAGCAGTGGCATCACCGCTTCGGGGGCGAGTTCCAAGGTGGACCGAACGTCACGCTCGGCGGGAAATTCGCTGTGTTCACTCACGTGGTGGCTATGGCCTGCTCTCTGGTGTCGGCTAATCGGACGCGCACTTGGTATGGATCGAGTTTAACGCCGCAGCAACGATGCGCATTCCCATTACTCGCTGGTGGCACCGATCACCGCGTCGAGCGAGAGCGCCCAACACCGCGAATCGGGATTCAGGAAAGCGAAGTGGTCCTCCCCCGGCACGATCGTCAGTCGCGCGTCGTCCCCGGCAGCGCTCGCCAGCGCTACGTACCGCTCGCTCTGCGCCGCGGGTACCTGGATGTCCTCGGATCCGTGCAGGGCGATCGTCGGGATGCCGATGGGCGCGCGGGCCGCGGGTGAGGCCGACCGGTACAGGTCGGGATCGTCCTCGTACCGGGCCTGCAACAGCGCCTCGACTGCTGGGTTGGTGCGTCCCGCCGCACCGCGAGGTTCCAGGTCGAGCACGCCGGCCTGCGAGACGATGCGCGACGGGCGGACCTTCGTGCCGGTCTCGCCGCCGAGCCACACAGCCAGGTGTCCGCCTGCCGAGTGGCCGATGACGCGGACGTCGTCGATCCCGACCGGGGCATGGTGCTGCAGTTCCCCGGCGACCACGTCGAGTGCTGCGGTCACATCGGACTGCATCTCCTGCCAGTACCCACCTGCGCCGACGCGTCGGTACTCGATGTTCCACGCGACCGCTCCGGCTCCGGCGACTGCGCGGGCGAACTGGGTACCCAGAGTGGACCCGTACTGTCCGCTCCAGAAGCCACCGTGCACCACCACGACCACCGGCGTCCGGTGATCCATCGGCTCGGCAGGCAGGTAGAGGTGGCCGAACTGCTCCGGGTGATCGCCGTACTCGATCTTGATCCGCGCGCTCACGAGTTCTGGAAGTCGGGCGGTAGTTGGGTCCAGCGCGAGGTCAGGACACCCAGCGCGCCGAGAGCCACAGCTCCTGCCGTCGAGGTGCGCAGTACCGTCGGGCCCAGCACCACCGGCGTCGCACCCGCCTCGGTCAGAGCGGTGACCTCCCTGTCGTCGAGCCCGCCCTCGGGTCCGACGACGATCACGACCTCGGGCACCGAGTCGAACGGCAGATCCCGGAACGCCGAGGTGGCCGCCTCGTGCAACACGGCGACGATTCCGCCGCGCTCCACGACGCCGCGCACGAAGGCGCTGACCTCCCGCGAATCGTGCAGCTCGGAGACCTCGGGGACGAATGCCCGACGCGACTGCTTGGCTGCCTCCGCTGCGGTGCTCCGCCACTTGGCGACGCCCTTGGCTGCCTTCGGGCCTTCCCACCGTGCGACGCATCGCGCGGACTGCCAGGGTACGACCGCGTCGACGCCCGCTTCGGTGGCCAGCTCGACGGCGAGTTCCGATCGGTCCGCCTTCGGCAGCGCCTGTACGAGCGTCACCACCGGAGTGGGACGCGGCATCTCGCTGCGCGACTGCACGGTCAGTTCCAGTCGGTTCTTCTCCGCTGCGGCGACGATCGCGTCGGCCAAGCCGCCTGCTCCGTCACCGAGGAGCACCCGCTCGCCGACGCGGATGCGTCGAACCGTCGCGGCGTGGTGCCCTTCCTTGCCGTCGAGCACCGCGAGCTCGCCGACGTTCGGCAGGGGCGAGAGGTAGAAGACCGTGGGGGCCATCGATCAGCGACCGCTGAATGCTTCCCGCAACCGCGAGAACAGCCCGCCGCTGTGCGCCGAACCGGTGGTGACGACCTCCGCCGAGTCGCGGTCGCGCATCGACCTGAGCTGTTCGAGCAGATGGGTCTGCTTGCTGTCGAGCTTGGTCGGCACGATGACCTCGAGGTGCGCGTGCAGATCGCCTCGAATGCCGGAGCGCAGCTTGGGCATACCGTGACCACGCAGTACCGTCGTCGAATTCGGTTGTGTCCCTTGCTCGATCGAGATCTCGGTGGGTCCGTCGATGATCGCGTCGATGTTGACCGAGGTACCGAGCGCGGCGTCGACCATCGGGACGCGGACGGTGCAGTGCAGATCGTCACCGTCGCGCACGAACACCTCGTGCTGCTGTTCGACGATCTCCACGTACAGGTCTCCAGCGGGACCGCCGCCAGGACCGACCTCGCCCTGCGAGGCCAGCCGGATCCGCATGCCGTTGCTCACGCCGACTGGCACCTTGACCGAGATGTCGCGACGCGACCGGACGCGACCATCGCCGCCGCACTTGCGGCAGGGGTCGGGGATGGTCTCGCCTGCGCCGCGGCAGGTGGGGCACGGGCGGCTGGTCATGACCTGGCCGAGGAACGAGCGCTGCACCGACTGCACTTCACCGGCACCGCCGCAGGTTTCGCAGCGAACCGGCTTGGAATCGCCGTTGGTGCCCGAGCCAGTGCACAGGTCGCAGAGAATCGCCGTGTCGACGGTGATGTGCTTGGTCACGCCTGTGGCGCACTCGTCGAGGGTGAGCTTGGTACGCAGCAGTGAATCGGCACCCGGCTGGACGCGCCCCTTCGGACCGCGCTGGGATCCGCCCGCGCCGCCACCGAAGAACGCCTCGAACACATCTCCAAGGCCGCCGCCGAATCCGGCTCCACCGAATCCCCCGCCGCCGCCTCCGCCGCCCTGCTGCAGCGGGTCGCCGCCCAGGTCGACGATGCGACGCTTCTCTGGATCGGAGAGCACCTCGTATGCGGTGGAGATGTCCTTGAACCGAGCCTGCGCGGCCTCGTCCGGGTTGACGTCCGGGTGCAGTTCTCGCGCCAGCTTGCGGTAGGCGCGCTTGATCTCCTGGTCCGTCGCCTGCTGGCCGACGCCCAAAGTCCCGTAATAATCCCGTGCCACGTCGTCTCTTTCGTCCTAGAAGATGAATCTCGTTCGATGAAGCTGTGTGCCGGCCGCCCGTGCCCCCGCCGCCTGCGTTCGATCGGTTCTCGCTGGTCTCAGCGTTCGGCCAGGACCTCGCCGATGTACCTGGCAACCGCGGCAACCGACGCAATTGTTCCTGGGTAGTCCATTCGGGTCGGCCCGAGAACACCCATTCCTCCGAGGACCATGCCAGCCGACCCGTACCCGGTGGAAATCACCGATGTCCCGCGCATCTCCTCGACCTGCGTCTCCTCGCCGATGCGCACCGTGACGGTGCGAGTGTCCTGCGTCACGGCGAGCAGCTTGAGGACCACCACTTGCTCTTCCAGCGCCTCGAGTACCGCCCTGAGCGATCCGGGAAACCCCGCGTCGCCGGCGAAATCCGCGGCGTTGCGCGTCAGGTTGGCCGTTCCGCCGAGAACCAGGCGTTCCTCGGGATGCTCCACGAGTGATTCCACCAGCACCGTTGCCGATCGGATCATCGCGTCGCGCAGCGCGGGCGGAGCGTTCTCCGCGAGTTCGGCCACCGCAGCCGACGCCGCCGCCAGCCGCTTGCCTTCCAGCGCACCACCGAGAAGACGCCGCAGCCGAGCCAAGTTCTCGTCGTCGATCACGTCGCCGAGTTCGACGATGCGCTGATCGACTCGCCCGGAGTCGGTGATGAGCACCAGCAGCAGCCGGGCCGGGGTGAGCGCCACCACTTCCAGGTGGCGAACCGAGGACGCCGACAGCGTGGGGTACTGCACCACGGCGACCTGACGGGTCAACTGAGCCAGCAAGCGGACGCCGCGTCGCAACACGTCGTCCAGGTCGACACCGTTCTCGAGGAACTCCAGGATGGCGCGGCGTTCGGCCGCCGACAGCGGCTTGACGTCGGCTATTCGGTCGACGAACTGTCGATAGCCCTTGTCGGTCGGAACCCGACCGGAGCTGGTGTGCGGCTGGGCGATGTAGCCCTCGGCCTCGAGCACGGCCATGTCGTTACGCACCGTTGCACTGGACACTCCCAGGTTGTGGCGCTCGACCAGGGCACGTGAACCGACGGGTTCCTGGGTGGACACGTAGTCCGCCACGATCGCTCGTAGAACCTCGAACCGCCTGTCGTCGGTGCTCGACATCCGGTGCCCACCTCCGTTCTCGTTTCCAATCGTCGCTCGAGTCTAGTAGCCGGCGAACGCACGCTCGTGCAAGGCCTTACTGTGGTCCGAGTGGAAACGTTCTTTCGATTCGGTCCAGCGGCTCGAGGCTCGCGATGATCTTCAAAGGTGTTCGTGACGGAAAGCCGTACCCCGAGCACGGTCTGTCCATCAGAGACTGGTCGAGAATCCCGCCGCGCCAGCTCCGTCTGGACGAGATAGTCACCACCACCAAGGTGCTCGAGCTGGACAGGTTGCTGTCCGAGGACTCCACCTTCTACGGCGATCTGTTCCCCCACGCGGTCCAGTTCCGTGGTGTCATCTATCTCGAGGACGGCTTGCATCGCGCAGTGCGTGCGGCCCTGCGAAATCGAACGGTGTTGCACGCCAGGGTGTTCGACTACGACGCACTGAGCGCCTGAAACAGATTGCTCAGGCGGCTGCGATGGTGCGCACCACCGCGTCGGCGAGCAAACGCCCCCGGTCGGTCAGTACGAGACGATCACCCTGCGCCGCCATCAACCCGTCCGCGACCGTCTGTTCGGCAGCGGCGCGCTCGGCAGGCCCGAGCACACTCATCGGCACTCCCGTTCGGAGTCGGACGGTCAACATCAGTTCCTCGAGGTGTCGATCCTCGGCGCTGAGTAACTCGCTGCCGTGCACCGGCAGAACCCCGGTGGCCAGGCGATCGGCGTATGCCGCCGGGTGTTTGACGTTCCAGAACCTGGTACCGCCGATGTGACTGTGTGCGCCGGGCCCCGCGCCCCACCAGTCGCCGCCGTCCCAGTAGCCGATGTTGTGGCGGCACTGCGCGTCGGCGTCGGTGGCCCAGTTCGACACCTCGTACCAGGACAGGCCTGCAGCGTTCAACGCCGTGTCGATGCGCTCGTACCTGGATGCCAGCACGTCGTCGTCGGGTGCAGGCAGCTCACCGCGGCGGACCTTACGAGCCATGGCTGTGCCGTCCTCGACGATCAGTGCGTACGCCGAGACATGGTCGACGCCAGCCTCGAGAACCGCGGCGAGGGATTGATCCAGATCGCCGTCTCGCTCACCGGGCGTGCCGTAGATGAGGTCGAGATTGACGTGCTCGAATCCCGCCGCTCGTGCTTCCTTGGCCGCGGCGACCGCGCGACCCGGCGTATGCGTGCGATCGAGCACGGCGAGCACATGTGGTGCGGCGGACTGCATTCCGAGCGAGATGCGGGTGAAGCCCGAGTCGCGGAGCCGGTCGAAGAATTCCGGCGACGTCGATTCCGGGTTGGATTCCGTGGTGACCTCGCCGCCGTCGGTCAGACCGAAACTGGACCTGACCGCACCCAGGACGTCGGCCAGGCCGTCGCCCCCGAGCAGTGACGGCGTGCCACCGCCGACGAAGACGGTGTCGGCGGTCGGGACGCGCCCCGTGCCGGCCTGTATCAGACCGGCGGCGATGTCGAGCTCGCGTCGAAGGCCCTCCAACCAGGACTGCGGCGACGCCGATGAGCCCAGCTCTCCCGCCGTGTAGGTGTTGAAGTCGCAGTACCCACACCGCGTGGCGCAGAACGGAACGTGCACGTAGATCCCGAACGCGCGATCCCCCACCCCGTCGAATGCCTCGACCGGCAGCTCGAAGGTGGACGGGGCGGGTACGACGGTATTCACGACCTCCAGTGTCCCAGAGTTCACGATCGCTCCAGCCCACCGTTCGCAATCGTGACTGCAACAGCCCTGCCAGCCTATTTACCCCGAAATTTGGGTAAATAGCCGCCGCGGTCGTCCGTCGCCCTGATGACGTGGCACAATGGCACCCGTGACCGACTCAGGAATTCGACTCGTGGCGCGCCGCCATGTCGATCTCGGCCGTGTCTGCAGCGCGTCGTGTCGACACACGACCGGCTGCTGACCAGCCTCCTTCGAGCACGTCCATTCGATCCACCGGTTTCCCACTGTCGTCGAAAGCGCAATTGCCTGCGCCCTCGTCCCGGGTACCGGCCAGCACAAAGATGCAGGAGCAATGCATGTCGTCGACCAGCGACGCGACCACCGACGCTGCCTCCGTCACACCACGGGAGCGCACGCCGCGGCCGACCAAGCGTCGAGCCGAGGGACAGTGGGCACTGGGGTACCGGGAGCCACTGAACGCCAACGAGCAGTCCAAGAAGGACGACAACCCGCTCAACGTGCGTGCCCGCATCGAGAACATCTATTCCAAGCAGGGTTTCGACAGCATCGACAAGGGCGACCTTCGCGGACGTTTCCGCTGGTGGGGCCTCTACACCCAGCGCGAGCAGGGATACGACGGCACCTTCACCGGTGACGACAACATCGACCTGCTCGAGGCCAAGTACTTCATGATGCGTATCCGCTGCGACGCGGGCGCGTTGAACCTGGAGCAGCTGCGTGTCCTCGCCGGCATCTCCCAGGAGTTCGGTCGCGACACCGCCGATCTGTCCGACCGGGAGAACGTTCAGTTCCACTGGGTCGAGGTCGAGAACGTCCCCGAGATCTGGCGTCGGATCGAAGCGGTCGGCCTGAAGACCACCGAGGCGTGCGGCGACTGCCCACGCGTGGTGCTCGGTTCCCCGCTCGCGGGCGAGGCCGTCGACGAGATCCTCGACCCCACCGCCGCCATCGACGAGATCGTCGAGCGCTACATCGGCAAGCCGGAGTACTCCAACCTGCCGCGCAAGTTCAAGACGGCGATCTCGGGCCTGCAGGACGTGGTGCACGAGATCAACGACTGCGCATTCGTCGGCGTCGTGCATCCCGAGCACGGGCCCGGACTCGACCTGTGGGTCGGCGGCGGCCTGTCCACCAACCCCATGCTCGCGCAGCGAGTCGGCGTCTGGGTTCCGCTCGAGGACGTTCCCGACGTGTGGGAAGGCGTTGTCTCGATCTTCCGCGACTACGGCTACCGCCGACTGCGCACCAAGGCGCGCCTGAAGTTCCTCATCAAGGACTGGGGCATCGAGAAGTTCCGTCAGGTCCTCGAGGACGAGTACCTGCACCGCAAGCTCATCGACGGCCCGGCTCCCGAGAAGCCCGCTCGGCCCCGCGATCACGTCGGTATCCAGAAGCTCAAGAACGGACTCAACGCCGTCGGTGTTGCCCCCATCGCGGGCCGCGTCTCCGGCACCATCCTCGCCGCCGTCGCCGACGCCGCCGAGAAGGCCGGGTCCGATCGCGTGCGATTCACGCCGTACCAGAAGCTGATCGTCCTCGACGTTCCGGACGAGACGCTCGAGCAGCTGATCTCCGATCTCGATGCGTTGGGCCTCCCTGCCCGGCCCTCGCACTGGCGCAAGAATCTGATGGCGTGCAGCGGCATCGAGTTCTGCAAGCTCTCGTTCGCCGAAACCCGCAAGCGTTCACAGGTTCTCGTACCGGAGCTCGAGGAGCGCCTGGCCGACATCAACAGCAAGCTCGACGTACCGATCACGATCAACATCAACGGCTGCCCCAACTCCTGCGCGCGGTCGCAGATCGCCGACATCGGGTTCAAGGGCCTTCTGGTCGACGACGGAGCCGGGAATCAGATCGAGGGTTTCCAGGTTCATCTCGGAGGCAGCCTCGGACTCGACAGTGCGTTCGGCCGAAAGTTGCGCCAGCACAAGGTCAACAGCTCCGAGCTGGGAGATTACATCGACAGAGTGGTGCGCAATTTCGACAAGCACCGCGAGGACGGCGAACGGTTCGCTCAGTGGGCCGTACGAGCAGACGAGGCGGATTTGCGATGAGTACCAGGCTGAATTTGACGGTGGAGGAATTGAAGGACATCGCCGAGCGCGGTGCCCGCGAGCTCGACGGGGCGAGCCCACTGGAGCTGCTGCAGTGGACCGAGGACAACTTCGGTAACGACTTCATCGTTGCCTCCAACATGCAGGACGGGGTTCTCGTTCACCTCGCTGCACAGGTCCATCCGGGCGTGGACGTGTTGTTCCTCGACACCGGCTACCACTTCGCCGAGACCATCGGGACGCGCGACGCCGTCGAGGCGGTCTACGGCGTTCACGTCGTCAACGCCCGCGCCGAGAAGACTGTTGCGGAACAGGATTCGATCGAGGGCAAGGACCTGTTCGCCCGCGAGCCCAACCGGTGCTGCGCGATGCGCAAGGTCGCCCCTCTGAAGAAGGAACTGGCGAACTACAGCGCCTGGGTCACCGGCATCCGGCGGGTCGAAGCACCCACCCGTGCCAACGCCCCGCTCATTTCGTTCGACGACGCCTTCGGCCTGGTCAAGATCAACCCGATCGCACCGTGGTCCGACGAGGAGATGCAGGCCTACATCGACGAACATTCGATTCTGGTCAATCCCCTCGTCGACGAAGGCTATCCATCCATCGGGTGCGCACCGTGCACCGTCAAACCTGCCCCCGGAGCCGACCCGCGTAGCGGTCGTTGGGCCGGCAAGGCCAAGACCGAATGTGGGTTGCACGCCTCATGACACTCGACCTCACCTCGGCCACCGTCGGTCGAACCCATCTCGACGCAGATCGGTTCGACACGCTCGACGCACTCGAATCCGAGGCCATCCACATCTTCCGCGAGGTGGCCGGCGAGTTCGAGCGCCCCGTCATCCTGTTCTCCGGAGGCAAGGACTCGACAGTCCTGCTGCACCTGGCGATCAAGGCGTTCTGGCCCGCTCCCCTGCCGTTCACACTGCTCCACGTCGACACCGGCCACAACCTGCAGGAGGTGCTGGACTTCCGCGACCACGTCGTCGCCAAGTACAACCTGCGCCTGCACGTGGCCAGCGTCGAGGAGTACCTCGCCGACGGACGCCTCACCGAGCGCCCCGACGGCATCCGCAACCCGCTGCAGACCGTGCCCCTTCTCGACGCGATCTCCGAGAATCGGTTCGACGCCGTCTTCGGTGGTGCCCGACGCGACGAGGAACGCGCCCGAGCGAAGGAACGAATCTTCTCGCTGCGCAACGCGTTCGGCCAGTGGGAGCCCAAGAAGCAGCGACCCGAACTGTGGAACCTGTACAACGGCAAGCATTCCCCCGGCGAGCAGGTGCGGGTGTTCCCGCTCAGCAACTTCACCGAACTCGACATCTGGCGCTACATCGCCCGTGACGACGTGGAACTGGCGAGCATCTACTACGCCCATCAGCGCCCCGTCTACCAGCGCGACGGTATGTGGATGACGCCCGGCGTGTGGGGCGGACCGGCCGAGAACGAAGAGCTGCAGACCCTGTCGGTGCGCTACCGCACCGTCGGCGACGGATCCACCACCGGTGCCGTGCTGTCCGAGGCCGCCGACAACCAGGCAATCCTCGCCGAGGTAGCCGCATCTCGACTGACCGAACGCGGAGCCACCCGCGGCGACGACCGCGTCTCCGAGGCTGCCATGGAAGATCGCAAACGAGAAGGATACTTCTGATGAGCAGCACAGGAACTCAGCTTCTTCGCCTCGCCACCGCAGGTAGCGTCGACGACGGTAAGTCGACCCTCGTCGGTCGGCTGTTGTACGACACCAAATCCGTTCTGGCCGATCAGATCGATGCCGTCACTCGGGCTTCGGTGGACAAGGGACTGGCGACACCGGATCTGTCCCTGCTGGTCGACGGCCTACGCGCCGAGCGTGAACAGGGCATCACCATCGACGTCGCGTACCGCTACTTCGCGACGCCGCACCGCTCGTTCGTACTGGCCGACACCCCCGGCCACGTGCAGTACACCCGCAACACCGTCTCCGGTGCGTCGACGGCTCAGCTGGTCATCCTGCTGGTCGACGCCCGCAAGGGTGTCATCACTCAGACCCGCAGGCACGCAGCGGTTCTCGCTCTGCTCGGCGTTCCGCGCCTGGTGCTCGCGGTCAACAAGATCGATCTGGTCGAGGACCCCGCAACGGTGTTCGCCGAGATCTCGGCCGAGTTCAACTCGCTGACCTCCTCCCTCGGCTGGTCCAGCGAGGACGTCATCGAGATCCCGGTGTCCGCACTGCACGGCGACAACGTCGCGGTGAAGTCCGAGAAGACCCCGTACTACGACGGTCCGACCCTCATCGAGCACCTCGAGTCGGTCCCGGTCGACGCCGAACCGCACCGGGTCGGTCTGCGATTCCCCGTGCAGTACGTGATCCGGCCCCGCACAGCGGAATTCCCGGACTATCGCGGATACGCCGGCCAGGTCGCAGCGGGCTCCGTCGACGTCGGCGACGAGGTCGTCATCCTGCCCTCCGGCACCCGAACGACAGTCGAGCGCATCGACACCGCCGACGGCGAATTGCGTACCGCTCACGCCGGACGCAGCGTCACCCTCGTCCTCGCCGACGATGTCGACGTCTCGCGCGGCGACACCATCGCCTCACCGCAGGACGCACCCGAGCCGATCGGCGACTTCGAGGCCACGGTGTGCTGGCTCGCCGAGAAGCCGCTTCGCCCGGGCGCTCGCCTGTTGCTCAAGCACGGCACTCGCACCACCCAGGCCATCGTCGGGACGCTGATCGAGCGCTTCGACGAGCAGGAGCTCACCGCACAAGAAGGCCCGGAGTCGTTGGAGCTCAACGAAATCGGCCGAATCTCGGTGCGCGTCGCCGAGCCCATCGTGGCAGACGACTACGCCGTCAACCGGCATACGGGCAGCTTCCTGCTGATCGATCCGGCCGGTGGCAACACGTTGGCTGCCGGGCTCGTGGGCAACGCTCTGGCTGCCGTCGAGCTGGGGTCGGCAGTTCCGGCGTGAGCGCACTGATCGCGGTTGCCCACGGCAGCCGTGACCCGCGCTCGAGCGCCACGATTCTCCGCGCCGTCGACGCCCTGCGTCGACGGCGACCGGATCTGGACGTCCGCGTCGCGTTCCTCGATCTCTCCGAGCCCGGCGTCGATCAGGTGGTCGACGACCTGGCCGATGCCGGACACGGACGCATCGTCGCCGTTCCGATGTTGCTGGGCAAGGCTTTTCATGCGAAAGTCGACCTGCCCGAGCTCTTACAAGCGGCGAGAACGCGACACCCCCACGTCTCGATAACGCAGGCCGACGTTCTGGGAGACGACCGACTCCTCATCGAGGCAGTCCGTGACCGTATCGCCGATACCGGTGTCGCAGTATCCGATTCGACGGTCGGAATCGCCCTGGCAGCTGTCGGCTCATCGGTGGCACCGGCGAATCAGCGCACCCGAGTCATCGCGCAGAAACTGCTCGCCGGGACAGACTGGGCCGGAGCTGTGACCTGCTTCGCGACGTCGGTCTCCCCGTCCCCCACCGACGCGATCACACAGCTGCGCACACTGGGAGCCGACCGCATCGTCGTTGCACCCTGGTTCCTGGCCCCGGGGCTGCTCACCGACAGGATCGAAGAGTCGGTGGCAGGCATACCGAATGTGGTGCATGCCGAAGTGATCGGAGCACATCCGGCGCTGGCAGATCTGGTGTCGCGGCGCTACGACTCCGCAGTCTCGATGGGTCGTTCCGCAGGCTCCACTCCTGCGGCACGAGCCGTTGCGACACCGGAGCCGAACGCTCGACCGCACCCGTTCAGCGAACCGGTGCACCGTCGATCGCGTCTGCACCGCTAGCGTCGGCAATCTTCGGCACCCGAGTCGCTCGCGCGTACACCGTCTCGCCCTCGCGAAGACCGAGAGCCTCACTGTCACCGCGGGTGATCTGGGCCGCGAACAGTTCACCGGTGGCCGCGTTCTTCAATTCGACCTTCACCTCGAAGCCGAGGTGCACCACCCGCTCGACGACGGCACGCGTGACACCGGCCGATTCGGCCGTCCCGCTGGCCTGGGCCTGCGCCAACGACGGGTCGCGTCCGACGCGAATGTCGTGCGGGCGCACGAGCAGTCCGTTCAGCTTGGCGACCTGACCGAGGAACGACATCACGAAGTTGTTGGCCGGGCGATCGTAGAGGTCTTCCGGGCTGCCCACCTGCTCGATGCGACCCTTGTTGAGTACCGCGATCCGATCGGCGACGTCGAGCGCCTCCTCCTGATCGTGGGTCACCAGCACGGTGGTGACGTGCACCTCGTCGTGCAGTCGACGCAGCCACGTACGGAGATCGGCGCGCACCTTGGCGTCGAGCGCGCCGAAGGGCTCGTCGAGCAGCAGCACCTGCGGGTCGACGGCGAGAGCGCGAGCCAACGCCATGCGCTGGCGCTGTCCACCGGACAGCTGCGCCGGGTAGCGGCTCTGGAAACCGGCCAGCCCGACGATCTCGAGCAACTCGTCGACCTTCTTGGCGATCTCGGCCTTGGGCCGCTTGCGAATCTGCAGGCCGAACGCGACGTTGTCTCGCACCGTGAGGTGTTTGAACGCCGCGTAGTGCTGGAAGACGAATCCGATCTCGCGGCGCTGCGGGCTCACCCACGTCACGTCCTGCCCTGCGAGCAGCACCCGACCGGAGTCGAGTTGCTCGAGTCCGGCGATGGAGCGCAGCAGTGTCGACTTACCCGAGCCACTGGGGCCGAGCAGTGCCGTCAGCGACCCCTTGGGAATGTCGATGCTGACATCGTCGAGCGCGGCGAAGTCGCCGTAGTGCTTGTTGCCGCCAACGACGGAGATCTCGATCTCGGGGGATGTCTCGGTCATTGTTTCGTCCTCTTCTTGTCGAGGGCAGTCATCAACAGCAGCACGATGACGGCGATCGCCATGAGCAATGTGGACGCGGCGTACGCGCCCTGTTGATTGAAGTCCTCGTATCGTGAGTTGACCAGCAACGTCAGTGTTTGAGAGATGCCCGGCAGGTTGGTCGAGACCATGATGACGGCACCGAACTCGCCGAGCGAGCGCGCGACGGTGAGTACGACGCCGTAGGTCAGGCCCCACCGGATCGCCGGAAGAGTGATGCGCCAGAACGTCTGCCACGACGACGCGCCGAGCGTCGAAGCGGCCTCCTCCTGCTCCTCACCGATTTCGTACAGCACGGGTTCGACCTCGCGCACGACGAACGGCAGCGTGACGAAGATCGTGGCGATGACCATGCCGGGAAGCGCGAAGATGACCTTGAAGCCGAGGCTTTCGACGCCACCGAACCAGCCGTTGGCACCCCACAGCAGGATCAGCGCAACGCCGGTGATGATGGGCGACACCGCGAACGGCAGATCGACGATGGCTTCCAGGACACCCTTGCCACGGAACCGTCCTCGCACGAGCGCCAGGGCGGTGACCACACCGAACACGATGTTGATCGGAACAACTATGGCGACGATCAACAACGACAGCTGCAACGCCGACTGCGCGGCCGGCGTGGTGATCTGCTCCCAGAACGTGACGACGCCGTCCTCGAAGGTGCGGAACAGGATGGTGCCGAGGGGAAAAAGCACCAGAACGGCGAGGTACAGCAGAGCTACGGTGCGGAGCGTCAGTTTGATCGGCAGACCGATTTTCACGAGATCTGCTCCTCACGTCGGGCCAGGCGATTGCCCACCACGCGAAGGACGAACAGCACTGCGAACGCGATCGCCAGCAGCACAACGGAGATCGCGGCCGCGTCGGTGGGGCGGTCGTATTCGATGAGCTCACGGATGTACTGGGACGCCACCTGCGTGTCGTTGGGAATGTTCCCGCCGATGAGCACCACCGACCCGAATTCGCCGATGGCGCGCGCGAAGGCGAGGCCGCCGCCGCTGAGGATCGCCGGCAGCAGTACCGGCAGGACGATGCGGCGGAAGATGGTCCAGTTGTTCGCGCCGAGCGAGGCCGCGGCCTCCTCGACATCCTTGTCGAGTTCGATCAGCACCGGTTGCACCGCTCGTACCACGAACGGCAATGTGACGAACAGCAGCGCGACGATCACCGCGGGCTTGGTTGCGTTGAACACCAACCCGATCGGGCTCGCCGGACCGTACAGCGACAGCAGAACCAGGCTGGCCACGATGGTCGGCAGCGCGAACGGCAGATCGATCAGGGCATTGACGAAACGCTTGCCCGGGAACTCGTCCCGCACCAGTACCCAGGCGATGAGGGTTCCGAGAAACAGGTTGACCACGGCCGCGGCCACCGACACCTGAAGCGTCACCTTGAACGTGGCCAAGGCGCGTTGCTCGGTGACCGCGTTCCAGAAACCGGTCAAGCCGTCGTCGAACGACTGAACCGTCAACGCCGCCAACGGAAGCAGCACGATGACGCTGAGCCACAACACTGCGACGCCGAGGCCGAGTGGACCGACCGATCCCGGACCCCTGAACTTTCGGCCTTCCCGCCCGGCACGAAACCGTGGTCTCGTGCCGGGCGAGAGGGTCGAAGCCGCAGCTGCGGCTTCGGTGGTCGAAGATGACATCGATCTCTACCGAGTACTTTCCTGATAGATCGTCGTGATCGCACCGTTGTCGCCGAACAGATCTGCGTCCACCTGGGTCCAGCCACCGAGATCATCGATGGTGTACAGCTTTTCGGGGGTGAAGAACTTGTCGGAGTACTCCGACGCGATGTCGGGGTTCGTCGGTCGGAAACCGGCCTCCGCCCAGATCTTCTGGCCCTCGTCGGTGTAGATGAAATCGTTCAGAGCATTGGCGCGATCGAGATTGGCGCTGTCGTTGATCACGGCCACGGGATTGTCGATGCGGAACGTGACGGGAACGTCGACGTGCTCCACGTTCTGTCCCTGTTCCTCGATCAGGAGTGCTTCGTTCTCGTAGCTGAGCAACGCATCACCCTGGCCCTGCAGAAAGGCTTCGGTTGCGGCGCGGCCGGATTCGGGCTGAACCGGGAAGTGATCGGCGACGAGTGTGCGAACGAAGTCGAGACCGGCCTGCTTGTCCTGGCCGCCGTTGCTCTTCGCCGCGTAGGGAGCGAGCAGGTTCCACTTGGCCGAGCCCGAGCTGAGCGGGCTGGGGCTGATGACCTGAACGTCCGGCTTGATCAGATCGTCCCAGGTACGGATGTTCTTGGGGTTGCCCTCGCGTACGACGATGGTCACCACGGAGCCGAACGGCACTCCGCCGTAAGCATTCTGATTCCAGTCCTCGTCGACCTTGCCTGCCTGCACCAGACGGGTGATGTCGGGTTCGACAGAGAAGTTGACGATATCGGCGGGTGCGCCGTCGGCCACCTTGCGAGACTGATTGCCCGATGCGCCGTAGTCCGCGTTGATCGCCGTTCCGTCGCCGTCCTCGGTTGCCGCGAAGGCCGGACCGATTGCGTCCCAACCATTCTTGGGGACTGCGTAACCCACGAGGGTCAGCGCGGGGCCGCTCGCGGTGTCCGGCTCACCGCCGACGACGTCACTCGATCCACCGCCGCAGGCAGTGAGCAGAAGGGTTCCCACGGCCGCGAACGTGGTCAGCAGGTAGCGAGAGTTATGCCTCATCGAGAAAAGGCCTTTCATGATGGTGTGCAGTGAGTGCGAGCTGGGCAGAGTCGACATTCCCGAGGTCGAACCGGAGCACCACCGTGGCCGCGTGTCATCGCGAGATCACCGTGAGTGGCAGAAAGTACGTCGTGAACCGCCCGACCGCGAGATGTAGGCGCGTGGGCAACGGATCGACGGAACCGATTCGACGAAGGAAAGAATCAACAACAGTCGATATCGGCGACTGCCAGCATGCCGACAGCAATCAACGCCAACTGATGGCGGACGCGGTACTCGGCGGCAGAAGACACGGTCAGAAATCTAGCAGAGGTTCCGGACCGACTCTAATCGGCTATCGAGTGAGCAACCAGGCGATGACAACCAGCACCAGCAGCGCGATGAGCGCCAGCGTGACCCGAGACCGTGGCATTACTGTCCATCCTTCGTCGTAGTGGTGGCCGCACCCGAGGGCTCCGCGTCGCGAGCAGCCCGGGCATCACGCCCGAGCAAGTGCAGAACTACCGCCAGCACGCGATCGAAGACACGTGCCAGCAGGAACGCGGTAGGCACGATGACCAGCAGCACGACTACCGACTGTGGCACGAACGGCAAACCCGTCACCCACAGTTCGACGCCGTCCCACCAGCGTGCGATCGATTCCACCCTCGCAGCTTAAACCAGCTCGTTCCGCTCTCACGCCACGCCGATCGACGACCAGCAGTGGACGCGTGCCGTGGATCGGTCGATGATTACGCCATGACGGCATACGAAGATGTTTCGCCAGTGCCCCCGGTGGCCGACGAGCCCGCCATGGGGTCGGGGCATCCAGGTTTGGGCGGGGTCGAGGTTCAGGGAGCGTTGGGCAGTACCGACGCACCGGTGTCCACCCTGACGTCCTATCGAAGTGCCTTTCCGCCGATCGACGACTACGCCTTCCTCTCGGACTGCGAGACGACCTGCCTGATCGCTCGCAACGGATCGGTCGAGTGGATGTGTGTGCCTCGGCCGGACTCCCCCAGCATCTTCGGCGCGGTTCTCGATCGCAGCGCAGGCCATTTCCGTGTCGGCCCATACGGTCAATCGGTGCCGGCGGCACGGCGGTATCTGCCCGGAGGACTGATCGTCGAAACGACGTGGCAGACCGAAACCGGTTGGCTCGTGGTCCGCGACGCACTCGTCATGGGACCGTGGCACAACACCGATCAGCGCTCTCGCACCCACAAGCGCGCACCGAGCGACTGGGACGCCGAACACATCCTGCTGCGCACCATCAAGTGCGTCAGCGGCACGGTCGAACTCGAGATGAGCTGCGAGCCGGCCTTCGACTACCACCGTGCGCCGGCGAAGTGGGAGTACACCGGCAAGGTGTACGAGGAAACCACCGCAACCTGCGAGGCCAGTGCGGGCGGTGATCAGCCCACGTTGAAGCTGACCACCAACCTCCGCATCGGCATCGAAGGACGTGAAGCCCGCGCCCGCACCCGAATGACGGAGGGCGACAACGTGTTCGTCGCGCTGTCGTGGTCGGATCTGCCTGCGCCGCAGACGTTCGAGGAAGCCGCGGACAAGATGTGGCGCACGTCCGAGTGCTGGCGGCAGTGGATCACGATCGGCCGGTTCCCCGATCACCCGTGGCGGGGCTACCTGCAGCGCAGCGCCCTGACGCTCAAGGGTCTGACCTACGCCCCCACCGGTGCACTGCTGGCGGCGTCGACCACGTCGCTTCCGGAAACTCCTGGTGGAGAACGCAACTGGGACTACCGCTACACGTGGGTACGAGACTCGACGTTCGCACTGTGGGGCCTCTACACACTCGGACTCGACCGTGAGGCCAACGACTTCTTCGCGTTCATGTCCGATGTGGCGACCACAGCCAACGGCGAGGTCAATCCGCTACAGGTCATGTACGGCATCGGCGGCGAGAAGACGCTCGACGAGAGCGAGCTGCCACACCTGTCCGGATACGACGGCGCACGTCCGGTGCGTATCGGCAACGGAGCCTACGACCAAGAGCAGCACGACATCTGGGGCACGATGCTCGACTCGGTGTATCTGCATGTCAAGTCGCGCGAGCACGTCCCCGAATTCCTGTGGCCCCTGCTCAAGCGACAGGTGGAGGAGGCGATCGCCAATTGGCGCAAGCCCGATCGCGGCATCTGGGAGGTGCGCGGTGAACCGCAGCACTTCACCTCCTCGAAGCTCATGTGTTGGGTCGCGCTCGACCGCGGTGCCAAGCTCGCCGACATCCACGGCGAGAAGGAGTATTCGGCCAAGTGGAACGAGATCGCCGACGAGATCAAGGCGGACATTCTCGAGAACGGCACCGATTCTCGGGGTGTCCTCACTCAGCGCTACGGTGACCCGTCGCTCGATGCGTCACTGCTGCTCGCACCGCTGCTTCGATTCCTGCCTGCCGAGGACGAACGCATCCGTGCGACGGTGCTGGCCATCGCCGACGAGCTGACCGAGGACGGCCTGGTCCTGCGCTACCGAACCGATACCACCGACGACGGTCTGGCGGGCGAGGAAGGGACATTCACGATCTGCTCCTTCTGGCTCGTATCGGCGCTGGTCGAGATCGGCGAACTCCCGCGCGCCAAGCATCTCTGCGAGCGTCTGTTGGGGTACGCGAGCCCGCTCAAGCTCTACGCCGAGGAGATCGACCACCGCACCGGCCGTCACCTCGGCAACTTCCCGCAGGCTTTCACGCACCTCGCACTCATCAACGCGGTGGTGCACGTCATCCGCGCCGAGGAAGCCCAGGTGTCGGGGCACTTCCAGCCTGCCCACGCCAACCCCTGAGAGTGCGGGCTCAGCGGCCGAGTTGCTTCGCCCATTCGGCGATCAACTCGGCTGCGGGTGCCGCCTGTGTACGGCGAAAACCGGTGCCGGCCCACATCGACAGTCCCGACGGATCCCCTGCCGCTGCGGCCTTGGCGCGCATCGGCGCCGTCAGGTAGTGCAGATCGGGATACGCCAGCGGTGCTGCGTCGGAGTTCTCACGCATGAACTCGTTGACCAGCCCCCGCGCAGGGCGACCGGAGAACGCCTTCGTCACCGCGGTGTCGGGAGCGACGGTCAGTTGCTCTCGGTGCACGGGCTTGGTCCCGGCTTCCGGCGTGTTCAGAAACGCCGTACCGAGCTGCGCGGCATGCGCGGCACCCGAATCCAGCAGTGGCGCAATGTCGTTGCCATCCATCAGTCCGCCCGCGGCGATCCGCGGTAGATCGGATATTTCACGCACTGCGATCAGCAGTTCGGTCAGAGGCTCGTCCGGGGCCGAGCCGTCGAAGGTACCTCGATGACCGCCCGCTTCGGGTCCCTGCACCACCAGCGCGTCCACCCCGTTGGCGGTGGCCACCGATGCGTCCGACGCGGTGGCGACGGTGGCCCACACCTCGGTTCCCACGGCGTGCAACTGGGCGACCTCGTCCGCGTCGAACGTCGCGAACGTACTCGACACCAGCGGTACCGGGTGCGCCAGCAGCCAGGCGAACTTCTCGGCGTAGAAGTCGTCACGTCGAATCAACTCTCCCGGCTCTGCGTCGAAACGCTCGAACCAGGGTGCCAGGCGCTCGGCATAGGACTCCACATCCGCACCCGATGGCTCCTCCGGCAGGAAGAGATTGACACCGAACAGCAGACCGCGCATCGAATCGATCTGCGCCGCAAAGGCTTCGGGCGTCAACAGCGCACCGGCAATCATGCCCAGTCCACCTGCCTCCGACACCGCACGGGCGAGTTCAGGAGTACTAGGACCACCTGCCATCGGCGCACCGACAACGGGAACACGCAGCTGCTTCAGAATCGGCGTCGTCACAGGTTCGAAATGTACTCGCCCGCCATTTCCGACAGGGTTCGGTGGGACCGCGCGCCCCTACTGACAACTGCGCGCCCCTGTTCTGTGGCGAGCGGGGGCGCGCGGTCGGCAGAAAGGGTGTGAGGTCAATTCCTGCGACCCGGAACTGCTGCCCTACTTCTTCGGCTTGTCCGAGGAAGATTCCGAGGACAACGCGGCGACGAAGGCTTCCTGCGGTACCTCGACGCGACCGATCGTCTTCATACGCTTCTTACCCTCTTTCTGCTTCTCGAGCAGCTTGCGCTTACGGCTGATATCGCCGCCGTAGCACTTGGCCAGAACGTCCTTGCGGATCGCGCGGATGTTCTCGCGGGCGATGATGCGAGATCCGATGGCGGCCTGGATCGGCACCTCGAACTGCTGACGCGGAATCAGTTCCTTGAGCTTGGTCGTCATCTTGTTGCCGTAGGCAGCAGCAGCGTCCTTGTGCACGATCGCCGAGAACGCGTCGACGGCCTCACCCTGCAGCAGGATGTCGACCTTCACGAGCGCTCCGCTCTGCTCGCCGATCTCCTCGTAGTCGAGGCTGGCGTATCCGCGTGTCCGCGACTTCAGGATGTCGAAGAAGTCGAAGATGATCTCGGCCATCGGAATGGTGTAACGCAGTTCCACGCGGGTCTCGGACAGGTAATCCATGCCGCCGAGTTCGCCACGTCGTCCCTGGCACAGTTCCATGATGGAACCGATGAACTCGCTCGGCGAGATGATGGTGCACTTGACCATCGGCTCGAACACCTCGCGCGCTTTGCCCTCGGGCCAGTACGACGGGTTGGTGACGATGTGCTCGGCACCGTCTTCCATCTCGACGCGGTAGACGACGTTCGGCGAGGTCGAGATCAGGTCCAGGTTGAACTCTCGCTCGAGCCGCTCGCGGGTGATCTCCATGTGCAGCAGCCCGAGGAAGCCGCAGCGGAAGCCGAATCCGAGCGCCACCGAAGTCTCGGGCTCGTACGTCAGTGCAGCATCGTTGAGCTGCAGCTTCTCCAGAGCGTCGCGCAGGTCGGGGTAATCCGAACCGTCGAGCGGGTAGAGGCCCGAGTACACCATGGGACGGGGCTCACGGTAGCCGGTCAGCGGCTCGGTCGCGCCCTTGCGGAAGGTGGTGACGGTATCGCCGACCTTGGACTGACGGACGTCCTTCACTCCGGTGATCAGGTATCCCACTTCGCCGACGCCCAGGCCCTTGGTGGCCTTGGGATCGGGCGAGACGATGCCGACCTCGAGCAGCTCGTGGGTCGAGCCGGTCGACATCATCGTGACCTTCTCACGGGGATTCAGGGCACCGTCGACGACGCGGACGTAGGTGACAACGCCGCGGTAGGTGTCGTAGACCGAGTCGAAGATCATCGCGCGGGCCGGCCCGTCCGGATTGCCGACCGGGGCCGGAACCAGCTTGACGACCTCGTTGAGCAATTCCTCGACGCCGACACCGGTCTTGCCGGACACGCGCAGAACGTCGTCGGCCTCGCACCCGATGATGTGGGCGATCTCGGCGGCGTAGCGGTCCGGGTCGGCGGCCGGCAGGTCGATCTTGTTGAGCACCGGGATGATGGTGAGCTCTTTGTCGAGAGCGAGGTACAGATTGGCCAGCGTCTGCGCCTCGATGCCCTGCGCAGCGTCGACGAGCAGCACTGCCCCTTCGCAGGCCTCGAGTGCGCGCGATACCTCGTAGGTGAAGTCGACGTGGCCGGGCGTGTCGATGAGGTGCAGGACAAATTCGTCACCGTCGACGACCCACGGAAGTCGCACGTTCTGCGCCTTGATGGTGATGCCGCGCTCGCGCTCGATGTCCATCCGGTCCAAGTACTGCGCGCGCATCGACCGGTCGTCGACGACGCCCGTGAGCTGCAACATCCGGTCGGCCAGCGTCGACTTACCGTGGTCGATGTGGGCGATGATGCAGAAGTTCCTGATCCTGGACGGATCGGTGAACGTCGTGTCGGCGAAGCTGGGCACTCGTATCCTTCGGCTGGCGTGTTCGAAATGAGCGAACGGGTTTCTCTATCGTCCCACGCCGAGAACGGTGCGCCGTCCCCGGCTGTCCGACTCGGGTGTTCACGTCGCCGCGGTTCGGGCGATGAGCAGCAGCGTCTGCATCGCTACACTCGCCGCATGGCTGGCAACTGGAGCAGATTCGGCAAGGAACTGGGCAAGATCGCGATGCGCGAGGGCCCTCGGCTACTGCGTCAATTGCAGAAGTCCGGTGCCGTGCAGAAGGGCAAGGACGCGATCAGCGGGACGGCCACGCGCACATCCGCCCCGACTCCTCGTCCGGGGCGTCCGGTGGCGTCGCAGACCAGGCCTACGGCACAACGAGCCCGCACCATCGAGTACTCCCCCGACCTGGACGGCAAAGCCGACCCCGGCGAAATCGTCTGGACCTGGGTCACGTACGAGGAGGATGCCAGCCAGGGCAAAGACCGCCCGGTGTTGGTCATCGGACGCGAGGGCGACGATCTGCTCGGCCTGATGTTGTCGAGCCAGAGCAGCCGCGACGGAGACCGTGACTGGCAGTCGATCGGGTCCGGGGCCTGGGACGCCGAGGGCCGACCGAGCTGGATTCGCCTGGATCGAGTTCTCGACGTGCCCGAGGACGGTATCCGACGCGAGGGCGCAATTCTGAGCAAGCCCCAATTCGATTCCGTGGCAAACAGACTGCGCCGCGACTTCGGCTGGAACTGATGTGTGCGCGTTGTGCGCCCATGAAAGGGCGCACAACGCGCACCGAGCTCAAGCCAACCGCGTGATTTCCACGACCACGTCGAGAGCCGTCGAACCGCCGCCGGAGAAGATGCCCTTGAGCGGGGGGACGTCGGCGTAGTCGCGGCCGAGTCCGACCGACACGTGCTGCTCGTTGACGGCGATGGCGTTGGTCGGGTCGTAGCCCCACCACGCACCGGTCCAGGCCTCGATCCAGGCGTGGCTCTGGCCTTCCACCGTCGCACCGATCGCGGCCTGTTTCTTCGGGTGCAGGTAGCCCGAGACGTACCGGCTGGGGATGCCGACGCTGCGCAGCATCAGCAGCGTCAGGTGGGCGTAGTCCTGGCAGACGCCCTTCTTCTCCGACCACGCTTCCACGGCCGAGGTGTGCACGCCGGTGGTTCCCGGCACGTAGGACATCTCCTGGTTGACCCAGTTGGAGATCTCGACCACCGATTCCTGCGGCGGTAGGCCCTTCGACAGCTTCTTCGCCACCGACGCGAGTTGCCTGTTCTTCGGCACGTACTCGGTGTTGTCGAGGACCTCGTTGAAACGGTCGATGACCGGATCGCTCGCGAGTTCTTCCCAGGAGGCGTTCTCGTCCGGGTAGACGAAGGGATCGGTCTCGACCACCGACGATCCGGTGACCTCGAGCTCCGTGTGCGGTGCGTGCAGGTCGAACGCCGTCACCGCAGTGCCCCAGTAGTCGGTGTAGCGATAGGAACGCGTCACCGGGTTGGTCTCGACTCGGTTCAGAATCACGTTCTGCCGATTGTCACTTCGCGGCGTCAACCGAGCCTCGTTGTACGACGACGTCACCGGTGCGTCGTACTGATAGCCCGTGGTGTGCACGACACGCATACGCCAGCTCACAGTTCACCTTCCAATTGATCTTCGAATGTTCCGGAGCCGGCGTCCGTCCACGCAACCCACGGAGCGGCGTGGAAATACTGCTTGGAGATCGCATCACCGAGCTCACGGCAGGTTTCCTGCAGAGAGAGCAGGCGCTCCTGCAGATCGTCGAGAATTTCCCCGGGACGGAGGAATTCGAGTTCGCTACGAGCGCGACCGAGTAGGCGCTGCGCTTCGGCGCGCGCACCGACTCGACTGTTGGGCTGATGGTCGAGCTGATCCAGCGAACGTTCCGCCTCGTTGAGTGCGTAGAACACCGATCGCGGAAAGAGCCTGTCCAACAACATGAATTCGAGAACTCGCTGGGCGTCGAGCGCGCCGCGGTAGGTGCGCAGGTAGGTGTCGTGGGCACCGGCGGAGCGAAGCACAGTGACCCACGCCGGCGACGACGGCCGGTCACCGGCTCGCGAGAGCAACAACCGAACGATCATGTCGATGCGCTCGACCGAGCGACCGAGCAGGAGGAAGCGATAGCCGTCGTCGTGACTGAGGGTGGAGTCCGCGAGACCGGCGAACATCGCGGCGCGCTCCTCGATGTAGCTGAAGAACTCGGCCGGGCCGGTGCGCTTGGACGCCCTGATGCGCTCGTTCAACCCGTTGTACGTGGTGTTCAAGCACTCCCACATCTCACTGGACGTGACTTCACGCGCACCGCGGGCGTTCTCGCGCGCGCTCGACAGTGAGTCCACGATCGAACCCAATCCGTCTCGGCTGAAGGCGACGACCTCGGTGAGCGACCACACGTCGAGCGAGACGTCCGGCTCGTGCTTGAACCCGAGCACTCGCAACAACACTCGCGAGGTGTGGTCGGGATCGACCGTGGCGTCTTCGAGAAGCTGGTGGACGGTGACGTCGAGAATGCGGGCCGTGTCGTCCGCTCTCTCGACGTACCGCCCGATCCAGTAGAGCGACTCTGCGTTGCGCGCGAGCATTTACTGTCCACCGCCGTTCGAGTCCGAGTTCGTTGCTTGCTGCTGTTGCTGTTGCTGTTGCTGATTCATCTGCTGGTCCATCGTCAGCTCGGGGCCTTGTTCGGCCATCGGTGACTCCGGCGGAACGCTGACGATCTCCTCGCCTGCGAGCTCCTGCTCCTCCTGAGACGTTCGGGTGGCCAGAACCCAGGTGTCCTTGCTGCCGCCGCCCTGGCTCGAGTTGACCACCAAGGAACCCTCCGGCAACGCGACCCGAGTGAGACCGCCGGGCAACACCCAGACGTCGTCGCCGTCGTTGACAGCGAACGGCCGTAGGTCGACGTGGCGTGGTACCAAACGGTCGCCGATCTTGGTCGGCACCGTCGAGAGCTGCACGACGGGCTGCGCGATCCAGCCGCGCGGATCCGCGCGAACCTTCTTGCTGATCGTCGCGAGTTCCTTCGGTGAGGCGTCGGGTCCGAAGACGATGCCGTAGCCGCCCGAGCCTTCCACCGGCTTGATGACCAGTTCGTCGATGCGGTCGAGAACTTCCTCGCACTCGTCGTCGAGCCAGCACCGGAACGTATCGACGTTGGCCAGCAACGGCTTCTCGCCCATGTAGTAATCGATGATCGTCGGAACGTAGGTGTAGACGAGCTTGTCGTCGCCGACGCCGTTTCCGACGGCACTCGAGATGACGACGTTGCCTGCGCGGGCGGCGTTGACCAGACCTGCCACTCCCAGCACCGAGTCGGGACGGAACTGCATGGGGTCGAGGTAGTCGTCGTCGATACGTCGGTAGATGACGTCGACCTGACGCTCGCCCTCGGTGGTGCGCATGTAGACGATGTTGTCTCGGCAGAACAGGTCTCGTCCTTCGACGAGTTCGACACCCATCAGTCGCGCGAGCAACGAGTGCTCGAAGTACGCCGAGTTGGCCACGCCTGGAGTGAGAACCACCACAGTCGGGTCGGCCTCGTTGAGGGCGGCGGATGCGCGCAGTGCTCGCAGCAGGTGCGAGGCGTAATCGCCGACGGCGCGGACGCGGTGGCTGGCGAACAGGTCGGGGAACACCCGGGCCATGGTCCGCCTGTTCTCCATCACGTAGGACACGCCCGACGGCGACCGCAGGTTGTCCTCCAGCACTCGGAAGGTGCCCTGAGCGTCACGGACGAGGTCGATGCCGGCGACGTGGATGCGCACACCGTTGGGTGGCGTGATGCCGACCGCTTCGCGGTGGAAATGCTCGCAGGAGGTCACCAGCCGCTTGGGTACCACGCCGTCGCGCAGAATTTCCTGGTCGCCGTAGATGTCGGCGAGGAACATCTCGAGGGCTTTGACACGCTGCTTGATGCCGCGCTCGAGTCGTGACCATTCCCCTGCTGCGATGACGCGGGGAACCTGGTCGAGCGGGAAGGGGCGTTCCTGACCGGACAGGGAGAACGTGATGCCCTGGTCGATGAAGGCTCGTCCCAGCGCGTCGGATCTCGCGTCCAGGTCCACCGCGTTCGCCGGGGCGAGTGCGGTGTGGATGCCCTTGTACGGAGTTCGGGTGCGCCCGTCCGCGTCGAACATCTCGTCGAAGGCGAGACTGTACTTTCCGACGTCGGAATACCCTCCGAACACTCCGTCGGCTTCGGGTTCGACACGATCCGCTGTCTTGGTTTTGGTCGCTTTGGCCTTGGTGGTGGCAGGCGTTGCCGATCGCGGACTCATTCTGGCCATGTTGCTACAGAGACAGGAGTTAGGCGCGGTAGAAGCGTTAATTTCTTGAAACGCATCGTCACCCCACTCCGGATTGGGTTCTGGCCGACCGTGCTGGTATTCTCGATCTTCGGCGCAGGGCTCCAACGCTCAGCAGCAGACTTCGGGCATTCCAGCATGGATCGCCCTGACCGGAATACCGACGAAGACGACAAGGATTTTACGCGTGGCCAATATCAAGTCCCAGAAGAAGCGGATTCTCACCAACGAGCGTGCACGCCTGCGCAACCAGTCGGTGAAGTCCTCGCTTCGTACCGTCATCCGCTCGTTCCGCGAGGCACAGGCTGCGGGCGACAAGGACAAGGCTTCCGAGATTCTTCTCGATGCAGGCCGCAAGCTCGACAAGGCAGCCAGCAAGGGCGTCATCCACAAGAACCAGGCAGCCAACAAGAAGTCGGCACTGGCTCTCGCAGTCAACAAGCTCTGATACATCACTGAGCTCGATCGAGCCCGCCGCATCCGACCAGGATGCGGCGGGCTTTTTCGTGCTCTCTGCACTCTGCCGACGTCACCTACCCAGTGATGCGACCTCGGCCACTGCTCTCTCCACCGCGTAGTCAGCATCCGCTGCTTGACCTTTGACGTCGGCATTGAGCTGCGCGACAACGCGCAGCGCCTGTGCGATCGATCGGCCGTTCCAGCCGCGCGCCTGACCCTGCGCCTTCTTGATCTTCCACGGCGGCATACCCAGCTCCCCTGCCATTCGGAAGGGGTCGCCGCGGCCCGCCGAGCCCACCAGCGCAATGGTGCGAACGGCATCGGCCAACGCGTCGGCGAGCAGCACGTGCGCCACGCCCCGGTGCATCGCCCAACGTAGAGCCTCCAGAGCGCCGGCACGGTCACCGATCACTGCTTTGTCCGCGACGTCGAATCCGGAGACCTCGGCCTTGCCGGAGTAGTAGCGACGCACCGCGGCGAGGTCCACCTTGCCGCCGGTGTCGGAGACCAATTGCGAACACGCCGAGGCAAGTTCACGAAGTTCGTTGCCGACGGACTCGACGACCGCCTCGATGACGTCGCCGCTCACCCGGACGTCTGCGGTACGAAATTCTCCGCGGACGAAGTCGATGCGTTCGGCGGGCTTGGTGAGCTTGGCGCACTCGTGCACCTGTGCTCCGCATTTCTGCAATGCACCGACCATCGCCTTGGCCCGGCCGCCGCCGGAGTGCATAACCACCACCACAGCACCCTCGGGCGGATCGGTAGCGGCGTCGAGTACCAGCGCGGCAGCGTCCTTGCCTGCCTCGGCTGCGGCCTCGAGCACGAGAACACGGTCCTCGGCGAACAGCGAGGGACTGAGCAGTTCGGCGAGTTCCGGGGCACTGGCATCACCGGTGCGCAACCGCGTGACCGGCAGATCCTCCCCCGGAATCGCAGCATTCGCACGCACCTGAGCCACGATCGCGGCTACCGCGCGATCCATCAGAAGTTCCTCGTCGCCGAGAACCAGATGCAGAGGAGCCACACTCGAAGTCACGACCATGATCGTGCCATGCGTGGCCGACACTGCGACCATCCGCTCGAAGTCCGAGCACTCACCACAGAACGTGCGCCGTCCACAATGCGAGTGCCGCCAGGGCCACCGCCGCGGCCACCCACCGGAACACGATGAAACGCAGGGCCGTCAGCAGGGCGGCAGTCGACAACGCTGCCAACGCTGCGCCCCGGACGCCGTCGGGGACCACAACGCCCGCTACCGGCACCGACGCAGCCTCCTCCGCCACCGCGATCAACCACCACAGTGGTGCGGACGCCAGCTGCGCCACCACTTCCGCGAGCGACCCGCTGACGGTGGCGATCACTGCTGTGACGATCCCCACCACCGTGATCGGAGCGACGACCGGTGCCGCCAACACATTCGCTGCGACGCCCACCACGCTGAACGTTCCGGTCATGGCCGCGACCACCGGTGCCGTCACCGCGTGTGCCGCCGCTGCGACCGCCACCACCTCCGCTGCCGCCCTCGGCCACCCACGTGCGCGAAGCCAGTCGACCCAGATCGGAGCGACGAGCACGAGCCCCGCGGTGGCGAACACCGACAGTACGAATCCGACATCCACCGCCAGCCTCGGCCACCACGCGAGCAAACCCAACACCGCGCCGCACAGCGCCGGAACCGCCTGCCTTCGTCGGCCGGTGACCAACGCCACCAGACCGATCGACCCCATCACTGCCGCCCGCACCACACTCGGCGACGGCCGGGCCACGATCACGAAGGCCACGAGTACGACGAACGCCACCGCGACCGTTGCGCGGGGACCGATTCCGATTCCTCGCAGCACCAACAGAACCGCCCCGATCACGATGGAGAAATTTGCGCCCGACACAGCTGTCAAATGCGTCAGCCCGGCCGCCCGGAAGTTCTCGGTGACCGTCTCGTCCAACCGGGAAACGTCCCCGACCACGAGACCGGGTAGCAGACCTGCACGATCCGGTGGCATCGAATTCTGCGCAACCGCAGCCAGATTCGACCGGAAGGTGCCGGCGGTAGCAGAGATCGCCCCGGGCTCGTTCACGGTGACGGGCGGACCCGAAGTGCGGATGACGGCCACGCTCATGTCCGGTCGAAGCGGCACACCGAGCCTGCCCCGCACGGTGACCTCCTGGCCCGGCAGCAATGCCGACCAACTCGATTCCGGGGCGATGATCGACACCCGTCCGCCCACGTACAGCGCCTCACCGCCGACGTCCACGCGAGTCATCTCGGCCTTCGTCATCACCATCGAGGGCCCGGCCGACAACAGCAGGCGTGGATCCTCCTCCAGCCGCACCGACGCGGTCACCCACGCCCGGTTCTCCGCCGCCGCAGCGACGGGATGTTCTGCCAACGAGCGCATCTGGAGCCAGGTCGCTCCCCCGAAGCACAACGCCAGCACGATCACCGCGACCGCACCGGACCGACTCGGCCCCGGCCAGGCGTGCCGAATCGCCAACCCGTGCAGTGCTACTGCGACGACCAGCACCACCGCAACCGCCGACGCGGTGGCAGCGAGGGCAGCACCGGGTCCTCCGCGAATTCCGATCGCGGTGATCGACCAGCACACCGCAGCGGCCGGAACCAGACGCACATCGAACGGCAGACGATCCTCGGTCTGCGGCGCACCGGCCGACGCGGTATCGGTGGTCACCCGACATGCACCAGGTCTCGGATCTTCGCCAGTCTGCCGGGCCCGATACCGTCCACCTCGGACAGCTGATCCACAGTTGAGAAGCGGCCATTGATCTCTCGCCAACCGACGATCGAGGTTGCGGTGACCGGCCCGACCCCGGGCAACGCGTCCAGTTCCGCGACGGTCGCGGCATTGAGGTCCACCGTCCCGCCGGGCGCGGAACCTCCGACACCGGCCGGTGCGCCGTCGCTACCGCCTGTCGATGTGCCGACTTCGGATGTCGTACTGCTCACCGGTGGAGCTGCCTCCGGCGGCACGACTCCGACGACGATCTGATCACCGTCGGCGACTCGCGCGGCCATGTTCAGCGCCAGCAAGTCGGCACCCTCGACTGCGCCACCTGCCGCGGCCACGGCGTCGGCGACTCGCGAACCCGGTTGCAGCCGAACCAATCCGGGGCGCGTCACGAGTCCGACGACGCTCACCACGAGTTCGCCCTCGGCGCTCGGACCAGAATCGACTGCGTCGTCGGTATCCACCGTTCCATCGGTATCCACCGTGTCGGTCGCGACCACAGCGAGCGGCGGCGCAGGTGCCGGAGTCGGTGCGTCTCGAAACACCGCGAATCCCGCCACCAGCACGACGAAGACCCCGGCCGCCGCCATCGCCACTGCCCCCTGTTTCCCCGGGTCGACGCGGGCAGATCGCCACCGCGATGGCAGCAGGGTCGACCACGGGGTGCCGGTTCGTTGTGCTTCCGGCAGCAGCCAATCCGGTTCTGTGGACCCGGCGTCGGATCGCGAATCCTCGGGCCCGACGCGATCGTGGGCGGAATCGTGTTGTCTGCGCACGGAGTTCAATCGCGCCACCGTGTGCGCCCGATCGTCGTTGCCGCCCATGCTCGAGGACGCTAGTGCCCGCGATCGGTTCACTCACCGACGAACGCAGGTCGCCGATTGCCCTGTGTACAAACCCTGAGGCTGTGGATCGACCGAGGACTCGACCCGACTATCGGCGTCCCGGAGCCACGACCACACCGACCGCGCCGGGGCCGACATGAGCGCCGAGAACGGCGCCGAAGGGGTAGACGTCGATGCTGGTCGAGTGCGGAATTCGGGAGGCCAGCATCGCGGCTACGTCCTCGGCTCGCTCCGGGCACTGCATGTGGTGCACCGCGAGCGCAACCCCCGATTCGTCACCGACCTCGGTCGCGGCAACGACGGCGGCGTCGACCAGCTTGTTCAGCGCCTTGGACGAGGTCCGCGCCTTCTCCTTCAACACCAGTTTGCCGTCGCTGATGTGCAGCACCGGCTTCATGGCCAGTGCAGTGCCGAGCAAGGCCGCGGCTGCGCCGATTCGGCCTCCCCGTCGCAGGTGGTCGAGTCGGTCGACGACGATGAAGCATCTCGACGCCGTCGACGCGGCGACGGCGTCGCGGTACACCTCGTCCAGTTCTGCTCCCCCGGCGGCCGTGTCCGCCGCGGCCAGCACCGCGAAGCCGAGTCCCATTCCGGCCGAGGCGGAATCGACGACTCGGACGGCCGAGCCCACGTGCTCTGCGGCCTGGCGGGCTGCCTCCCACGTGCTCGACAGTCCCCGGGAGATGTGCAAGGCCACCACACCGGCACCTCGGCTGCGTTCGAGCGTCGCGGCATAGACCTCGGTCAGCTCGCCCGGAGAGGCCCCCGCGGTGGTCACCGGCTTGCCCGAGGTGGACTGCTCGGGAATGTCGTCGACGCCCTCGCGATGGTCGATCCCGTCGACCAGCACATGCAGTGGCACCATCGCAATCCCTCGCTCGGCAGCGAGTGTGGCCGGCAGGCAGGACGAGGAGTCGGTGACGACGGCGACGGTCATGGCAATTCGGTCGACGTTCCGGCGGCGACGGGTCGCAGGACCTCCAGCATCGCGTCGGCGACCGCGATGTGGGCGTCCCATCCCCAGTGGATGCCGTCGGGGTTCGCGTTCTCGGACTCGATGTTCGGTCGTACGGCGTCGGCGAGGTCGACCATCGGGACGTTCCTGTCCGCGCTCCAGGCACGCAGCGCGCGAACGGCTGGTTCGCGACCCGAGTGCACCTTGCCGTAGGCATCGCAGCGGTGCACGGACGGATAGGTACCGATGACGGGAAGTTCGGGACGCACGTACGCCAGTGCCGCGCGGGTCTGTTCAAGATACTCGACGCTGAGCCGTGGCGGCAGTGCCACGGGCCAACCGAGATGCGACAGAACAGGTTGTACCGCTTGGTATCCCGCGCGAACCACGCGCCGGAGGGCAGGCGGTCGGACGTATCTGATCTGCTCCCGGAGCGCAGTCGGCAACGGCGACGGGAGTGAATCCATGCCGCCGATTCCGAGCACGACGGCACCGGCACGGGGAATGACTGCCCACACTCGCGGGTCCTGGGTCAGAGCCCACCACGCGTCCCGACTCGTCCAGCCGATCCGCGCAACCAACTCGACCGTCCAACCGAGTTCCGCCGCAACGAGATTGGGCCAGAGCCGCGGGTCGTCGACGGGTAGGCCGCCCTCGGGTCCGTAGTAGCTCAACGAGTCCGCGAGCACGAGCAGCGCGGGTCGCGCCGTCTCAGAGGACGTCACTGGCCACCCGCGCCGAGGCGTTCCACACGTCCAGTCGCCAGGACGGGTTCTCGCCGGGTCCGTGCGCACCGAGCTGAACCCAGCTGGTGTTCGCGAGGCCTCCGAGCACCGGCCAGCGATCGGTCGGCAGATCGAGCAGCGCGGCGGTCAGTGCCGCGATCAGACCTCCGTGTGCGACGAGGACGAGCGGGCGCTCGTTGCCGTCGGCACCCCACTCGGGGACGCCTGCCGCGAGTTCACGAACCAGCGGCACACTGCGTCGGGCGACGTCGATGCGACTCTCCCCACCGGGTGGGGCGATGGTGGCGTCGGCGCGCCAGGCCGGCCGTGCACCGGGGGCGATGTCGTCGACCTCGGTGTGGGTAAGTCCCTGCCACTGACCGAGATGGGTCTCGCGCAGACGCTCGTCCACCGACACCGCCATGCCGGCTGCATCTCCGAGCGCGTTCGCGGTGTCCAGCGCGCGCCGCAGATCCGACGAGACGATCTTGATCGGCTCACGCGTCGCCAGTTCGGCGGCGGCCGTCTTCGCCTGACTGCGGCCGAGTTCGGACAGATCGGTGTCGAGCTGACCCTGCATGCGGTCGGTGGCGTTGTATTCCGTCTGACCGTGCCGAAGCAGGATGAGCCGTCTGATCATTGCTCCGATTCCGGAGCCGCCGGATGCTGGCCGAGACCGGGAACCTCGATGGTCGGGCAGTCCTTCCACAACCGCTCGAGTGCATAGAAGTTCCGCTCTTCGTTGTGCTGAACGTGCACGACGATGTCGGAGTAGTCCAACAGCGCCCAACGGCCTTCTCTGGTGCCCTCGCGGCGGACCGGCTTGTGTCCGGCCTCACGCAGCTGATCCTCGATGTTCTCCACGATCGCGTTGACCTGACGCTCGTTCGGCGCAGAGGCGATGACGAAGCAATCGGTGATGTAGAGCTGATCGGACACGTCGAGAATCACCACGTCGCCGGCCAGTTTGTCGTCGGCTGCGAGCGCGGCGATCCGCGCCATCTCGGCGGCTTCGGCTGTTGCAGTCACTTCGGTGTACTCCCACTCGTATGGCTCGGGTTCGCGGTCATTGCGCTGGTGACCGACCCTGCCGGTTGCTTCTTCTGGGGCGCTGGTTCCGACATGGTGACGGATCCGTCGAGACGCTGAGCGCCTCGTGGTCTGTAGAGATTCCTCTTCGAGATGTATTGCACGACGCCATCCGGTACGAGGTACCAGACCGGCCGATTCTCACCGGCTCGAAGTCGACAGTCCGTCGACGATATCGCGAGTGCCGGGATTTCCATCAATGTGAGAGTGTCCGCGGGCAACGATCGAAGGTGGTTGGCGAGATGTTCGACGCCGAGCTCGAACCCGGGACGTGAGACACCGACGAACTTGGCGAGCTCGAACAGCTCCTCCCAGTTCTGCCACGTGAGGATCGACTCGAGCGCGTCCGCCCCGGTGATGAAGTACAGCTCGGCATTGGGATGCTGCGATCGCAGATCACGCAGTGTGTCGACCGTGTAGGTCGACTTCTCCCGATCCACATCGACTCGGCTGACCGAGAAACGCGGATTGGACGCCGTCGCGATGACGGTCATCAGGTAGCGATCCTCTGCCGGACTGACCGACTTGCCTTCCTTCTGCCACGGGTTTCCGGTCGGGACGAAGATGACCTCGTCCAGGCCGAACTTGTTCGCCACTTCGCTGGCTGCGACGAGGTGCCCGTGGTGAATCGGGTCGAAGGTGCCACCCATCACGCCCAAACGGCGGACGGGCTGCCCACCGGTGTCGTCGCCGGAGTCGGATTCGCGCTGCACAACCGCCGATTCTACGTCCGAGGTGCCGCTGGGCGTCACACGCCTCACACCGGCAGCAAACGCGAGACCACGGTGGCGAGCTGCTGAGCCGATCGGCACTCGTGCATCGCGATCACGTCGGAGTACACCTTGGCCGCCGAATCGCCGGAACCCCACTGCGATTTCGGTTCGGGATTGAGCCAGTACGCATGCTTGGCGACCGACACGATGTGCGCCAACGCGGGCAGCTTCGGTTCGCGGTAATTGGTGCGGGCGTCACCGAGAATCAGCACCGAGCTGCGACTGGTGACCGCATGCGCGTACTTCTCGTCGAACGTCGTCAATGCATGGCCGTAGTCCGAGTGTCCGTCGTACGTCACGAGATCGGACTCGCGGATGATGCGGCTCATCGCGGCTCCGAGGTCGGAACCGGAATCGAAGAATTGGGTGACCTCGTCGGTGGAATCGATGAACGCGAAGATGCGTACGCGCGAGAACTGCTCTCGCAGTGCGTGCACCAACAGCAGAGTGAAATTGCTGAATCCTGCCACCGACCCCGATACATCGCACAGCACAACCAGTTCGGGGCGTGCCCGCCGAGGCTTGCGTTCGACCAGATCGATCGGGATGCCGCCGGTGGACATCGACTTGCGCAACGTCCGACGCAGGTCGATGGAGCCGTGCCTGCTTCGGCTGCGCCGCACCGCGAGTCGCGATGCCAACAATCGGGCAAGTGGTGTGACGTTGCGTCGCAGCGCCGCCATCTCCGTGTCCGAGGCCCGCAGGAAATCGACTTCCTCCGCGAGCTTGGGCACCCCGTAGCTCGCTACTCGCTCACGGCCCAGCTTTTCTGCCGACCGACGCCTCGTCTCGCTCTCGATCATCTTGCGCAGGTCCGCGATACGTTGCGCTGCAGTGCGTTTGGCAACCTCGGACTCGTAGTCGTCGGTGGGACGATCGGGTGCGTCGTCGCTGCGCCCGAGCAATCCGTCGAGAATCTTGCGCAGCAAGGTTTCGGGCGCAACGTCGCGCAGCGCCTGATATGCCGAGAACGACGGCCCGTTGGAGGACTTGTACTGTCCGAGCTCCTCGACCATCTGCGCCGCCAGCATCCGGGTCAACTCCGCGGCCTCGGCCGAATCGTCCGAGAGCAGATCCACCAACAGCTCGCGGAGCGCATCGATGTCGACGTCGCCGGCGTCGGTGCGCGGCAGCGCGGTATCGATCTGCCCCGAGTCCCTGGTGCCCGATGCCACCGGAAACCACAGGTCGAACAGGGCGTCGAACACTCCGCGATGCGTCGGACGGCGCAGCAGCGCACAGGCCAGACCCTCGCGAACGGCTTCTCGATCGAGCAGATCGAGAACCGACAGGACGCGTCCGGCATCGACCGTCTCCGACGGCCCCACCGAAATTCCACGCCGACGCAGTGCGTCGACGAAACCGACGAGGTGACCGGGAATTCCGTGTGGGGCCTGCATGTCAGTTGAGCCGGAGTTCGGCTGCTGCACGGACCTGGTCCGACTGATGCTTGAGCACCACACCGAGTGTGGAGCGAACCGCATCGTCGTCGAGGGTGTCCATACCGAGCGCCAACAGAGTGCGTCCCCAGTCGATGGTCTCGGCCACCGAGGGCAACTTCTTGAGCTGCATCGCGCGCAGTACCCGCACGGTCTTGATCATCTGCTCGGCGATGGCCTCGGGCAGTTCGGGAACCCTGCTGGCGAGAATCCGGCGCTCGAGATCGGCGTCGGGAAAATCGAGGTGCAGGAACAGGCAGCGGCGCTTGAGGGCCTCGGACAGTTCACGAGTGGCGTTGGAGGTGAGCACCACGAACGGCGTCCGCTCGGCCACGATCGTGCCGAGTTCTGGAATGGTGATCGCGAAGTCGCTGAGTACCTCGAGCAGCAGTCCTTCGATCTCGACGTCGGCCTTGTCGGTCTCGTCGATGAGCAGAACCGTGGGATCGGTCCGGCGAATGGCCTGCAGTAGCGGGCGCGCCAGCAGGAACTCCTCGGAGAACACGTCCAGCTTGGTCGAGTCCCAATCGGCAGCGGTGCCGGACTGGATGCGCAGGATCTGCTTGGCGTGGTTCCACTCGTACAACGCACGGGCCTCGTCGACACCCTCGTAGCACTGCAGCCGCACCAGCTCGGCCCCGGTCGTCTGCGCGACGGCGCGGGCCAGCTCGGTCTTGCCGACTCCCGCCGGCCCTTCGATCAGCAGCGGCTTGCCGAGGCGATCGGCGAGAAACACCGAGGTGGCGGTGGCCTTGTCGGCCAGATAGCCCGTCTCGGCCAGGCGCCTCTGGACGTCGTCCACGCTGGCGAACAGCGGGGGTGTCGTCGGTAGGGCACGATCCATGTCACAGCTCCTGATGATCGGGTCTGGCCGGGTACTGCGAGGGGTGTCAGTCTCGGACGTGTCCGTCGCCCCACACGGTCCACTTGGTCGAGGTCAATTCGGGCAAGCCCATGGGTCCACGCGCATGCAGCTTCTGAGTCGAGATGCCGATCTCGGCTCCGAAGCCGAACTGCTCGCCGTCGGTGAACGCCGTGGAGGCGTTGACCATGACCGCGGACGCATCGACCCGCTGGGTGAACTCACGCGCGGCCCGGATGTCGGCGGCGACGATCGCCTCGGTGTGGCCGGTGCCGTATCGGTCGATGTGCTCGATCGCCTCGTCGATGCCGTCCACCACCTTCAGCGCGATGTCGAGTGAGAGGTACTCCTGCGACCAGTCCTCGTCGTGTGCAGGCACGAGCCCGGGCAGGTCCCCGTGCACCGTGACGCTGTGCATCTGGAATGCCTGGAGCAACCGCGGAACCATGGTCTCGGCGATCGCAGCGTCGACCAGCACGGTCTCGGCGGCGTTGCAGACGCTGACTCGACGGGTCTTGGCGTTGAGCACGATCTTCTCGGCCGTGTCCGGATCGGCAGAGGAATGGATGTACACGTGGCAGTTTCCGACGCCGGTCTCGATGGTCGGGACCGTGGCGTCGCGCACGACCGCAGCGATCAGACCCGCTCCACCGCGCGGGATCACCACGTCCACCAGTCCGCGGGCCTGAATGAGGTGGGTGACCGTGGCACGGTCGGCACTCCCCAGAAGCTGCACCGCCGCCTCGGGCAGACCGTGTTCGCGCAACGCTCCCTGCAGTGCCTCGACCAACGCCGCATTGGACTGTGCCGCCGACGACGAACCGCGAAGGAGCACCGCGTTGCCGGACTTGAACGCGAGGCCGAACGCGTCGACGGTGACGTTGGGCCGAGCCTCGTAGACCATGCCGACGACTCCGAGCGGAACTCTCAGTTGCCGAATCTCGAGCCCGTTGGGCAACGTCGAACCGCGAATGATCTCGCCGATCGGATCGGGCAACCCGGCCACCTGCCGCAACCCGGCCGCGATGCCGTCGATGCGCGACGCAGTCAGCCGTAGACGGTCCAGCAGCCCCTCATCGGTACCGGCCGCTCGCGCGTTCTCGATGTCGACTGCGTTCGCGGCGAGTACCGACTCCGCCGCAGCGACCACAGCGTCTGCCGCGGCATGCAGCGCAGCGTCCTTCTCTGCGGTCGTCAGCAGTGCGAGCGCCCGTGATGCGGTGCGCGCTCGGCGCGCTGCGGCGTGCACGTTCTCGCGCTCGTCGGCTGTCGTGGTCACCGGTTCGGCCGAGACGGAAGCTGTCATGAACTACACACTAATAGGGGCCGGGAATGAGCGGCATCGCCGCGTCGTTGCAGCACAGCGTGAAGATCGTCGACCGACCGTCGATGCTGCCCGAAGACCGGAGGAACCACTTGTGAGTGTCCTGTTCGAGCCTCTGACCCTGCGCACTGTCACCTTCCCGAATCGGGTGTGGATGGCACCGATGTGCCAGTACTCGGCCGACGAGGCGGGCGACGATGTCGGCGTCGCGGGCGACTGGCATCGCACCCACCTGGTGAGCCGGGCGATCGGCGGTGCCGGACTGATCATCACCGAAGCCACCGCAGTGAGCCCCGAGGGCCGCATCAGCCCGTCGGACCTGGGCATCTGGAACGACACCCAGGCCGATGCATTGGCGAAGATCGTCGCCGAGATCTCGTCCTTCGGAACCGTCCCGGGCATCCAGCTCGCTCACGCGGGGCGCAAAGCCTCGACCGCTGCTCCCTGGCTGGGTGGCAAGTCCTTGCCTGCCGATGACTCCCGAAGCTGGGAGACCGTCGGCCCGTCGGCAGTGGCATTCGGTGACTACGCGACCCCACGAGAGGCGACGGCCGAGGACATCGCGAAGATCGTCGAGGACTTCCGTACTGCCGCGCAGCGCGCAGTGAAAGCAGGGTTCCAGGTAGCCGAGATCCACGGTGCGCACGGCTACCTGTTGCACCAATTCCTGTCTCCTGCCAGCAACACCCGTACCGACTCGTACGGCGGGGATTTCGCGGGCCGCACGCGTCTGCTGATCGAGGTCGTCGACGCCGTGCGTGAGGTGTGGCCTGCAGAGCTGCCGGTCTTCGTACGACTGTCGGCGACGGATTGGCTCGACGAACCCGAGAACAGCGAGAACGCTGGAAACACAGCCGAATTGGAGGCCCCGAGCTGGACGTCGGATCAGACTGTTGCGTTGTCGCAGATCCTCACCGAACACGGAGTGGATCTGGTCGATACCTCGACCGGAGGTAACGTGCACGCCAAGATTCCGGTCGGTCCCGGCTACCAGGTTCCGTTCGCACGGCGAATCCAGAACGAGACCACGATGCCCGCCGCTGCGGTCGGCATGATCACCGAACCCAAGCAGGCCGAGGAGATCGTCTCACAGGGCGAGGCAACGGCCGTGCTGCTGGCACGCGAGCTGCTGCGTGATCCGTACTGGCCACGGCGCGCCGCCCGCGAACTCGGCGTCGAGATGCTCCCGGCCGTGGCACAGCAGTACGAGCGGGCCTACTGAGTCTCCGCTCAGGTCGGCACGAAGCCGAGTTTCTTGTCCACGACATTGCGCAGCGGTTCGCCTCGGAAATGCCGAAGTGCGTTGTCCACGAACAGCTCTGCGAGCCGTTGCTTCCACCCCGAGGCATCGCCGCTCATGTGCGGTGTGACGATCACGTTCTCGGCCGTCCACAACGGATGGTCGGCCGAGAGCGGTTCTGTCTCGAACACATCGAGTGCGGCACCTGCGATGTGCCCGGTTGCCAGGTGTGCCAGCAGTGCCTCGGTGTCGAGCAACTCACCGCGGCCCACGTTCACGACGCGTGAACCGGGTTTCATCGCGGCCAGCACCGAATCGTCGACCATTCCCCTCGTCAGATCGGTCAGCGGGGCGACCAGCACCAGGTAGTCGGCCCGAGATACCTCGGACGCCAGATCGGCACTGGCATGAACGGTGCCGAAATCTCGGTCGCCCTCTCGTGCCGTCCTGCCCACACCCGAGACGGACATTCCCACCGCTGTCAGCAGGCTCGCGATGGCGCGGCCGATCGCACCGGTACCCACGATCATCGCGTGGGCACCGTCGATGCGCCGGGTCTCGCGGTGCTGCCAGACCTTCGAATGTTGCAGTGCGCGCGAACGTTCGGAGTCCTTGGCGAACGCCAGAATCTGGGCCAGCACGAACTCCGCGATCGGTCGGTCGAACACTCCCCGCGAATTGGTCACGATCACATCGGAATCGACCAGGTCGTCGAACATCAACGAGTCGACGCCTGCGGCGGCGATGTGGATCCATTTCAGCGAGCCGCAGCGCGGCCACGCCGATTCGACTGCGGGAGAGAAGAAATCCCACAGCAGCAACGCGTCGGCACCGTCGACCGCATCGCCGAGGGTATCGGCGGTGGCGTACCGGACGTCGGCGACCTCCGCAACGGAGTCGAGTCCGTCGGGAAGATCGCCGGCGTGCAGAACGACGAGAACCGGCGCCACTGCTACTTCTTCTTGTATCCGACGAGCTCGACGCCGGACGCCGCAACCTCGTCGTCGTTGTCACCGGGGCACTGGGTTCCGCGCAACGAGCGCCCAGCCGTTTCCGGCATCAGCAGAATCGGCACGAAGGCGATGGCAGCCGCGATCATCATGTACCAACCCGGAATCAGGTTCGATCCGGTTCGATCGATGAGGAACGTGAGGATCAGCGGAGCAGTACCGCCGAAGAGCGCCGTCGAGACGTTGTATCCGATGGCGAACGCTCCGTAGCGCACCTGAGTGGGGAACAGCGCGGGCAGGGTCGACGACACACAGGAGCACATGATGACCAGCAACACTCCGAGACCGAGGAGGCCGATGCTCTGGCCGATCAATCCGGTGTTGATGATCAGCAGGAACAGCGGAACGCTGAACACGAAGTACCCGACACAGGCAGCCAGCAGCAACGGCTTTCGGCCCACCCGGTCGGATAGAGCGCCGATCGGGTTGATGATCGCCATCATGATAATCATGATGGCCACGAGGGTGAAGTTGGACTGAGTCGTGCTGTGCCCCAACGTGTCGCTGAGATACGACGGCAGGAACGTCAGCACGGTGTAGTACGCGATGTTGAGCAGCAACACGAATCCCATCAGGATCAGGATCCGCTGCCAGTACGTCATGGTGGCCTTGAGTGAGGTGACGGCTCCGCCTGCACCCTCTTCGACCGTGCCGCCGTCTTCCTTGGCCTCGGCGAATACCGGTGAATCCTCGAGCCGGGTCCGCAGCCACAGTGCAACGATGCCCAACGGGAGCGTCACCAGGAACGGGATTCGCCAGCCCCAGGCCTCCATGGTCTCGTCGCCGAGCCCGACGTTGAGCAGGGTGCACAGGGTGGCACCGCCCACGGTTCCTGCGAGGGTGCCGAATTCGAGGAACGATCCGAAGAATCCGCGGCGTTTGTCGGGCGCGTATTCGGCCATGAACACTGCTGCGCCACCGTACTCACCACCGGTGGAGAAGCCCTGCACCAATCGGCAGACGAGCAGCAGTAACGGTGCGGCGATGCCGATGGTGTCGAATGTGGGCAGCACACCGATCGTCGCCGTGGCCAACGTCATCATCGAGACGGTCAGTACCAGGACCTTCTGACGCCCGATGCGGTCGCCGAGTGGGCCGAGCACGATGCCGCCGATGGGACGAATGATGAACGACGCGGCCAGCACGGCGAAGGTGGAGAGCAGGCTCGCTCCCCCGTCCTCGGACGGGAAGAAGTTTGCGGCGATGTACACGGCCAGGTAGCCGTACACCGCGTAGTCGAACCACTCCACGGCGTTACCGAGAGCGGATCCGCCGATGGCGCGATGCAGAACCTTGGTCTCGTCCGGGCTCAGAGTGTCGGTGCTCGGGGGATATCCGGTCGGCGATCCTGCCGACCCTGATTTTTCGGTCACGGTCGAAATACCTCTCGCTTTTGTGGACAAAGTGGAGCGTCGGTGTGGTACTTCGCAGCGTTCGACATTACGGCGATGCAGAACATGGGTTTCGGCCAACCCCCTCGGGCAGCGCTAAAGTCCTGGTAGTGCAGCAATTCTGGTGGCGATCAATGCGTACGTCCTTGCGCTGTCGGTCAATTGCCGCACGGCGACGGACTCGTCCGGCCGATGTGCTTGTTCTTCGATCTCCCCCGGACCGAGCACGACGGTGGGTATTCCCATCTGCTGTGCCACAAAACCACCATCGCACGATGCCGTCCAGATGTCAGTGGAACGGCCAAATCCGCTGTCGATAACCGATTGCACTGCGGTAGTGACCAATCCGTTGTTCACGCTGGTCAGAAAGCCCGGCATTTCCATCGCGATACCGATGTCGACGTCGATACCGGACCCGGTGAGTTCCGCAGATTCGATGCGTGCCCGCAGATCGCCGACGACGCCGGCGGCACTTTCGCCGGGTAACAAACGGCGGTCGACGGTGACGACACACCGATCGGCGACCATCGAAGTGCCCGTTCCTCCCGCTATCGTCCCCACATTCCAGGTGGCCGGACCCAGTTCGGGGTCGGGGTTCGCGTCCAGCTCGGCCTGGGAGCCCTCGATGATTCCGATGATGCGTGCTGCAGCAGAGATGGCGTTCGCTCCGTTGCGTGGCTGACCCGCATGCGCGGATCGGCCACGAACCTCGATCTCGAGGTTCGTCGCGCCTCGGCATCCGACGATGGTGACCAGGTCCGTCGGCTCTGCCACCACGCAACAGCTGTAATTCCGTTGCGACGACGCGGCGACGAACGCTCGGATACCGAGACCGGTGTCCTCCTCGTCGACCAGACACGCCAAGGTCATCGGATACTCGTCCGCGAGACCGGCACGGTGCACTGCGGTCATCGCCGCAACCACTGCGGCCAGGCCGCCTTTCATGTCACAGGCCCCGCGGCCGATGATCCGGCCGTCTCGAACCACGGCGGAGAAGGGATCGGTGGTCCAGCCCGACCCCGCCGGAACCACGTCGGAGTGACCGACGAACAGAACTCCCGGCCGCTCGTCGGATCCGATGGACACGATGACGTTGGGCCGGCCCGGAGCCACCTCGACGGTCCGAACGTCGAATCCCAGTGCCCGACAGTGCTCGGCGAGCACCTTCGCAGTATTTTCCTCCGTGTCTCCTGGGTTCTCGCCGCCGGCGTCGATCAATGCCGCAGTCAGAGAGACGATCTCGTGCTCGTCGATCGAACCGAGAAGAGCGCGTTCGGAAGTCGAAACGGTCATCGGGTGGGATCGGAGGCGAGCAGGTGCTTGGACTTCTCCACCGCGGCCGCCAGTCGTCGGATTCCCTCGTCGATGCGTTCGGGCGTCGACGAGGCGAAGCACAGCCGCAACGAATCGTGGAACTTCCCACCCACCGACAACGCCGGCCCGGGTATGTAGGCAACGCCCTCGGCCAGCGCCGTCTCGAACAGGTCCTGCGTCGAGAAGTCGACGTCGTTGCCGCGCAACGTGGCCCAGAGAAAGAACCCTCCCTCGGGGTCCGTTGTCGACATCGACTCGCCGAAGTATTTTTCGATGCTGTTCTGCATCGCGACCTTGCGGGGCAGGTACACCGAGGCCAACGATCTAAGATGCTCGTCGAGCAGGCCGCGCCGAATGTACTCGGCCACCATCCGCTGACCGGGCAGATTGGTGCACGTGTCCATGGCCTGTTTGGCGTTGACGATCAACTGCCGTGCCTCGGGCGCAGCGTCAACCCACCCCACTCGCAGGCCAGGGGCGATCATCTTGGAGAAGGTCCGCACCGAGAAGATCAACGGGTCGTTGGGACTGAGCGTGCCGAAACTGGGAATCGGATCACCCGAGAAGCGGAGTAGACCGTACGGATCGTCGTCCAGAATCACCGATCCCCACGTGTGCGCCAGCTCGATGAGCAGCCGACGACGCTCGAGCGACAGGGTGACCCCGGACGGGTTCTGGAAGTTGGGGATCACGTAGATCATCTTCGGCACTCGACCCGCACGCTCGACGAGCTCGGGCAACGCCTCGACGATGAGACCGTCACTGTCCATCGGGGCCTCGAGAATGTCGCCTCCGTAGCTGAGCACGGTGGCGGTTCCGTTGGTGTACGTGGGACTTTCGACGATCACCAGGTCGCCCGGATCGATGAACAGCTTGCATGCGATGTCGAGACCCTGCATCCCGCCGGAGGTGATCACCACCCGCTCCTCCGTCGTGGGTTCACCCACCGAATCGAGATAGGTGAGCAACGCGTCGAGCAAGCCCGGATCGCCCTCGGTGGCACCGTAATCGAACGCGTCCGCGGTGAGCACGCTGCCGGCGATGTCGGTGAACGCAGCGGCCGGAACCGTCTCGGCGGCAGGAGATCCCATTGCGAATCGAACGATGTCGTGCTTCTGTGCAGCGAGCAGCGATGTCGAGGAATCGATCACCGACCCCACCAGCTTGTCGGTCCGCAGGGCCCAGGGAATGGCAGGAGTGGAGCCTGCGGAACGACTCGGTGTGGCAGGAGTGGAGCCTGCGGAACGACTTTGGGTGGCAGGAGTGGAGCCTGCGGAACGACCCTTCGTGGCAGGAGTGGAGCCTGCGGAACGACCCTTCGTTGATGCGGTCATGCTCACTCCTTCGTCAGTAGTTCTCGGGGGTATGCGGTGAAGGTTTCGAGGCCGTTGTCGGTGACGCGAACGGCTTCGGATACCTCGTATCCGTAGTCGTCCATCCACATTCCGCCGATGATGTGGAAGGTCATGTTCTCGGCGAGCACCGTCTCGTCGTCGGTGCGCAGGCTCACGGTGCGCTCACCCCAGTCGGGTGCGTAGGCGATGCCGATCGAGTAACCGATGCGTGACGGTTTGTGCAGTCCGTGCTTGGCCAGGCTGGTGTTCCACACCTGCGCCAGCTCGGTGGCTGTGACGCCTGCCCGTACGGTTGCGAGCACGTCGTTCAATGCTTCCCCGGTGGACTTGGCGAGGTAATCCAAACGCGGACTGGGCTTTCCGAGCACGATCGTGCGTGCCATCGGGATGTGGTAGCGGCGAAACACTCCGGCCAGTTCGACGACGGTGGTCTCGCCCCGCACGAAGGGTTGATGCGACCAGGTCAGGTGTGGGGTGTCGGCTCCGGCACCGGTGGGCAGCATCGGGACGATGGCCGGATGGTCGCCGCCGAAGTCCTCGGTGCCGCGCACCTGTGCGTTCATGATGGCTGCGGCCGCGTCGCACTGCCGCTCACCGACCGAGATCGACTGGTACGCAGCCGACATGGCCGACTCGCAGACTTTCGCAGCACCGCGCATCAGGGCGATCTCCGCGGGCGACTTGACCACTCGGACCCAGTTGATGAGCTCGTAGGAGTCGGTGAATCGGTATTCGGGCAGCGACTTCACCAGAGCCTCGAATGCCTTGGGGCTGAAGTAGTACGAGTCCATCTCCAGACCCACCTGGCCGTGCTCGAAGTTGTTCACCAGCCCCAGTTCGCGCAGCTTCGCGGCGACCCAGACGAATGGGTGAGTGTCCTTGCGCTGCACGAACGTTTCGGGGTAGCCGAACGTCCGATCCTGCGGCAGCCACGATGTGCGAAACGCACCGTTGGCGTCCATCTCGCGGGCGAAGAAGTACATCTCTCCCTCGAGCGGGACGTACAGCATCTGCGGGGTGTAGAACGAGAGCGCGTTGTACCCGAGCAGGTAGTAGAGGTTCGCGGGATCGGTGACGATGAGTGCGGTGAGGTTCTGCGCTGCCATCCGCTCTCGGACGGCAGCGAGCCGGGCTGCGTACTCCTCGTCGGTGAACGTGATCGGCGTGCTGTTCGGGACATCGGGGTATCGAGCCAGGCCGGGAGCGGCCCGTCCTGCGGTTTCGTCGGGTCCTAGTGCGGTGACGTAGGCGGCGTCGGGTGAGTCGTTCACGGGCACCCCCTTCAATGAGGTCGGTTTAGTAGATTGTTGACAATCAGGCTAGGCGCTGGCGTGAGAGGTTCGCAAGACTTCGGATGTAAATGCTGTGTTGCAGACCGGCGACTATCCCGGAGTGGCCAGTGCCGAGTGTTCGGCCTGCTCCTCGTCCATGGCACGAGTCAGGTCGTGGATGGCGGTGTCCATGTGCTCGTGTACGCCCTTTTCCAGTGCGTCCCAATCCGAACCGAGCAACAGGTCGACGATCAGCTGGTGTTCCTCCACCAACGCCTCCGGCCGGTAGTACGCGGTTTCGAGGTTGGCCATGCAGATACGCGCCTCCGCAGCGAGTGTGGCGTACATCCGCGACATTCGGCTGTTGCGCGTCGCCGCGACCAGTGCGGTGTGAAACGCCAGATCCCGTTCGGCAAGACCTCGCCAATCCGCCCGATCGATGAACGGCTGCATCTGCATCACGATGGCCGAGAGCTCGTCGGCGGCCGACACCAGGCGCGCACGATCACCGTGCACCAGAGTCCATGCGGCACCGACCTCGATCGCCGCGCGGGATTCGTAGATCTCGGTGACATCCTCACTGCTCAGCTCGACGACGAACACGCCTCTGTTTCGGTAGCTGACGAGCAGCCCCTCTTGATTGAGGCGCTGCAGCGCCTCCCGCACCGGTCCCCGCGAGATCTCGAGTTCCGCGGCGACGTTGGCCTCGTTGATCTGCTCACCGGGGGCGTAGGACCCGTCGATGATGCGGTCGCGAATCTGGTCGGCAATGACCATCGACGTGTTGCGTGCGTCGATGGGCGTCAGTCGTCTCGAACTGGGCATGATCGAAAACCTCTCTCAGCCTCGGGGAATGGCGAAGTATTTGTACTCCAGAAACTCGTCTATGCCGACTTTTCCGCCCTCACGGCCGAGTCCGGACTGTTTGACGCCACCGAACGGCGCAGCCGGATTGGACACCAGACCCGTGTTGAGGCCGACCATGCCCACCTCGAGGCGCTCCCCCATCCGCAGAGCCCGGTCGATGTCCTGGGTGAAGACATATCCGACGAGTCCCCATTCGGTGTCGTTCGCGAGGGCGATCACCTCGTCCTCGGTATCGAACGGGACGATTGCTGCCACCGGTCCGAAGATTTCCTGTGACATCAGATCCGACGCCGAATCGACGTCCGTGAGGACCGTCGGCGGGTAGAAGTATCCGGGTCCGTCCGGGGCCACTCCCCCGACGATCGCACGCGCGCCGCGCCCCAGGGCGTCGTCGACGAGTGTCTGCACCTTGGTGCGGCCTGCGTCGTCGATCAGCGGACCCACCTCGGTACCGTGCGCACTACCGGCCCCCACCGACAACGCACCCATGCGCTCGGCGAGCTTGTCCGCGAACTGCGCTGTCACACTTCGATGTACGAAGAATCGGTTAGCGGCGGTGCATGCCTCACCCATGTTGCGCATCTTGGCGACCATCGCACCGTCCACGGCGCGTGCGAGATCTGCATCGTCCATGACGATGAAGGGTGCGTTGCCGCCGAGCTCCATCGAGGTACGCATCACCGTCGATGCAGCCTGTTCCAGCAGAATCTTGCCCACCGCAGTCGATCCGGTGAAGCTGATCTTGCGGGCCGCCCCGCTGCTCATCCACGAGCCCACGACACCCGACGCATCGGTGGTGGTCACGACATTGACCACTCCCGCCGGGACCCCCGCGTCGTGCAGGATTCCCGCCAGAGCCAGTGCTGTCAGCGGCGTCTGCTCGGCCGGCTTGAACACCACGGTGCAGCCTGCGGCCAGTGCCGGGCCGATCTTGCGAGTTCCCATGGCCAGCGGGAAGTTCCACGGAGTGACGAGGATGCACGGTCCCACCGGTGCGCGGGTGACCACGATCCGGTTCTTCCCGTCTCCGGTGAGGGTGTGATCGCCCGAGATGCGGACCGCCTCCTCGGAGAACCAGCGAAAGAACTCGGCACCGTACGCCACCTCACCACGAGCGTCGGCCAGCGGCTTTCCCATTTCCGCGGTGATGATCGCAGCGAGCTCCTCCGACCGCGCCATGATCAATTCGTATGCTGTGCGGAGGATTTCGCTGCGCGCACGCGGCGGCATCGCGGCCCAGTCGGCGGCGGCGTCGACCGCTGCGGCCATGGCCTTCTCGGCATCGTCGATGCTGCCGTCGGCGACGCCGGCGATGACCTCGCCGCTGGCGGGATCGATGACATCGAACCGGGCATCGGATGCTGCGGCTGTCCACTCGCCTCCGATGAACAGTTCGGTCGGAGCAGTGATAGTGGGGCGAGTGAGGCCGGTGGTCGAACTGGCGGTCATGTCCGCGGTCCTTTCGTCGAACGTGGATCGAGTATCTGCGCCAGGTGTACGGACGCATCGCTGGTCAGGTCACCGGTGAGTTGACGCACCTGCATGTGGCAGGAGAATCCGTCGGTCAGAATCGGAGTGTCTGGCTCGGCATCACGCAGTGCAGGCGCCAGGGCCTGTTCTGCGACGGCCATGCTGAGCTCGTAGTGCCGAGACTCGAAGCCGAAATTGCCTGCCACGCCGCAGCACCCGGTGGCCTCGCGCACCGCCTCGATACCGACGGCCGCCAACGCCGTGCGCTGAGTGGCGTTGCCGAACACCGCGTATTCGTGGCAGTGGGTCTGTACTGTCACCGAATCGGGAACCTCGGCCGAGGGCACCCACCCGGCGGCGGCCTGATCGATCACCGCGCCGGCGAAACTCTGTACCCGCGCGGCGACCCGTCTCGCGGCCGCAGTGGGAACCAGCTCCGGCATGTCCTTGCGGAACGCCGCCGCGCAGCTCGGTTCGGTGACCACGATCGGTCGGTCGGTGCCGTCGTCCAGTGCGGCAACGGCTTTCGTGAGGTGCTTGCGGGCGGCCTTCAGCTGGCCCGTCGAAATCCAGGTCAGACCACAGCACACGTCGGTCCGGCATTCGGTGCTGCGACCGGAATCCTCGAGCACGCGTTGCGCCGCGCCCGCGACCTCGGGGCGAAAGCCCTGGGTGAACGTGTCGACGACCAACACCACGTCCGCGGCGCGGCCTCCGCCGATCCTGATTTCGTGAGCCAGTTCCTTCGCCGACGCGAAGCGCGGCAACGGCCGCTCGGTGGTCAGCCCACCGAGTCGAGCCGCCAGGGCCGCGATGCGCGGGGTGAGCAGACGGTTGAGCAGCGGTGCCGTTCGCTGCGTCACCTTCAGCCAGCGGGGCAACCAGCCGAGCGAATAGTGCGAGAGCGGTCGCAGTCGCCCCGCATAGTGATGATCGAGGAACTCGGACTTGTACGTCGCCATGTCAACTCCGACCGGACAATCCGACGAACAGGCCTTGCAGGACAGGCACAGATCGAGCGATTCGGCCACGTCTTTCGAGGCCCATCCGTCGGCAACGGTCGGCGAGCTGCGCACCATCTCCTGCAGCACTCGCGCCCGGCCCCGCGTCGAATCCTTCTCGTCGCCGGTCGCGCGGAAACTGGGGCACATGACGCCTCCCGACGCTGTGCGGCACTTGCCGACGCCGACACACGACTGAGTCGCGTGCACGAACGGATCCAGATCCGCCCGGGTTCCGATCTGGTGCAGATCGAAGGTCGTCTTCCATTCCCGCTGCGGGATGCCCTGCAGCATGAGGTTGTCCATCATCGGTTCCGGATCGGTGATCGACCCCGGGTTGAGAATCCCGCGGGGATCCCAGATGCGCTTGAACCGCGCGAACGCGTCGAGCATGCGGGGTGAGTACATCACCGGCAGCAGTTCCGAACGAGCCCTGCCGTCGCCGTGCTCGCCGGACAGGCTGCCGCCGTGCTTGACGACCACACGCGCGGCGGCGCGCAGGAAGTCGTACATCACCCGTCGCCCGGCGTCCGTGCGCTGATCGAACGTGATGCGCACGTGCATGCAGCCGGCACCGAAGTGCCCGTACATCACGCCGGTCAGATCGTGTTCGGCCAGAAGCACGTTGAGGTCGGCAAGATAGGCGGACAGGTTCTCGGGTGCGACCGCCGCGTCCTCCCAGCCACCCCAGGACTCCACCCCGCTCGACAGGCGGGTCGCCAGGCCTGCACCGTCTTCGCGTACTCGCCACAGCGCTGTTCGATCGGCCGGGTCGGTGACGATACGGCCTTCCTTCACGCGTCCGAGACGACCGAGCGCCTGGAGCAGACGGGCGGCCTTGTTCTCCACCTCGGCGGTATCGGCTCCGTCGAGGTCGACGTAGAGCCACGCGTTCCCGGCCGGCAGCCCGCGGACGGAGTCCGGTCCGCGCCGATACTCCATCGTCTGGGCGATGTTGTCGTCGATACCCTCCACCGCAGCAGGCGAGAACTCGAGTATGGCCGTCACGTCGGCCGCCGCAGCGACCACGTCGTCGTAGCCGAGGCAGAGCAACAGTGCAGCCGACGGAACGGGCACGACGGCAACGGTGACCGAGACGATCACCGCGCACGTGCCCTCGCTTCCGACGAGTGCACGGGCGACGTCGAATCCGTTCTCGGGCAACAGATGCGACAGGTGAAAACCGGACACCTGTCGCGGTATGCGGCCCAGTTCGACTCTGAAGAGAGCGAGGTTGTCCGCCGCAAGCGAGTGCAATTCGCGCGAGATACGTTCGGCGGCATCGGTTGCTGCCGAATCATCCGAATGCACTGCCTCCACACCGCTACGGGTCACGCGAAGAAGGTGCCCGTCGGCGGTGACCACGTCCATGGCCACCGTGTGGTCGGCTGTTCGTCCGTAGCGCACCGAGTGATTGCCGCACGCGTCGTTGCCGACAGCCCCGCCTACCGTCGCGCGTGTCTTGCTGGACGGGTCGGGCGCGAATGTGAACGACCCCGACGTCCGGGCCACCAGCTCACGTTGCAACTCCGAGATCACGATTCCCGGTTCCACCACCGCCGTCCGCGAGTCGGTGTCCACCGAGATCACGCGATTCATGTGGAGGGAGAAGTCGAGCACGATTCCGCGGCCGATCGCGTTGCCCGCCATGGACGTTCCGCCGCCGCGGCCGATGACTGCGACTCCAGCGGCCCCGCACAGCGACATCACTGCGACGACGTCGTCGGCGCTGCGTGGGAAGACCACGGCCGCAGGCGGAATTCGGTAGTTCGAGGCGTCGTAGGAGTACTCGGCGAGCCGCCGGGACGAGTCGTCGATCTCGATGCCCAACTCCTGCACTCGCTGCACGAGTGCGGAGACGGGAGACCGAACGGAAGCAGACGTCACAGCACGTTCTTCAGCGTGCGCGACAACGCGTCGAGGCCCTGCCGCATCTCGTCGTCGTTCACGATCAGCGCGGGAATGATCCGGACCACGTTGCCGAGCGCGCCGCAGGTGAGCAGCAACAACCCCTCGTCGATCGCACCCTGTTGCACGCGCAGGGCCGCCGCAGCATCGGGATTGCCTGCGCTGTCGACGAATTCGAGTGCCTGCATCAGGCCGAGTCCACGTGCATCACCGATGGCAGAGTGCTCGGACTTCAGTGCCAGCAGGCCGTCGAGCAGAACTCGGCCCTGCGCGGCAGCGTTGTCGACCAGACCTTCCTCACGCACGACGTCGAGCGTCGCGACACCCGCCGCAGCGGCGACGGCATTGCCGCCGTACGTGCCGCCCTGCGATCCGGGCCACGCCTTTCCCATCAGCTCGGTCGATGCCGCGATAGCCGAGATCGGAAAACCACTGGCAAGGCCCTTTGCGGTGATGACGATGTCGGGCGTGATCGTCGAATGCTGGTGGCCCCAGAACTTTCCGGTGCGTCCGACGCCGGCCTGAACCTCGTCGACGATGAGGACGATCCCGTGGGTGTCCGCCCGTTCGCGGAGTCCCTCGAGGAAAGCCGGAGGCGTGGGCAGGTAACCACCGTCACCGAGTACCGGTTCGATGATGAACGCAGCGGTATCGGCGGGACTGGACATCGTCATCAGCAGGTAGTCGAGTTCCTTGAGCGCGAAAGCGACTGCGGTGTCCATGTCCCAGCCGTACCGGAAGGCGTACGGGAACGGCGCGATGTGCACACCGCCCATGATCGGTGAGAATCCGGAGCGAAACTTGGTGCCCGCGGTGGTCAACGACGCGGCGGCCACCGTGCGTCCGTGGAATCCCCCGTGGAACGCGATGATGTTCGGCCGACCGGTCGCCATGCGCGCCAACCGAATCGATGCCTCGACGGCCTCCGAGCCGGAATTGGCGTAGAACACGCTGTCCAGCCCCGCGGGCAGCACCTCGCCGAGCTTGTCGGTCAGCGCCAGAAGTGGCTGATGCATGACGGTCGTGTACTGCGCGTGGATGATCTTGCCCACCTGCTCGCGGGCGGCCTCGACCACACGGGGATGGCAGTGCCCGGTACTGGTGACGCCGATACCGGTGGTGAAGTCGAGGTACTTGCGCCCGTCCGTGCCGATGATCCAGCTGCCCTTTCCGTGATCGACGACGATCGGGGTCGCCTGCTTGAGTGCCGGGCTGAGGTGAGTGCGAGTCGACGCTGTCATGCCTGTCATCGTCACTCACCGAATTAAGATTGTCAACAATCTGCAATTGGCAGTTCGAGGCGGGTGCAACCGTCGGAGCGATACAGTTCGTCGGTGTCCGCACCGAACCCCCGCATCGTCGTTCTCGGCAGCATCAACATGGACCTGATCACCCGGACGCCCTCCCTGCCCGATCCCGGCGAAACAGTGCTGGGCACATCGTTCACCACCTCACCGGGCGGCAAGGGCTCCAATCAGGCCATCGCCGCCGCCAAAGCCGGCGTGTCGGTGTCGTTCATCGGAGCGGTCGGCGACGACGAATTCGGTGTGACACTGCGACGCACACTGTCGAGCGCGGGCGTGGACGACCGCGCGCTGCGCACGGCGGCAGGTTCGAGCGGAATCGCCGCGATCACCGTCGACGATCACGCCGAGAACAGCATCGTCGTCGTCCCCGGGGCCAACGAACGCGTCCGAAAGCTCACCGACGACGATCTCGCCCTCATCTCCGACGCCGATATCCTGTTGTGTCAGTTGGAAATTCCGCTCGACACCGTGGTGACCGCATTCGAGTACGCACGCTCTCGGGGCGTGGTGACGATGCTGAACCCGTCACCGGTTCAGGATCTGCCCGACGCCCTGGTGGCGGCCACCGACGTGCTCGTGGTCAACGAAGCCGAGGAAACCCGTCTAGGACACAGCGTGAACGACGTGACGCACGTGATCACCACACTCGGAGCCAGAGGCGCTCGATACCGCGGCCCGGAGTCGTTCGAGGTCCCCGCTCCGCGCGTCGACGCCGTCGACACCACCGGGGCCGGCGACGCATTTGCCGGAGCACTGGCCGCATCCTGGTTCGACGGCCCGCGTGAGGCCGTCGAATGGGCCTGCGTTGCGGGATCTTTCGCCGCGACGAGGCCGGGTGCGAGCACGTCCTCGGGTACTCGCGACGACATCGATGCACTGCGAGATGCGGCCGCAGGATGAACGCCCCCGACCTCGAGGAGCTCCGACTTCTGCGCCGTGCGCGCGACCGGATGGATCGCGAGTTCGCCGAGCCACTCGACGTCCCGACTCTGGCCCGCACGGCACTGATGTCCACCGCCCACTTCGGTCGCCGCTTCCGCGAGGCCTACGGTGAGACGCCCTACGCACATCTGATGACTCGACGGATCGAACGCGCCAAGGCCCTGCTGCGCCGCGGCGATGTGACAGTCACCGAGGCGTGCTTCGCGGTGGGCTGTACCAGTCTCGGATCGTTCAGTTCGCGGTTCACCGAGATCGTCGGCGAGACACCGAGCGCGTACCGCGCCCGCGACCACCGTGACAGTCAGGCGGTCCCGACGTGTACGGCCATGATTCTGGGGCGTCCGATGCGGGGCAGCAGCGTCACCGCCACCGAACCGAGCAGAATCGAAGAAGCGTCGACGGCCGGGGCGTCCTAGCCTTTCCCCATGAATATTTCACTGAGCCACGTACACGTCTACACCGCCGACCCCGATGCCTCGTTGGCGTTCTACCGCGATGCCCTGGGATTGGAGGTCAAGAGCGAAGTCGCCAACGACGGCTACCGCTGGATCACTCTGTCTCCCAACGATCAACCCGAGATCGAGATCGTACTGTCGCAGCCCCACGCGGGCCGTTCGCAGGAACTCGGCGATCAGATCGCAGCCCTGCTCGCCAAGGGTGAGCTTCCGGGCCTGTTGTTTCGTGCCGACGACCTCGACGCGGCCTTCGAGAGAATCCGCGCGTCGGGCATTGCCGAGATTCTGCAGGAGCCGACGAGTCAGCCGTGGGGTGCGCGCGACGCCGCATTCCGTGACCCCGCCGGCAACATGGTGCGCGTCAGTCAGGCGTGAACTCGTCCTCGCATCGACCGTCCTACATCGACGACGCGAGCGCCAGGCCGCCTGCGCACGCGACTACGGACGCGAGCACGGTGACTGTCACGTTCACGGCGGCATCGCGTCGACGCCCCTGCTGTAGCAACCGCACGGTCTCGACACTCGCCGTGCTGAAGGTGGTGTACCCGCCGCAGAACCCGGTGCCGATGACGGCTTGAACGTCGGTGGAGCCGGCTCGGAACATCACCCATCCGGCCAGCACGCCCAGCAGGAACGAGCCGGACACGTTGATGCCGACCGTCGCCCAGGGAAAGCTCGTCCGTGCCGCGAGACGTGACTTCACTTCCGCATCGACGAAGAAGCGAAAGACTGATCCCAACCCGCCGGCCGCCGCAATCCACAGCGCGGTCATCGAATCACCTTGCCCGCCACAGCGATTCCAGCCCAGGCCGCAAGTATTCCGAGAATCACGCTGACCACGGCGTAGGCCAGTGCGAGCCCGGTGAACCCACCCCGAATCCCGTCCACGGTCTCGAGGGCGAAGGTGCTGTACGTGGTGAACGCGCCGCAGAAACCGGTACCGAGCAGCAACCGCAGCCTGCGCCTGACTCCTGCGTCGGGCCCGCCGCGAACCAGCGACTCGAGCAGCAGGCCCAGCACGAATGCGCCTGCGATGTTGATCCCGAAGGTCGCCGTCGGCCACTGCGATGCAGAATGCTGCAGTTGCTCCTCGATCACGTAGCGGACCGCCGTACCCACCGCTCCGCCTGCGAACACCACTGCCAGTGCCCACAGGTGACGGTGCACGGGTCCCTGGTCGGCCGGCATCGAATCGGAATCGGGATCGACCAACGCTGATCCTCTCGGGCTGCAGGGCCCGACCGTTTCCGACCGGGCCGCGGTTGATGTCGGATGCTTGCTGCACGATGGAGCCTATGACAACGACCACGGAGCCCACGACCGGGAACTTGCGCGAGAGCGCCGAGGAGTTGTTGCGCGAACTCGCCGGCCCCGATGCGGTGCTGCGGGAAGACCAGTGGACGGCCATCGAGGCCCTCGTGGTGCACCGGCGGCGGGCGCTGGTGGTCCAGCGGACCGGTTGGGGCAAGTCGGCGGTCTACTTCATCGCGGCGAAGCTGCTGCGCGCGCAGGGCCTGGGTCCGACCGTGATCGTCTCGCCACTGTTGGCGCTGATGCGTAACCAGGTTGCCTCCGCCGAGCGGGCAGGTGTCCGAGCGGCCACCATCAACTCCGGAAACATGACCGAATGGGACGACATTCATCAGCAGGTCAACTCCGGTGAACTCGACGTGCTGCTGGTCAGTCCGGAGCGATTGAACAATCCCGATTTCCGCGATCAGGTGTTGCCGTCCCTGGCCGGGGACGCCGGCCTCGTCGTGGTCGACGAAGCTCACTGTGTCTCCGACTGGGGCCACGACTTTCGACCCGACTACCGACGTATCAGAACCCTGATCGCCGAGCTGCGCGACGGTATCCCGGTACTCGCGACCACGGCGACGGCGAACGACCGCGTGGTGGACGATGTCGCGGCGCAGCTGGGTGTCGGCGGCGGCGACACGCTCGTACTGCGCGGTGGGCTCGCACGCGACTCTCTGCGCATGGCGGTGGTGAAGATCGACAACGCCACCGAACGGGCGGCGTGGCTCGGCGATCACCTGAAGACGCTGCCCGGGTCGGGGATCATCTACACGCTGACCGTCTCGGCGGCCAAGGACCTCGCGGCGCTGCTCACCGACCAGGGCCACGTCGTGGCGTCGTACACCGGGCAGACGGACCCGACCGAGCGCGAATCGCTCGAGGGTGACCTGCTGGCCAACCGCGTCAAGGCCCTGGTCGCGACGTCCGCACTGGGCATGGGCTTCGACAAGCCAGATCTCGGCTTCGTCGTGCACATGGGGGCACCGTCGTCTCCTATTTCGTACTACCAGCAGGTCGGCCGAGCCGGACGCGCGACCGAGCGAGCCGATGTGGTGCTGCTTCCCGGTCACGAGGATCGGCAGATCTGGAGCTACTTCGCGTCCGTCGCATTCCCCCGCGAGCATTTGGTACGGCAGGTCATCGATGCCTTGAACACCGACAAGGCCCAGTCGACCCAGGCGTTGGAACCTCTCGTCGAGCTGGGTCGCAGCAGGCTCGAGATGGTGCTGAAGGTTCTCGACGTCGACGGCGCTGTCAGACGCGTTCGTGGCGGTTGGATGGCGACCGGCGAGCAATGGACGTACGACGCGGCCCGCTACGAGCGTCTCGAAGAGGCCAGAGACCGCGAACAGCAGGCCATGATCGACTACCAGGGCACCGACGGCTGCCGGATGGAGTTCCTGCGGAGGCAACTCGACGACCCGGATCTGGGCGCACCCGGTAGCGAGTCCGACAGATGCGGGCGGTGCGACAACTGCACGGGTGAGCACTTGTCGGCATCGGTGGATGCGGCCTCGGTCGACTCGGCGAGGGCACGACTGGATCGGCCGGGTATAGATCTGCAGCCCAGAAAGCAGTGGCCCAGCGGGATGAAGAAGCTGGGCGTCTCGCTCTCGGGCAAGATTGCCGATCCCCACGAACCCGGGCGCGTACTGGGCCGGCTCACCGATCTGGGCTGGGGCAGCCGATTGCGTACCTTGCTCGATGCACCCGATGCTCCGGCCACGGACGCGCTCGAGAAGGCGTGCATCAACGTGCTCGCCAACTGGGATTGGAAGCAGCGGCCCACTGCAGTTCTGGCTCTCGACTCCCCTACTCATCCGCTCCTGGTGCGGTCGATCGCCGCGCGTTTGGCATCCATCGGCAAATTGCAGGATCTCGGGGTGATGCAGGTCAGGCCCGGTCACCCGCCGGTATCGGCCGCCAATTCGGCGTTTCGGGTCGCCGGGCTGGTGGACTCGTGGGACGTTCCGGACGTATCGTCCGTGACAGGGCCGATTCTGTTGATCGATCTGGTGACCGATACCGGGTGGACATTCACCTGCGCCACGTCGGTTCTGAGATCTGCGGGTGCCCAGGCGGTACTGCCGTTCGCTCTGGCGACACCGAAATAGGTGTCGATCCGAAGTGGGTGGTTTGAATTTCGCGGCTGCGGGTACAGCCTGCCGGGCAACAACAACGTGACCAGCCTCACATTCGGCGGTTAACCTGGGGAAGCATGTCCGATTCCGGGGTCGATTTCCCGGCGCACTCGATATGCCTGGGCGACCTTGTTACGTTTGTATTTCCTATGAAGCCCGCATTGCTGAGAGGTACCCCACTCACTGCGCCGGACGCAGTGAAGTTTCGTAAGCCACAGATCTCCGACGGAGTCCGGCTCTGGGAGATCGCAAGAGATTCGCGAGTTCTGGATCTCAATTCCAGCTACTCGTACGTGTTGTGGTGCCGTGATTTCGCGGCCACCACCGTCGTATCCGACATCGACGGCCGCGCAGTCGGTTTCGTCACCGGATACATCCGCCAAGACGCCCCGCGCACACTGTTCGTGTGGCAGGTCGCCGTGGATGCGGACCAGCGTGGCAAGGGACTTGCCGGTCGCATGCTGATGGAGCTGCTCGACCGCCTCGAGCCACAGGGCATCACGCATCTCGAAACGACGATCAGCCCGGACAACGAAGCGTCGATCGCAACCTTCACGAGCCTCGCACGCAAGCGAGGCACCGATATCGTCAGGTCGGATTTGTTCGCGCCCAACGATTTCCCTGATAGCCACGAAGCCGAGGAGCTCTACACAGTAGGCCCCGACGCGTCGCGGAATTACGAAAGGAACAAGCAGAACATGACCGAAAAGAACACCGTGACAACAGAGAAGCCCGATGTATTCGAGACCGTCGAGTCCGGCGTGCGCAGCTACAGCCGCCAGTGGCCCGCCGTGTTCACCACCGCGAAGAACTCGGTCATCACCGACGAGAACGGCAACGACTACCTCGACTTCTTCGGTGGCGCAGGAGCACTCAACTACGGCCACAACAACGACATGATCAAGAGCGCGCTGGTCGATTACATCACCAGCGATGGCATCACCCACGGTCTCGACATGTCCACCGTCGCCAAGCGCGAGTTCCTCGAGTCGTTCAAGAAGAACATCCTCGACCCCCGCGGGCTGGACTACAAGGTTCAGTTCCCCGGACCGACGGGCACCAACACCGTCGAGGCAGCGCTCAAGCTCGCTCGCAAGGTCACCGGGCGCGAGGCGATCATCAACTTCACCAACGCATTCCACGGCATGACACTCGGCGCGTTGTCGGTCACCGGCAACTCGATGAAGCGAGCTGGCGCCGGAATCCCATTGGTGCACACCACTCCGATGCCGTACGACAACTACTTCGGCGGCGTCACCGAGGACTTCCAGTGGTTCGAGCGCGTTCTCGACGACTCGGGCAGTGGCTTCAACCGTCCGGCCGCGGTGATCGTGGAGACCATCCAGGGCGAGGGCGGAATCAACGTCGCGCGCCCGGAGTGGTTGCGCGCGTTGGCCGAGCTGTGCTCGCGACGTGAGATCCTGTTGATCGTCGACGACGTGCAGATGGGCTGCGGACGCACCGGCCAGTTCTTCTCGTTCGAGGAAGCCGGCATCACCCCGGACATCGTCACGCTGTCCAAGTCCATCGGCGGCTACGGCATGCCGCTGGCGCTGACACTGTTCAAGCCCGAGCTGGACGTCTGGGCACCGGGCGAGCACAACGGCACCTTCCGCGGCTTCAACCCGTCGTTCGTCACGGCGAAGGCAGCCATCGACCACTACTGGTCCGACGACAAGTTCGAGAAGGAAACCCTCGCCAAGGGCGAGCACATCCAGGATCGATTCATCAAGCTGTGCGCAAAGTTCGACGGCATCTCGACCCGCGGTCGCGGCATGGTTCAAGCCTTGGTGTTCGACGATGCCGAGTTGGCGGGCAAGGTGTCTCAGCTGTGCTACGACGAGCGTCTGCTCGTCGAGACCGCAGGACCGAAGGACGAGGTCGTCAAGCTTCTTCCCCCGTTGACCACAACGATCGACGAGCTCGATCGTGGCCTGGACATCATCGAAAGTGCCGTTGCGAAGGTCCTGTCCTAGAGACCCGTTCGCACGCACCGATATCGAAGGAGGACATCGAATGATCGTTCGTACCACGCAGGAGATCACCGGCACCGACCGCGACATCTCGAGCGAAGACGGCAACTGGCGCAGCAAGAGAATCATTCTCGGCGGCGACAAGGTCGGATTCTCGTTCCACGAGACCACGATCCAAGCGGGCACGGTGAACAACTTCCACTACGCCAACCACGTCGAGGCCGTCTGGCTGATCGAAGGCGAGGGAACGCTCACCGACCGTGAGACCGGCGAGACCTACGAGCTCGGTGCGGGATCGATGTACCTGCTCAACGGGCACGAGCGGCACACCGTCGAGCCGCGTACTCAGATGCGCATGCTCTGCGTGTTCAATCCTCCCGTCGTAGGTAACGAGACGCACGACGAGAACGGCGTGTACCCCCTCGTCGAGGTACCCGCGTAACACCAGCACGTCCTCACGGCCCGCACCGACGCATTCCACGTCCGTGCGGGCCGTCGACGTCGGTACGGTGCTCATCCGGCGACGGGTCGCTACCCTGGACGAAGTGAATGCATCCCCTGTGTCCGCGGCCCTGTACGAGCAACTGACTTCCCTGCTCGACGGCAGGACCGTCACCGTCGTCAGCGGCGCAGGCATGTCCACCGACTCCGGGATTCCCGATTACCGCGGTCCGCAGTCACCTCCGCGCAACCCGATGACGTTCCAACAGTTCATCGGTGACGCCGAATTCCGTCGGCACTACTGGGCACGCAACCACGTCGGGTGGCGACACATGGACGCGGCGGTGCCCAACGAGGGCCACCGAGCACTCGCCCGACTCGAACGGGCGGGCGTCGTCACCGGCATAGTCACCCAGAACGTCGACATGCTGCACACCAAGGCAGGCAGCCGACACGTCATCGACCTGCACGGCGTCTATGCCCGAGTTCGCTGCCTGAGCTGCGAGCGACTGATCTCGCGTTTCGAGCTGGATCGCCGACTCGATCGTGCCAACCCCGGCTTCCTCGAGTCGGTTGCGCCTGCGGACGGCGTCGAGATCGCCCCCGATGCCGACGCGATCATTTCCTCGACCGAGCACTTTCGAATGGTCGACTGCGAATCATGTTCGGGGATACTGAAACCCGATATCGTCTACTTCGGTGAGAGCGTGCCCAAACCGCGCGTGGCCGAGGCATACGATCTCGTCGACCGAAGCGACGCGCTGCTGGTACTCGGATCCTCGCTGACCGTGATGTCGGGCTTGCGTTTCGTCAGGCACGCGTCCAAGACTTCGAAGCCCATCGTCATCGTCAACCGCGGTACCACCCGCGGCGACGAATTCGCTTCTCTCACGGTGCATGCCGGCTGCTCGGAGGTGGCGACCGCGCTGGCCGACGATTTGGATCAGGCCGGAACCAGATCGTCGGCGTGAACCACCGGGCGCTGTAGCTCCGCGGCCAACTCCCCTGTCGACCGCCCGAGCATCCCGGCCAGCTCGCCCGAGTCGTACGCGACGACTCCGCGAGCCACCAGCACGCCGACGTGGTCGACCAACGAGACCACGTCGCCGCCGTGGAAGGATCCCGTCACCGATGTGATGCCGGCGGACAACAACGATCGTCGCCGCTCCACCACCGCACGTACGGCCCCCGCGTCGAGGTGCAGTTCTCCCGCAGCATCGGCGGCATGACGGACCCAGAACTTGCGCGCCGACAACCGCGTCGGCCGGGCCGCGAAAGCGGTACCCACCGCGGACGTCGTCAGCGCATGAGCAGCATCGGATGCCGCGGCCAGCAGGACTGGAACACCCGCGTCCGCCGCGAGACGCGCAGCGGACAGCTTGGACGCCATTCCGCCGGTGCCGAGTGCTCCTCCCGAACCGGCGACGACGCCGTCGAGATCCTCGGGGCTGGTCACCTCCGGGATCAGTGTCGCCTTCCCCTTGCGGGGATCACCGTCGTACAACCCGTCCACGTCCGAGAGCAGGAACAGTGCGTCCGCACCGACGAGGTGGGCAACCAGAGCAGCCAGGCGATCGTTGTCGCCGAACCGGATCTCCGCGGTGGCGACCGTGTCGTTCTCGTTGACGATGGCCACGGCACCGAGCGATCGCAGCCGGTCGAGGGTGCGCTGAGCATTGCGATGGTTGGTTCGCCGCGCGATGTCCTCGGCTGTCAGCAGAACCTGTCCGACCGTGCGCCCGTACCGATGGAACGACGAGCTCCACGCATGAACCAGGGCGAGCTGACCCACGCTCGCTGCGGCCTGTTTGGTCGCCAGGTCTCGTGGACGCTTGGTCAGGCCCAGCGGTGCCATCCCTGCGCCGATCGCACCGGAGGACACGACCACCACGTCGGTGCCGCTACGCATCCGCGATTCGATGGCGTCGGCGAGCAGATCGAGTCGACCCAGATCCAGACCGGTGTCGAGGCTGGTGAGCGCCGAGGAACCGATCTTGACCACGATGCGCTTGGCGTCGGCGATCGTGCGACGGGTATCGGTGAGAGCCTCTGCGAGCGAATCGGATTCACGCACCGCCACCACGTCTACTCCTGTTCGGTATCGAGCCCGCGACGTACCTGGCGGGCATGCTTGCGTTCGGATGCGCCGATGCGCTCGACCTGATCGAGACGGGCATCGGTACCACGGCCTGTCATCGTGATCTCGACACCGGCCGGAGTCTGCGGTTCCCAGTCGAACGACACGTCGCCGATGGTGACCGAAGCACCGGGCTGAGCACCGGCCTTGATCAGCGCATCCTCGACTCCGAGCCGCGCGAGACGGTCGGCGAGGTAGCCGACGGCCTCGTCGTTGGTGAACTGCGTCTGGCGCACCCACCGCTCCGGTCGGGTTCCGCGAACGATGAAGCCGTCCGGGATGTCCGGATCCTTGACGACCTTGAAGCTGTCGTCGTTCCGAGCGACCGGGCGCAGCACCTGACGCCGCGGCTCGGGAGCCGGATGCGCAGTGCGGTACTCCTCGACGAGCTTCGCCAACGCGAACGTCAGCGGCTTGAGACCGGCACGCGTCACTGCAGAGATGGTGTACACGGGCCAGCCACGGGACTCGAACTCGGCGGTGACCATCTCGGCGAGCTCGGCACCCTCCGGAATGTCGGCCTTGTTCAACACCACGATGCGGGGCCGATCGGCCAGATCGCCGAGGCTGGCATCCCCGGACAGAGCCGGCTTGTACGCGGCCAACTCGGCTTCGAGGGCGTCGACGTCGGAGATCGGATCACGGCCGGGATCCAGTGTGGCGCAGTCGACGACGTGTGCGAGAACGGCACAGCGTTCGAGGTGACGCAGGAAGTCGAGACCGAGACCTCGGCCCTGGCTCGCTCCGGGGATCAACCCGGGAACGTCGGCGACGGTGAAGGTGGTGTCTCCGCTGGAGACCACTCCGAGGTTGGGCACCAGTGTGGTGAAGGGGTAATCGGCGATCTTCGGCTTCGCTGCGGACAGCACCGAGACCAGCGACGACTTACCGGCCGACGGAAAACCGACGAGGCCCACATCGGCGACGGACTTGAGTTCGAGGACGAGCTCGCGCTCGATACCCTCTTCGCCGAGTAGCGCGAACCCCGGCGCCCGCCGAGCCTTCGATGCGAGAGCAGCGTTGCCGAGGCCACCGCGGCCGCCCGGAGCGGCATCGAAACGTGTTCCCTCGCCGATCATGTCGGCGAGCACGTTGCCCTTCTTGTCCAGGACGACGGTGCCGTCGGGGACCTTGAGAATCAGGTCCTCGCCGTTGGCACCCTCACGGTTGCCACCCATGCCCTGAGTTCCGTTGCCTGCCTTGGCATGGCTGGAGAAGTGGAAGTCGAGCAAGGTGTGGACGTTGCTGTCGACGACGAAGACGACTCCGCCGCCCTGTCCTCCGTTACCACCGTCCGGGCCACCGAGAGGCTTGAACTTTTCGCGGTGAACCGAAGAGCAGCCGTTGCCACCTTTGCCGGCGCTGACGTGCAGCACCACGCGGTCGATGAATCGTGACATAGCTGTCTTCGATCCTTTCTGAAAGAAAAAGCGGGGAAAAAACACGATAGGGGCGGACCGGTCTCATGACCCTGGTCCGCCCCTATCGGGAGCTGTGAACGTACGCCCTGGATGGTCGACTCGAGCAGTTGCCCGGTCGCGTCGGCCATCGTGAGCGCGAGCGCTGCAGAAGGACTAGGCCTCTACAGCGACCGGAACGATGTTCACGGTCTTGCGACCGCGCTTGGCACCGAATTCGACTGCGCCCGGGGCCAGTGCGAACAAGGTGTCGTCGCCGCCACGGCCGACGTTGACGCCGGGGTGGAAGTGCGTGCCGCGCTGACGAACCAGGATCTCGCCTGCGCCTACGGTCTGGCCGCCGAAGCGCTTGACGCCAAGGCGCTGAGCGTTCGAGTCGCGACCGTTACGGGAGCTTGATGCACCCTTCTTATGTGCCATGTTGCATACCCTCCTCGGGGTGAATCAGCTTGGAAGAACGCGGGTCTGGAAAGACCTGGTTACTTGATGCCGGTGACCTTGAGGACAGTGAGCTTCTGCCTGTGTCCCTGACGCTTGTGGTATCCGGTCTTGTTCTTGAACTTGTGGATGCGGATCTTCGGGCCCTTGGTGTGCTCGACGATCTCACCGGCGACCGAGATCTTCGCCAGCTTGTCTGCATCTGTGGTCAGGTCGGATCCGTCTACGACGAGGACCGGAGCAAGCGAGACAGCAGTGCCGGGCGCTCCCTCGATCTTCTCGACCTTGACGAGGTCACCAACAGCGACCTTGTACTGCTTTCCGCCGGTCTTGACGATCGCGTACGTTGCCATCGGAGGGCTACCCCTTGCTTCTTCGAACTTGCTCGCGTTGCGCATGGCAACACGACTGGTCTGGTAAAACGTGTTTGCTTGCTCCCTATCGGCCGGCCGGGATGATGATCATCTCGACCCGCTCGAGAACCGTTGTTTCCTACAGGACCACTACGGCACAGCAGAACGGTGTCACCGGGAGCGACTTATCAAGGTTACGGCAGAGAGACGGCCAGGGTCAAACTGCCTGAACTGCTAGGCATCGATGTCCACCGGAGGACCTGCAGGCCGCGCTGCTGCGCGCCGTCTGCGAGGCCGTGCTGCGGGCACGTCCACCGGCTCCACGGGCTGATCGGCCGCCGCCGTGAGCGGTGCCGACGCCTCGTCGGGTGCAGCCCCGGGCTGGTCGGAAGACGTGGTGTCCACCGAATCCTCCGTGGCAGGTACGACGATGACCATGCCCGCGTCGGGCGCAGTGCCGGTGGGCGCGGCAGCCTTGCGTGCCACCCGCCGTCCGCGTCGAGCCTTCGGTGCCACCGGCACCGACGGCTCGTCGGAGGGCTGATCGGTCCGAGTCTCGGTGGCCTCGTCGGCTGCCGTGACGTTCGTCTCCGCGTCGGCCACCGCTGCGGCCGCTACCTGTACATCATCGGCGGAGACCACGGTCACCACGGCGTCGCCGTCGGGTGCTTCGGCCGGTGCCTGTGTCTCGACATCGGCGGGGCTGACGTCGGCCACCACGTCGTCGTGATGCGCCGCCATGGCCAGTGCCACCGGATGCGCTCGTTTGATCGACGGATCGACCACGGGGTGATCATGTCCGTCTGCCCGATCGTTCGAGGAAGCCCGATCGTTGCCGTCCGTCCGGTCGTTGCCGTCGGCCTTGTTGTCCTTGCCACGTCGACGCCTGCTGCTCGTCCCCGAGTTGCTGGACTCCGCACGCGACGAGTTCGACCGACCGCCGTCGTTGTCCGGCTTGGCGTCGATGGGGAACGGGTGCACGACGATGCCGCGACCCTGGCAGTGCTCGCACGTGGTGGAGAACGCCTCGACGAGCCCCGTACCGAGCTTCTTGCGGGTCATCTGCACCAGTCCGAGCGAGGTCACCTCGGAGACCTGATGGCGAGTCCGGTCGCGTCCGAGGGACTCGGTGAGGCGCCGCAGTACGAGATCGCGGTTGGACTCGAGCACCATGTCGATGAAGTCGACGACGATCATGCCGCCGATGTCTCGCAGACGCATCTGGCGAACGACTTCCTCGGCCGCCTCGATGTTGTTGCGGGTAACCGTCTCTTCGAGGTTGCCGCCCGAACCGGTGAACTTGCCGGTGTTGACGTCGACGACGGTCATCGCCTCGGTGCGATCGATCACCAGGGTGCCGCCCGAGGGCAGCCAGACCTTGCGATCGAGAGCCTTGGCCAGCTGCTCGTCGATGCGATGCGCAGCGAAGACGTCGACCGAACTGCCGTCGGCCTCGTATCGGTGCAGCCGCTCCATCATGTCCGGGGCCACGGTCTCGACGTAGTTGGACGTCGTCGTCCATGCCTTGTCGCCCTCGATGACGAGCTTGGAGAAGTCCTCGTTGAACAGGTCTCGGATGACCTTGACCAGCATGTCGGGCTCTTCGTACAGCGTCTGTGGTTGCACGCCCTTGCCGGTTTCGGCGTTGGCCGAGCGTTCTTCGATGCTGGCCCACTGCGCCTGCAGGCGAGTCACGTCACGTGCGAGCTCTTCTTCGCTGACGCCCTCCGCTGCGGTGCGGATGATGACGCCTGCCTCGGGAGGCACGATGTCGCGGAGGATCTCCTTGAGCCGCTTGCGCTCGGTATCGGGCAGCTTGCGGCTGATGCCGGTGGAGCTTCCACCGGGCACGTAGACGAGGAAGCGACCGGCGAGCGACAGCTGCGTCGTCAGGCGAGCACCCTTGTGTCCCACCGGGTCCTTGCTGACCTGGACGAGAACCTGATCGCCCGGCTTGAGGGCCTGCTCGATCTTGCGCGCGCTTCCGCCGAGACCGGCGGCGTCCCAGTTGACCTCGCCTGCGTACAGCACACCGTTACGGCCACGGCCGATGTCGATGAACGCTGCTTCCATGCTGGGCAGCACGTTCTGAACGCGGCCCAGGTAGACGTTGCCGACCATCGACGCGGTGGCACTGCTGGTGACGAAATGCTCGACCAACACGCCGTCTTCGAGCACGGCAACCTGTGTGGTCAGCGGGTGATCCGGTGTCGCTTTCTCGCGCACGACCATGACGCGGTCCACGGATTCGCGGCGCGCCAGGAACTCGGACTCGGTGAGGATCGGCGGCCGACGACGGCCGGCATCGCGCCCGTCGCGGCGGCGCTGACGCTTGGCCTCGAGACGCGTCGAGCCGGTGATTCCCTGGACCTCGTCCCGGGGTGCCCGACTCTTGTTGCGCGGCTCACGCTCGTGCACGACCGTGTTGGGCGGATCGTCCTCGGACGACGCGCCCTCGGCAGCGGCCTCGGCTCCGGTCTTGCGCCGACGACGGCGACGGCGACGGCGGCTGGAGCCGTCTCCGTCCGAACCACCGTTGTCGGAGTCGTCGTAGTTGTCCTGGGCACCCGAATCGGACTCGTCGTCGTCCTCGGCCGAGGAGTCTGCGGTGCGGCTGTCGTCGGAGGAGTCGGACGAATCCGAGTTCTGCCGGTCCGAGGCACGGCTGCGAGTGCGTGATCGACGCGAACGTCGTCCCGAGTTCGACTGCTGCTCGTCACTTGACGAGGACTCGTCCGAGTCTGCGCTGCCGTTCGAGTCCGCCTCGGTCGACTCTTCGGTGTCGGAGTCGTCTCCGGAATCGTCGTTCGAGTTCTCGTCGTTCGAGTTGTCGTCGTTCGAGTTGTCGTCGTTCGAGTTCTCGTCCGAGGACTGCTCGCCGCGACCACGGCCGCGGCCACGGCGGCCACGACGACGGCGTCGAGGCTGAGATTGATCGTCGTCGCCGTCACCGTCGGTCGAGCTCTCGGCCGCGGCCGAGCCGTCGGCCTCGGGAGAGAAGGACCGGTCGGTCGAGACGGCAGAGATCTCCGGCGCACCGGTCTCCGGCGCCACTGCGGACTCGCTGCTGTCGGTGTCAGCGCTGCTCTCGGTGTTCGCGACCTCGTCCTTGGGCGCGGCCTTGCGGCTGCGGCGACGCCGAGCCGGGGGCTCGGTCGGTGACTCCGTCGATTCCGTTGCCGGGGCATCCACGGCGGCGGGCTGCAGAAACAGTGGGGTGGCGAACGTCGTCGCGGTGGGCTGGTCGGCCGTTGCCTCGGGCTCGGCAGCCTGCTGCTCCGGAGCCGGCGCGTTGGTGAACAGCTGCGGCTCGGACCACGGAAGCTCGCCTGCGGGCTCATCGGCATCGGGCACCGGAGTCGGCTCGGCAACCGACGAATCGACCGTCGGCGCTGCGGGGGCGTTGACCGAATCGCGAACGGACTCCGCAACGTCACGGCTCAGGCTCGACTGAGCGCTGCGCGCTTCGATGCCGAGCTCACCGAGGGTGACCAGCAACTGTTTGCTGGTGACACCCAGAATCTTGGCCAGTGCGTGAACACGCAGCCTGGTCGGCAGCTCGATGGTGTCGGGTTGTACCGACGACACCGTGTCGGTTTCCGCAGACGACACCGCGCCGGAGGGCTCCGTACGATCTGCGTTTGCGTTCTGTACATCTTCGGGCGGGCTTTGATCGGCCACGTAGTCTCCTCGGGCCCCCGGGCGCGTCCATCCGACTTCGGGTGTGACGCGGCCACGCGAGGGCAATCCTTGTGTACTCACGTCGGGTTGGACGTCAGCTGTTCGGTCTCGCTCCGCACCCGAGCCGATGACCACTTCGTAGTTCTCGATGGTCGACGACAGCGTGTGCAGTGCCTGGCTGGATGGTGGTGTACCGGCGATCCGAGCGCCTGATCATCAAGCAAGAACGCGAACGAGCCTGTCTCTCGTTCGAGCATCTGCGATGACGGGCAGCGGATAGACGACAGTCATCCGATCGAATCCACGACACCGGTCTAGCGAACTTCGGTGAAGCCTGGGCTTCGGGTGGAGCGTGAAACCTGTACCTACTGGCGACGTGGAGTCGATCTGTTGTCGAGTATCCCACACGCTGTGATGCGTACTCGCCACGCCGCACCGATCGGGTTCCGAGCGGATGCGGCGTGACGACGAGAACGCTGCTTTTTCTGTCGAGGGTGGAACGGTCAGGCGAGACCGGGGAACCAGAGTGCGATCTCGCGCTCGGCCGATTCCACGGAATCCGATCCGTGTACCAGGTTCTGCTGACCGTCCAGCGCGAGGTCACCGCGGATGGTGCCGGGAACCGCCTTGGCCACGGGATCGGTACCGCCTGCGATCTGGCGGAACGCAGCGATGGCGCGGGGGCCTTCGAGTACCGCGGCCACCACCGGTCCGGACGTGATGAACTCGAGAAGTTCGGGGAAGAACGGCTTGCTCTCGTGCTCCGCATAGTGAGCCGAGGCCAATTCGCGGGAGACGGTCTTGAGCTCGAGTGCGACGATGCTCAGACCCTTCTTCTCCACGCGGCCGAGGATCTCTCCTACGTAACGCCGGGCAACTCCGTCGGGCTTGATCAGTACAAGGGTGCGGTCGGTCACGTCGACGACACTAATGGAACACGGCGATGCGGCGCGCGGCGCATCGCCGAAACCGACGGGCTTCCCTGTCAGTCGCGCTGCCCCGGCAGCATTCCTCGTCGGATGCGCTCGGTGATGTCACGGCGCAGGTACAGCAGATACAGCCAGACCGCGATGAAGATCAGGCCGACGGCTCCGATGGAAAGGTGGAACACGGCCCCGGCCAGAACGAACACCTGGAGAACGAGGTTGAGCTTCATCGCCCATGGCTCCCCCTGCTTTCCTGCAGCCAGGATCATCACCACGGCCAACGCCACGATGTACGTCGTCGAGAACCAGGTCGCACCGCCACCCAGGGTGGCCACCACCGGCAGCGCGAGCAGCGTCACGATGGCTTCGAGCACAAGAGTGCCCGCCGCGACACCGCGGAAGCCCTTCCACGGATCGTTCGTGGGTGGTCTGAACTCTGTCTCGCTCACGCGGGGTCCTTTCCGAACAGAGTGCGAGCTGCACCGACGGTCACCACGGATCCGGTCACCACGACTCCGGCACCGGACACGGCCTCGCCCGGCTCGGCGACTTCCTCGGCCAAGCCGATGGCAGTCTCCAGGGCATCGGGCAAGGTCGACGCAACCACGACCCGTTCGTCGCCGAACTTGGCCACCGCGATGTCGGCCAACGCGTCCACGTCCATCGCCCGCGCCGACCCGTTGTGGGTGACGACGATGTCGTCGAACACCGGTTCCAGTGCCTCGAGAATCGCTCCGACGTCCTTGTCCGCCATGACGCTGACGACGCCGACGAGTTTGCGGAAGTCGAATTCGTCGGTGAGGGCGGCTGCAAGCGCTGCTGCCCCGTGCGGGTTGTGCGCGGCATCGAGGAACACTGTCGGGGCGTTGCGTACTCGCTCGAGTCGACCGGGGTTGACGATCGTGGCGAACGCAGCGCGCACGGTGTCCTGATCGAGCTGGCGATCCGGCCCGGCACCGAAGAAAGCCTCGACCGCAGCGAGTGCAAGGGACGCATTGTGCGCCTGATGCTCGCCGTGCAACGGAAGGAAGACGTCGGTGTACACCCCACCGAGCCCCTGCAGTTCCAGTTGTTGGCCACCCACGGCGATCTGCCTGCCGAGCACGGTGAATTCCGATCCGGCCCGCGCCACCGCGGCGTCCGCCTGCACTGCTGCCCGCAGCAGGACCTCGGAGACCTCGGGTTGCTGCTTCGCCAGAATCGCGACCGTGTCACGCGGCACGAGCGATTCCGGTGCCTTCTTGATGATCCCAGCCTTCTCCCCCGCGATCCCCGCGAGATCGTCGCCGAGGAACTCGACGTGATCGAGGCCGATCGGGGTGATGACGGCAACCTCACCGTCGACGACGTTGGTGGCGTCCCAACGCCCACCGAGCCCGACCTCGATGACGGCTACCTCGACCGGAGCCTCGGCGAACGCCGCGAACGCCATGGCCGTGACCACCTCGAACTTGCTCATGCGAGGTCCACCCGCAGCCTCGGACTGCGCGTCGATCATGTCCACGAACGGTGCGATCTCGTTGTAGGTGTCGACGTAGAGCCGGGGCGAGATGGGCCGCCCGTCGATGCTGATCCGCTCGGTCGCCATCTGCAGGTGCGGACTGGTGGTGCGGCCCGTACGCCGATGGAATGCGGTGAGGAGCGCATCGATCATGCGGGTCACCGAGGTCTTGCCGTTCGTGCCGGCGACGTGAATCGACGGGTACGCCTTCTGCGGGGAGCCGAGCAGATCCATCAGCGCCGAGATTCGAGCAGTCGACGGTTCGATCTTCGTTTCGGGCCAACGCTTGTCGAGCTCGGCCTCCACGAGAGCGAGCTCGGCCAGATCGACCGGACTCGGCGGAGGTAGGGGCAGGGCGGCGTCGGGTTCGGTCACTTAGCTTCCCATCGATTCGAGCCGCGCCGAGATGCGTGCGATCTCTTCGCCCGCGATCGTCTGGCGTGTTCTGATCTTGTCCACCACCGCATCCGGTGCCTTCGCGAGAAACGCTTCGTTGCCGAGCTTGCCGGTGGTCTGCGCGAGTTCCTTCTCCGCAGCGGCGAGATCCTTGACCAGCCGGGCCCGCTCGGCGACGAGGTCGACGGTGCCCGAGGTGTCGAGTTCGACGACCACGGTGGCCTTGCTCAGGCGCACCTCGACCGACGCCGTCGCGGCGAAGTCCTCGGCGGGCTCGGTCAGTCGAGCCAGTGCGGTGACTGCCGAAATCTGCCCGTCCAGATCGGATTCGGACACTCCGACGATGCGGGCCGCCACCTTCTGGGACGGCTTGAGTCCTTGATCGCTGCGGAATCGGCGAATCTCGGTGATGAGTCGCTGCATATCCTCGATGCGTTGTGCCGCAACGGGATCGAGAGACTCGACGGCCGGACTCGGCCACGCCGCGATCACCAGCGACTCGCCGCCGGTGAGCACCTTCCACAGCGTCTCGGTGACGAACGGGATCACCGGATGCAGCAGCCGAAGCAGAGCGTCGAGGACGTTACCGAGAACCCCGCGCGTGGTGGCGGCGATGGTCTCGTCGGCGAATTGCACCTTGGCGATCTCGAGGTACCAGTCGCAGACCTCGTCCCAGGCGAAGTGATACAGCGCCTCGCAGGCCTTACTGAACTCGTAGCGATCGAACGCCGAATCCACCTCTGCCCGAACCTCTTCGAGTCGATCGAGGATCCATCGGTCGGCGTCGGTCAGCTCGGCACGGGCAGGCAGATCTGCCGGTGCCGCGCCGTTCATCAAAGCGAACTTGGTGGCGTTGAACAACTTGTTGGCGAAGTTGCGCGACGACTGCGCATGGTCTTCGCCGACGGACATGTCGGCACCCGGGTTCGCACCGCGAGCGAGCGTGAAGCGCAACGCGTCGGCACCGAAACGATCGACCCAGTCCAGAGGATCGATTCCGTTGCCGCGCGACTTCGACATCTTCTTGCCGAACTGGTCACGAATCAGGCCGTGCAGAAACACATCTCGGAACGGAACCTGCGGCCCCTGCTTACCTGCGGTGATCGCGTCGTCCGCTCCGACGTAGGTGCCGAACATCATCATGCGGGCGACCCAGAAGAACAGGATGTCGTATCCGGTGACGAGAACGCCGGTGGGATAGAACTTCTCGAGATCGGCCGTGGCGTCGGGCCACCCCATCGTCGAGAAGGGCCACAGCCCGGACGAGAACCAGGTGTCGAGGACGTCGGGATCCTGCTCCCAGCCCTCCGGTGCGCTCTCCCCCGGTCCGAGGCAGACGGTCTCGCCGTCGGGTCCGTACCAGATCGGAATCCGATGACCCCACCACAGCTGACGCGAGATGCACCAGTCGTGCATGTTGTCGACCCAGGCGAACCAGCGCGGTTCCTGACTCTTGGGATGAATGACGGTGTCGCCGTTCCGGACTGCGTCACCGGCCGCCTTCGCCAGGGTGTCGACCTTGACCCACCACTGCAGCGACAGGCGCGGCTCGATCGGCTCACCGCTGCGCTCGGAGTGGCCGACGCTGTGCAGGTAGGGGCGCTTCTCGGCGACGACGCGGCCCTGCTCGGCCAGTGCCTCACGAACCTTCACACGCGCCTCGAAGCGGTCCATACCGTCGAATTGCGTTCCGGTCTCGGCGATCCGGCCTGCTTTGTCCATGATCGAGGGCATCGGCAACGAGTGCCGCACGCCCATCTCGAAGTCGTTGGGGTCGTGAGCCGGGGTGATCTTCACTGCGCCGGTGCCGAATTCGGGGTCGACGTAGTCGTCGGCGATGATCGGGATCCGGCGTCCGGTGAACGGGTGCTCGAGGGTGGTGCCGACGAGAGCCTTGTACCGCTCGTCGTCGGGGTGGACCGCAACTGCGGTGTCGCCGAGCATCGTTTCGACGCGGGTTGTCGCGACGATGACATGTGGTTCGGAGTCGTCGAGCGAGCCGTATCGCAGCGACACGAGTTCGCCCTCGACGTCCTCGAACTTGACCTCGATGTCGGAGATGGCGGTCTGCAGCACCGGCGACCAGTTGACCAGTCGCTCGGCGCGGTAGATCAAACCGTCGTCGAACATCCGCTTGAACATGGTCTGCACGGCCTCGGACAGGCCGTCGTCCATGGTGAAACGCTCTCGGCTCCAGTCGACACCGTCGCCGATGCGCTGCATCTGCCCACCGATGGTTCCGCCCGATTCACGCTTCCAGTCCCAGACCTTGTCGATGAACAGCTCGCGGCCGAACTCTTCCTTGGTCTTTCCGTCGGCGGCGAGCTGCTTCTCCACCACGGTCTGCGTGGCGATTCCCGCGTGGTCCATACCCGGCAGCCAGAGCACCTCGTACCCGAGCATCCGCTTGCGACGACTCAGCGCGTCCATCAACGTGTGGTCGAGAGCGTGACCCATGTGCAGGCTGCCCGTGACGTTGGGCGGGGGCAGCACTATGGAGTAGGGCGGCTTGCCGCTGGTGGCGTCGGCTTCGAAGTACCCGGCGTCGACCCAGGACCGGTACAGCTCCGCCTCGACCGCACTGGGATCCCAGCTCTTGGGCAGGTCGATCGAATCGGCGGGGTTCTCTGAGTGCTCTGGCGCTGAACTGGTCACCGGTCGATTCTAGTGGCCGAGGATTCGGGGCATCGACACCCTCTCGCCCAGCACGTGCTCCGCCAGGAATGCCAGCACCACCTCGTACCAGACCTTGGCGTGCTGGGGACTCAGAATCCAGTGGTTCTCGGCCGGGAAATAGAGGAAACGATGCTCGGTGTTGCCCTCGTCGTCGGCGGGCAGACCGGATTCGCTGAGCAGTTCGTACCACAGCCGCAGGCCCTCGCCGATAGGCACGCGATAGTCCTTGTCGCCGTGGATGACCAGCATCGGCGTCGCGATGTCCGCGACGAACAGGTGCGGGGAGTTCTCCACCGCCATCTCCGGAGACATCTCGCGGGCCCAGTAGTACGGCGCATCGGTGGTCGGCCCGAATTGATCGAGCGCCCACAGGCTCGCATGGGTGACGATGGCGTCGAACCGGTCGGTGTGTCCAGCGATCCAGTTGGCCATGTAGCCGCCGAAGGATCCGCCCATCGCCGCGGTGCGGGTGTCGTCGATCTCGGGTAGCCCGGCCGCGACATCGGTCAACGCCATCAGATCGGTGAACGGGGCCTTGCCCCACGCTCCCCAGCCGCGCTGCACGAACTCCTGGCCGTACCCGGTGGACAGGGCCGGATCCGGCAGCAGCACGGCGTATCCGCGGGCCACCATCAGCCACGGATTCCACCGCCACGACCAGGTGTTCCACGAACCGAGCGGACCACCGTGCACCCACAGCAGCAGTGGTGCGGGCGCCGCGTCCGAGGCACCCTCGGGCAGTGCCAGCCAGCCGCGCACCCGGGCACCGTCGTCGACGACGGTGTCGATCTCGGTGAGAGTTCCCGGCAACGGACAGCGGTCGATGGAGGTGTCGAGGTCGACGACGGTGCCGTCGGACAGGTCGATCGAGACCGGATGCGGAGCGGCCAGATAGGACGCGGCGAGTGCCAGCACCCTGGTTCCGTCCGGGGACACGTGAACGTGGGTGTACGCATCGTCGGTGTTCGTCAGCCGACGCGGCTCCGCGCCGTCACGGACGACGAATATCGGGGACCGGCCGTCGTCGTCTGCGGTGACCAGTACCCCCGACCCGTCCGGCAGCCACACCGGGTCGATCGGCCACCGATCCCAGCCGGGCGCGACGTCGACGACCGAGGAGGACTCGAAATCGTAGCGCTGCAGCGTCATTCGCGGCGCGTCCTCGGGAGTGGAGAGCGATTCACGCACGAACACCACGGACGCGCCGTCGGGCGAGATCGCAGGCGCGCCCAGGTCGGCATCGACGTCGTCGACGATCGTGGTGCGCTCCCCCGTCGCGGTGTCGATGCGCACCAGCACGGTCCGCACGGTCGCCAGAGCGCCGGGGACGGCCCAGGTGGACACGACGAAAGAACCGTCGGCAACGACATCGAATGCCGCTTCGTGGAGTGCCCCGGCCGCACCGGGGGTGAGATCGCGCAGTCCGGTGGAACCGTCCGCCGATCCCGAGAACAAGTGTGGGGTCGCCGGGCCCAGGTCGTGATCCCAGAAACGCACCGGAACCCCGGTGTGCAGAATTGCATCCACCTTGTTCGCCTTGCGCTCGGTGCGCAGGGCGTCGTCGTCCTCATCGGTGCTCGACGATCCGAACACCGGCGAGAACCCGACGAGCCCGAGTCCGGAACGGGCGGTTCGGACCTCGCTCAGACCGGCCGACCGAGTCTCGAGCACTCGCGCCTCGCCGCCCGACGCAGGCAGAATCCACAGCCGGGCCGGATCGTCCTTGCTGGACCGGCGAGAGAACAACAGATCGCCCGCCGAGGTGAACACCGGAGCGCTCTCACCCCACTCGCCGTGGGTGAGGCGTCGGGCAGGCGAACCACCGTCGACATCGATCTCCCACAACGACGTTCGGTACTCGGTCCGCGAATCGTCCAGTGCAGCAATCGCGATCACCGCCCGCGAGAAATCGTGCGATGCCGCCAGGCCCGTGACTCGACGGGCTCCGATGTACTCGTCGACGTCGTCGTACATGCTCATCCCGCGAGCCTAGCTTTTCCGGTCGACCGATCGAGTCGTTCCGCAGGCTCCACTCCTGCCCTCAGTCCTCGCCGAGGTCCTCACGCAACTGAGCGAGGGTGCGAGCCAGAATTCGCGAGACGTGCATCTGCGAAATCCCCACCTTCTCGGCAATCTGCGTCTGGGTCATCGACCCGAAGAATCTGAGGACGACGATTCGACGCTCTCGCTCGGGCAGCTTCTCGAGTGCGGGGCGCACCGCGAGGTAGCTCTCCATCTTCTCGAGTTCGGGATCGTCGGCACCGAGGGTGTCCATCAGCGGCAACCGATCCTCGCTGACCACCGAGTCGACCGAGACGGTCTGGTACGCGCTGCGCGCGAGCAATGCCTGCGAGGCTTCCTTGACGTCGATCCCGAGTTCGGCGGCGATCTCGCTGGCGGTCGGAGCTCGACCGAGCTTCTGCGACAACGACCCCACCGCCTGGGAGATCATCGAGTTCAGTTCCTTCATGCGCCGCGGCACCCGGACCGACCATCCGGCGTCGCGGAAGTAGCGGCGAGCCTCGCCCATGATCGTGGGCACGGCGAACGACACGAAATCCGATCCACGTTCGATGTCGAACCGGTCGACTGCGTTCACCAGACCGAGACGTGAGACCTGCAGGAGATCCTCGTGTGCCTCGCCGCGACCGCCGAAGCGGCGCGCGATGTGTTCTGCCAGAGGGAGGCAGCGCGTGATGATGCGATCGCGCAGTACTCGGCGTTGCGGAGAGTTCTCGTCGAGCGCCTGCATCTGCTGGATCAGTGCGACAACGTCGCTGTAATCGTCGGACTCTCGCCGTGTGCTTCGTTCGTGCGGCACAGGCACTAGACCTTGCTCCTCCGCTTGACCACGTCGATCGCGACCGCGCGACCCGCCTGGCCCTCGACCGCGTCGTCGGCGCGCAGTTCGATGGTGTCGGTCAACGTCTGCAACACGTGCCAGCCGAAGCTGTCCTTCTTCGGCACGGACGTGGGTGTCAACGTGGATGTGACGACGATCCGGATTCCGGAGTCGCTCACAGCGAACGTGCAGGAGAGCTCCGCATCGGTGACCGAGCCCTTGATCAGCTGCGAACACACCTCGTCCACGACCAGCTTCACATCGGCGATGTCGTCGAGCGTGAAGTCGCTGAGCACTGCGAGAGTCTCGGCGACCGCGCGAACCACCGGAAGTTGGTCGGCCTCGGCACGCACCCTCAGCTCGACCGGTGCACCGGAACCTCGCTCCAGTTCTTCGATCTTGCTGACCCCAGCCATCCGCACTTCCCATCGTCGCCGAGCAGTGTTCTTACCGTTCGCCGAGTCAGACTACCCAGCGCACGGCGTTTCAATCCTGGCAGTCGAGCAACCGGGCCCGCCGATCGTTCGATTCGCACCGATGGCAGGTGAACAACGTCCCGGCCGGCATGACGCGGGCGCAGCGAACTGGCACGATCATCGATGTGGACTACTCGCAGGCACTTCGCTCTCTCGCCCGACGTCTCGGCACATCGACCTCGTACCGAGGCTGGGACGACACCGAACACGAAGTGAGCGACGACACCCTGCGTCAGGTGCTCGCGGCGCGCGGCTACGCAACCGAATCCACCGAGGACGTCGACCGCGCTCTTGCCGACATCGAGAACGCGCCGTGGCGGCGCTTGCTTCCGCCCGTGGTGGTGGCCACGCAGGGCACCGATGCCGTGGTGTGGGTGCATGTGCCACACGGCAATCCGGTCGAGGTCTCGATGGTCTCCGAGGAGGGTGAGACCATCGAGGTGGCCCAGGCCGACGTCTGGGTCGATCCCCGGGAGGTCGACGGCCGCCTCATGGGTCGCGCCACGTTCGTCGTTCCGGGTAATGCACCGCTCGGTTGGCACAGCCTGACCGCGACGACCATCAGCGAGGACAACACGGTCCGAACATCGGACGCGGTCGTGGTGGTCACTCCGAAGTCGTTGTCCCCCAATGCAGAACTGGCAGACCGGCAGCGGACGGGTTTGCTCACCCAGTTGTACTCGGTGAGGTCGAGACGATCGTGGGGAATCGGCGATCTCGGCGATCTGGAGGACATGGCCGACATCGCCGGCCGCGAGCACGGGTTCGACTACCTCCTCGTCAATCCGCTGCACGCCGACCGACCCACCACACCGGTCGAGGCGTCGCCCTATCTGCCGACCACCCGCCGGTTCTTCAACTCGCTCTACATCCGAGTGGAGAACATTCGTGAAACCGCGCTGCTGTCACCGGAACAGTTCGGCAAGGTCCAGAAAGCGGCGAAGCGGTTCGACAAGGCCAACAAACGAACCGGAAAGCTGAACAGAGACTCGACCTTCACGGCGAAACTGCGTGCCCTGGAACGTGTTCACAAGGTCGAACGGAGCCCGGCGCGCGAATCCGCATTCCGCGCTTTCGTCGAACGCGAGGGTTCCGGACTGCGCGATTTCGCGGTGTGGAGCGCCCTGGCGGAGAAGTTCGGACCCGAGAATTCGGCCTGGACCGACAAGGCAGCACACCCGCGGACCGACTTCGTGCTCCAGCAGCGCACCAAGCTCGCCGAGCGCATCGACTTCCACATGTGGCTGCAGTGGATCTGCGACGAGCAGTTGGCAGCCGCGCAACGCTCGGCACTCGATGCGGGGATGGACATCGGCATCATGCACGACCTCGCCGTGGGCGTTGCGCGCGGCGGAGCCGATGCCTGGGCTCTGGGTGACGTGTTGGCGTCGGGAGTCACGGTGGGCGCGCCGCCGGACAACTTCAACCAGCAGGGCCAGAATTGGAACCAACCCCCGTGGGATCCGGACCGGCTCCGCGAACTGGCATACGTCCCGTACCGCGACATGCTGCGCACCATCCTTCGACATGCAGGCGGCATCCGCGTCGACCACATCCTGGGCCTGTTCCGCCTGTGGTGGATTCCACAGGAGGCCGAGAATGCCGGCGGCGGAACGTATGTCGAGTACGACCACGAGGCTCTGATCGGCATACTGGCTCTCGAGGCCGAGCGCGCAGGCGCAGTGGTGGTCGGTGAGGACCTCGGTGTCTTCGAGCCGATGGTGCAGGAGTACCTCACCGAACGCGGCATCTTCGGCACCTCGATCCTGTGGTTCGAGGCCGACGAATCGGGGCCGATCCCGCCGGAGAACTACCGCACTCTGTGTCTGACGTCGGTGACCACGCACGATCTGCCGCCCACGGCCGGTTATCTCGACGGCGAACACATCGACCTGCGATCACGTCTCGGCCTGCTCGAACGCGATATCGATTCCGAGAAGGAGGTCGACGCGCGCAAACGTGAGGCCGTCCTCGACATGGCGCGCGAGCGCGGATTGCTCGGCGCCGACGCCGACAACCACGACACGGTGGAAGCTCTGCATCGCCTCGTCCAGCGCAGTCCATCCCTGCTGATCGGTGTCGCTCTCGTCGACGCCGTCGGAGAACACCGCATTCAGAACCAGCCCGGTACCGACGAAACCCAGTACGAGAACTGGAAGATCCCGTTGGCCGACGCGAAAGGCAAGCGAGTGCTCGTCGACGATCTCGTCGATCACCCCCGCATGGTCTCGTTGGTGAGCGCAATGGCCCACCGAGTCGACGGCCCGAGAACGCCGGGGTCCACAATCGAAGAATGAGTCACCGAAGTCACCGCGAATCGAGCCGATACTGATGGGCCGCATCACCACCCGCAGGCCCGTCGTCCGACTCCGGGGTGAGCACCGCGTCGAACGCCCCGACACCCTCGTGGTGGAGGAGCCGCTCGAGTTGCGGGTGAACGGCGCAGCGCTGGCCGTCACCATGCGCACTCCCGGACACGACGTCGAGCTCGTTCACGGCTTCCTGCTGACCGAAGGTGTGATCGCCTCGGGAGCCGACATCGCAGCGGCTCGTTACTGCGACGGAGTCGACGACGAGGGCACGAACACCTACAACGTCCTCGATGTCACCCTGGCCGAGGGAGTCGCTCCGCCGGAGACCGGCGTCGAACGGAACTTCTACACGACGTCCTCGTGCGGAGTGTGCGGCAAGGGGTCGTTGGACGCAATTCGCTTGCGCACCCAACACTCCCCCGTGGCCGATACCGTCGTCGTGACGTCGGCAACTCTGTCCGGGCTACCCGACACGCTGCGCGCTGCGCAGAAGGTCTTCGACACCACCGGCGGTCTGCATGCCGCAGCCCTGTTCACCGCAGACGGCGAGATGCTTGTTCTGCGTGAGGATGTCGGACGCCACAACGCCGTCGACAAGGTCGTCGGCTGGGCGGTGACCAACGATCGGATTCCGCTGCAGGGCACGGTGCTGATGGTCAGCGGCCGCGCCTCGTTCGAATTGGCTCAGAAGGCGGTGATGTCCGGAATACCGATTCTCGCGGCGGTCTCGGCCCCGTCCTCGCTCGCGGTCGACCTCGCGACCGAATCCGGCCTGACGGTCGTCGGCTTCCTCCGCGGTCGGTCGATGAACATCTACTCACACGCCGACCGCGTTCTCGTCTCAGAGGGCAGCGTCGACCAGTAGTTCGGCAGCGGTCGCGTTCCTGACCTCGTCCACGGACACACCGGGCGCGGTCTCGACGAGACGCAGCCCGTTCGCGGTGACGTCGAGAACGGCCATGTCGGAAATGATCCTGTGCACGCAGCCCTTCCCGGTGAGCGGCAGGGTGCAGCGCTCGACGATCTTCGGCTCACCCTTGCGAGAGACGTGCTCCATCATCACGATGACGCGTCGCGCTCCGTGCACCAGATCCATCGCGCCACCCATCCCCTTGACCATGTGCCCGGGGATCATCCAGTTCGCCAGATCACCGGTGGCGCTGACCTGCATCGCCCCCAGTACCGCGACGTCGACCTGACCGCCACGGATCATTCCGAACGACTGTGCGGAATCGAAGTAGGACGCACCGGGAAGGACCGTGATGGTCTCCTTGCCCGCGTTGATGATCTCGGCGTCGAGTTCGTCCTCGGTGGGATACGGTCCGACGCCGAGCACTCCGTTCTCCGAATGCAGGATCACCGAGACGTCGGTGGGGATGTAGTTGGGCACGAGAGTCGGCATGCCGATGCCGAGATTGACGTACTGACCGTCGCTGAGTTCCTGCGCCACCCGAGCCGCCATCTGTTCGCGGGTCATCTTCTCGCTCATGCTCGTACCGTCCTCTGCTCGATGCCGACCTCGACCGGTCCGACATGGACCACCCGCTGCACGTGAATACCCGGGGTGTGCACCTCGTCGGGTCCGATCTCGCCCGGCTCGACGAGATGCTCGACCTGCGCGACGGTGATGCGCCCCGACGCGGCGGCAGGCGGATTGAAGTTTCGGGCACTGGCGTGGAACACCAGGTTGCCGTGGCGGTCGCCCTTCCAGGCGTGCACGAGCGCGTAGTCGGCGACGATTCCGCGTTCCATCACGTAGGTGACACCGTCGAATTCACGGGTTTCCTTGGGCGGACTGGCCAGTGCGATCCCGCCGCTGCCGTCGTACCGCAGCGGCAAACCGCCGTCTGCGACCTGAGTTCCGACCCCTGCGGGCGTGAAGAACGCCGGTATGCCGGCACCACCTGCTCGCAGTCGTTCGGAGAGGGTGCCCTGCGGGGTCAATTCGACTTCGAGTTCGCCGGAGAGATACTGCCGCGCGAACTCCTTGTTCGAGCCGACGTACGAACTGATGGTCCGGCGAATGCGGTGGTGTGCCAACAGCACTCCTAAGCCGAATCCATCCGTTCCACAGTTGTTGCTGATGGTTTCCAGATCGGTCGCGCCCTGGGCGAGTACGGCGTCGATGAGGATCTCCGGCACTCCGACCAATCCGAATCCGCCGACGGCAATCGACGATCCGTCGGGAATGTCCGCTACGGCTTCGGTGGCGCTGGCCACGACTTTATCCAACATGAGACGCACGTTACCGCATATTGTGCGGAATATGAACAGGTTGCCACAATGCGAACATTTCGCTATTCTGGCTGTTGCGTAGATCACCACAATCGTGAGGAACCTTCGATGCTTCATCTCCCGCCCGAGTATCGGGATCAATCGGGGGTCCATGCCCCGCTCGACTTCCCCGAGTATCGGACCACCGCCCTTCGGCATCCCGCTCAGCCGCTGACCCTGCTCCCCCAGCGACTCACCGAGATCACCGGACCGGTGCTGGGCGAGGGACGCGTCACCGCCGCCGACTCGGACCTCACCCTGGCGAACAACGGTGAGGCACAGGGGCAGCGGATCATCGTGCACGGCCGCGTGCTCGACAGCGACGGCAAGGCGATTCCGAACACACTCGTCGAGGTATGGCAGGCCAATGCAGGCGGCCGATACCGTCACACCGGTGACCGGTGGCCTGCACCGCTCGATCCGCACTTCAACGGCAACGGTCGTGTACTCACCGATGCCGAGGGCAGGTATCGATTCACCACGATCAAGCCGGGCGCGTACCCCTGGGGCAACCACCACAACGCGTGGCGACCCGCCCACATTCACTTCTCACTGTTCGGCCAGGCGTTCACCCAACGACTGGTGACTCAGATGTACTTCCCGGACGACCCCATGTTCTTCCAGGATCCGATCTTCAACGCCGTGCCCGAGGACTCGCGTGCTCGAATGATCAGCACGTTCGATTACGAAGCGACACAGGAAAATTGGGCCCTGGGATTCCGATTCGACATCGTGCTGCGCGGCCGAAACGCAACCCCCTTCGAGGAGGACGACCACGATGACTGATCCCGAGTTCGCCCCGCGCTACCCGGTGAACGCAGGTGCCGACTTCGGTACCGCACCGTTCGGCCAGACCCCGTCCCAGACAGTGGGCCCGTACGTTCACATCGGATTGCTGTGGCCCGACGGTGAGAGCGTGGTCCCGCAGGGCACCGACGGCGAGATCACCGTGTCGTTCACCCTGATCGACGGAGCCCGAAACCCCATGTCCGACGGCATGATCGAGACCTGGCAGGCCGACGGCGACGGCCGGTTCGATCACCCCGACGATCCGCGCGGCGCGGTGCCGTCGCGCACCACAGGCTTTCGCGGCTTCGGGCGAGCGTTCGCCGACGAGACCGGAACGATGGCGATCACGACGATCAAGCCGGGGCCGCTGCCCGCCGAGAACGGTGCCGTCGAAGCACCGCACATCGACGTCGCAATCTTTGCCCGTGGAATGCTCGATCGAGCCGTGACACGAGTGTATTTTCCCGACGAAACCGAGGCCAATGCGGTCGATCCGGTGTTGTCCGCCATGCCGGAGCACAAGCGTGCCAGACTCGTCGCAGCACCGGTGCACGGCGGATATCACCTCGACATCGTGCTGCAGAACACCGATCCGGACGGCGACGAGACTCCGTTCTTCGCGCTGTGACACACGATTGGCGAAAGGGGACGATGAAATCCGAACGAGGGGCACTGTTCGATCCGACGTTCGGCAGCGACGAGGTTGCGCCGTTCGTGGGCGACCGGGCCTGGGTGACAGCGATGTTCGCCGTCGAGGCGGCGCTCTCCCGGTCCGCAGTCTCGGTCGGTCTCGTCGACGCCGGTCACGCCGAGGTCATCACCACTGCTGCGGCCGAACTCGGGGCGCAGCTGGACATCGCGAGGCTCGGAGTGGATGCGGCGGCCGGGGGCAATCCGGTGATCCCGCTGGTGAAGATCCTTCGGAACGAGGTGGCCGAGGCCGGGGTTCCTGCCACCGCAGTACATCCGGGGGCCACCAGCCAGGACGTCATGGACACCGCACTGATACTCGTCTGCCGCGATGCACTCGGTGTCATCGAGGCCTCGCTCGACGCTGCGAGTGCCGCTGCGCGAGGTCTCGCCCTGGCCCACCGGACCACCCCGATGGCGGCCCGCACTCTCGGCCAGCAGGCATTGCCCACCACCTTCGGCCTGGTGGCTGCGAACTGGTTCTCGGGGCTGTGCCGTGCGCGGACCAGGGTTGCTGCCGTTCGACGCGCGTGCACCGTCCAGTACGGCGGAGCTGCAGGCACTCTCGCGGCCGTGCATCCACACGGACCGGCCATTGCCGCGGCGCTTGCCGTCGAACTGGGCTTGGCTCGACAGACCGCGCCCTGGCACACCGACCGCACCGCAATAGCCGACATCGCGTGCTCCTTGGGCATCGCGGCAGGAACGATCGGCAAGATCGCCGCGGACATCGTGGCGATGTCCGCCACCGAGCTGGGCGAGGTCTCGGAGGACGCGCCGGGTGGATCGTCGGCGATGCCGCACAAGCGCAATCCGGTTGCCGCCGTCACGGCTCGCGCCGCGGCCCGGCGGGTCCCGGGTGCGGTGGCGACGGTGCTGTCGAACATGGACCACGAACACCAGCGCGCCGCGGGAGCGTGGCATGCCGAATGGGAGACCATCACCGATCTGCTGCGCCTCACCGGTGGTGCCGCTCATCGACTCTCGCAGAGCCTGAGCGGGTTACACGTACATCCCGAAGAGATGGCCCGAAATCTGGACGCAACGGGCGGCGCTCTGCTCGCCGAACGTGTCACCGCGGCATTGGCAACGCACACCGAGCAGGCCCGGGACATAGTCACCGCGCGATGCGCGGTGGGAGCCCCGCTGGACAGCGACCCTGCCATCACGGCATTTCTTCCACCGTCGACGGTGCGCGAACTACTCGACCCGGCCGCGTATCTCGGCCACGCACCCGAACTGGTCGACGCGATCCTCGCGGAGCATGCCCTCGACACCGAACACACCACAGAATCGAAGGATTCACGATGACCGTCGCACTTGCACACGAACTCACCGAGGGGCCAGGCCCCGACGCGGAGACCGTCGTGCTGATCGGATCGCTCGGCTCGGATCGATCGATGTGGAACCCGCAGATCGGAACGCTCTCCGCCTCCGTTCACGTTCTCTCCGTCGACCTTCGCGGGCACGGACGGTCTCCGGTCCCACCCGGCCCCTATTCGGTGAGCGAACTCGCCGAAGACGTGGTGGCACTGCTGGATTCACTCGATCTGGCCCGTGTGCACATCGTCGGACTGTCCCTCGGCGGTGCGGTCTCGCAGTGGATCGCCATCCATCGCCCGGAGCGAGTGCGGACACTGACATTGCTGTGCACCTCGGCGAAGTTCGGCGAGCCGGCGCAATGGCTCGAACGAGCCGCCGCTGTCCGAGCGGCGGGAACGGCGTCGGTGGCCGACGCCGTACTCGCGCGCTGGTTCACCCCCGAACTGGCCGATCGCGACACCGATCTCGTCGACCGGCATCGCCGGATGATCGTCGATACCTCGGACGAGGGCTACGCAGCATGTTGTGAGGCGTTGTCGGACTGGGATTCTCGTTCGGATCTGCGCCGAATCACCGCTCCGACCCTGGTGATCGCGGGACTGCAGGATCCCTCGACCACCCCCGCGGACCTGAAGATCATCGCCGACGGCGTCGCCGGATCGACGTTCCGGGTACTCGACCCGGCCGCGCATCTGGCCAACGTCGAACAAGCCGGACCGGTCACCGTGGCCGTTGCCGCACACATCGGATCGGATGCGTATGCCGTCGGACGCGCGGCGGCCCACGATGCCGGTATGGCGGTGCGGCGCAGCATCCTCGGCGATGCGCACGTCGACCGCAGCATCGCCGCACGAACCGATTTCACCGCACCGTTCCAGGATTTCATCACCCGCACCGCATGGGGTGACATCTGGAATCGCCCGGGACTCGATCACCACACCCGCAGACTGCTGACCCTGGCCATCCTGACGGCCGTGGGCAATCAACACGAACTCGACATGCACATCCGGGCAGCCCTACGAGCAGGCACCGCACCGGACACCCTCGCGGAGGTGTTCCTGCACACCGCGGTGTACGCGGGAGTTCCGAACAGCAACAGCGCATTCGGTCTCGCGAACGCGGCCATCGCCGAGACCTCGGCCGAGACCGAACCGGGTACCTCGTGAACCCCGCGGAATCGCCGCCGCCGTCCTCGGACTACGTCCAGTCCCTCGGTCGTGGTCTTGCGGTGATCCGAGCCTTCGACGCCGAGCATCCGCGTCGAACTCTCTCCGATGTCGCCCGAGCAACCGACCTCACCCGGGCCACGGCCCGGCGTTTCCTGCTCACACTCGTCGAACTCGGCTACGTCCGCACCGACGGCTCGATGTTCTGGCTCACCCCACGAGTGCTCGAGCTCGGCTACAGCTATCTGTCCAGCCTGTCGCTCCCGGAAGTCTCGGGGCCGCACCTCGAGGCTCTCGCCGAACGGGTTCGCGAGTCGTCCTCGGTCTCGATTCTCGACGGCGACGACGTGGTGTACGTCGCCCGTGTTCCGGTCAGCCGCATCATGACAGTCGGCATCAACATCGGCACCCGGTTCCCCGCGTTCGCGACATCGATGGGTCGTGTGCTGCTGGCCGGACTGCCTGCCGAGGAACTCGCGGCCTACCTCGATCGGGTGCGCTTGACACCTCTCACCGGCAAGACGATCACCACTGCCGATGCGCTCGGACGCGAACTCGCACGAGTGCGGAGCGAGGGCTTCTGTCTGGTGGATCAGGAACTCGAAGAAGGACTGCGGTCGATCGCCGCACCCATCCACGACAACAACGGCGTGGTTGTCGCCGCAGCGAACGTCTCGACTCAAGCTGCGCGTCATTCCGCCGATGCAGTCCGCACCGAACTACTCCCGGCTCTGCTCGACGCCACCCGCGCGATCGAGATCGACCTGCTCCGGGTGAGCACCGGGCCCAACGACAAGCGAGGAAACACCCATGCCTGACGCCGTGATCTGCGAACCCCTTCGAACACCGGTCGGCCGCTTCGGCGGTCAGTTCCGAGACATCTCCGCCCAGGCCCTGGCCAGTACGGTCATCTCCGAACTCGTTGCCCGAACAGGCATCTCCGGTGCCGACATCGACGACGTCATCCTGGGTCAGGCGTCCCCCAACGGTGATGCACCGGCGATCGGACGCATCGCCGCACTCGATGCCGATCTGGGTATCGACGTCCCCGGGATGCAGGTCGACCGCCGCTGCGGCTCCGGGCTGCAAGCGGTACTGCAGGCGTGCATGCAGGTGCAATCCGGGGGCAACGATCTGGTTCTGGCCGGCGGTGTCGAGAGTATGAGTCAGACCGAGTTCTACGCCACCGGCATGCGGTGGGGCGTCAAGGCCGAGGCAGTGGCCCTGTCCGACCGACTCGCCCGAGCGCGAGTGACCGCGGGCGGCAAGAACTTTCCGGTACCCGGCGGGATGATCGAGACCGCAGAGAACCTGCGCGCGGAATTTTCCATCAGCCGCGCCGATCAGGACGCACTCGCAGTCCAGTCCCACCGACGTGCAGTGGCCGCACAGAACAGCGGTGTGTTCGCGGAGGAGATCGTGGGAGTGTCGGTCCCCCAACGCAAATCGGATCCGATGCTCGTCACCACCGACGAGCATCCGCGGGCAGACACCACCGTGGAGTCACTGGCGAAGCTGAAGGCGATCCGCGCGTCGGTGGACCCGGAGTCCACCGTCACCGCAGGAAACGCCAGCGGACAGAACGACGGCGCCGCGATCGCGATCGTCACCACCCCGGAAAGAGCTGCCGCGCTCGGCCTTCGGCCGCTGGCGCGATTGGCCGGCTGGGGCGTGGCCGGTGTTGCCCCACGGACGATGGGCATCGGACCGGTACCGGCGAGCGAGAAGGCGCTCGGGCGGCTCGGACTGAGTCTCGACGACATGGGCGTCATCGAACTCAACGAAGCGTTCGCCGCTCAGGCTCTCGCCGTCACCCGGTCGTGGGGCATCGAATCCGACGATCCGCGACTGAACCCACACGGTTCCGGCATCTCGCTCGGCCATCCCGTCGGTGCCACCGGTGCCCGCATCCTGGCAACGCTGTTGCGCGAAATGGACCGACGAGAGGTCCGCTACGGACTCGAGACGATGTGCATCGGCGGCGGCCAGGGACTTGCTGCAGTGTTCGAGCGAATCGGCTGATCGATCAGGACTGCAGTTGCGCCGCCAGTCGCACAGCCGAATTGGTCTCCCCGTAGCCCTCGTAGCCACCCACTCGCTGGACCACCTCGAAGAACAGGTCGTCGCCCACGGTTTCGGTGAAGAAGTGGAAGAACTCACCGCCGGTCGCGTCCGCGTCGTACAGGATCCCGAGACGCTGCATCGCCTCCAGCGTCTCGGAGCCGAGTCCGAATCGCGCGTCGAGGTCGCGATAGTAGTTGGGCGAAATCCGGAGCGGGGTGAGGCCGCGTTCGGTCGTGGCTCGCGCAGCGGCGTAGATGTCCTCGCACCCGAACGCCACATGTCCGACGCCTCCGCGCCGGGCCGCGGGCAGAGGGTCCGAGTCGGACGGGCGGCCGGGAACCATGTTGAGCGAGAGCCTGATCGTGCCGTTGGCGGTGGCGAGTGTGAGTGCTCGGCTACGTACCAGGCCGATCGCGTCGACGACGTCCTGGCCCTCGTGTGGCACCATGCCGAACACCGAGCGCAGCAGCAGCATCACGCCGTCCCAGCTCTCGGCGGGCACGGCGAGGGCGATGTGATCCACGTGGGAGACGCACGCCCGGTTCTCCTCCACGACCCTCGGCACCAGATCGAATGCCGATTGCCAGGCACCCGCGCTGTCGCGGGTGCGTAGGTCCAGCGACGTCGCACCGGTCACGGCCAGGCGCACCACTGCATCGGTCGCGTCTGCCACACCGGGCATCGAGACGGTGGACGCGGTGACTCCCAGTGCGCGTGCCCGAGTCAGCCACAGATCCGGTCGTTCGCTGCGAATCCCGATCTGCGCCAACGCCGGTAGGTGAGCCGGGACGCCCGGTGCGGTCCACAGCGTGTCCACCGTGGTGTCGACGGCGACGGCCAGCGGACCCTGGGTGAACAGGCTCAGTCCGTGTTCGCTGTGTGCTGCGGTCAGATCGAAGCCCAGGTGCCGCAATGTGGTGCCCAGCTGTGCTGCCTTCGCCGGCCCTGCCGCGATCCGCAGGGAGACGACGTTCTCGATCGGGCCCGGCGGTGGCGGTGCGAACAGATCGTTGCCGGCAGAGGGTGTCTCGACGCTGCGCACCTGCTCCTGGAGGTACAGCAGCGACCGATGCGCGTCGGATGCCGTGCGGCCGGTGTCGGAATGTCGGAAGACGTCGTTGAAGATTTCGAGCGACCACGGGCCGGAGTACCCGGAGGCCGCGACATCGGCACCGAAGCGCGCCAGATCGAAACTGCCCTGACCGGGGAAGCATCGGTGATGCCTGCTCCACTGCAGTACGTCCATCACCAGGTGCGGGGCATCGGCCAACTGGAGGAAGAAGATCTTCTCGCCGGGGATCTCGCGAATGCCTGCGGAATCGTCACCGCGGGAGAGGATGTGGAAGCTGTCCAGGCACGTTCCCAGCGCGGGATGATCGACCTGCCGGACGATGTCCCAGGCGTGGCGGTAGGTGTTGACGTGCGCACCCCACGCCAACGCCTCGTACGCGAGTCGCATTCCGCGCCGATGCGCACGCTCGGCGAGGGTTGCCATCTGTTCGACCAGCAGGGCGTCGTCACGGACGGCACCGGCCAGCGGCGAGGAGCAGACCAACAGCAGATCGCACCCCAGCTGTTCCATCACGTCGAATTTGTGTTCGGCGCGAACGAGGTTGCGGGCGAACTGATCCGGGTCGGCCGAGTCGGCGTCGCGAAAAGGCTGATAGAGATCGAGGGTCAAACCGAGGTCGGCGGCTTTCTTCGCGATGTCCTCGGGAAGGTCCGGTGAGCTGATCAAGTCCGGCTCGAACACCTCGAAGCCGTCGAACCCGGCGTCTGCGATGGCGCGCATCTTCTCGTCCAGCGAACCACTGAGCGACACCGTGGCCACCGATGTGGCGATGTGCGTCATGCGAGAGCAGCTGCGGTCGCACGATCCTCCAGTGCGATCAGCGAGCTCATGTGGGCGATCATGCGATCGGCGTCGGCGGTGCGTCCGGTGAATATCTCGAAGGCGTCGGCGGCCTGGAACACCGCCATTCCGGTTCCACTGAGCGTTCGGCACCCCGCTCGGGATGCGGCAGCGAGCAACTCGGTCTCGGCGGGTCGATAGACGACCTCGGCAACCCACATGTTCGGATGCAGGAGTGCCTCGGGCACAGCAGATCCGGGATGTTCCACCATTCCGATCGGAGTGGCGTGCACCAGCCCGGTTGCCGTGTCGAGAACGGCGGCGAGCCGGTCGAGGCCCGCCGAGAGGATCTCGACGTCCGGGAACATCGCCGACAGGGATTCACGAAGTTGTTGCGCCCGAAGCGGATCGGCGTCCACGAGAGTGAGCCTGCCTGCGCCGCGGCGGGCCATCGCGTAGGCGACTGCTGCACCCGCTCCCCCGGCACCGAGTTGCACCACGTCACCGATGTCGGCACCGGGTAGGCCTCGGCCGAAGTTGCGATCGAATCCGGACCAGTCGGTGTTGTGGCCGACGGCTCGGCCGTCGGCGAACACCACGGTGTTGACGGCTCCGAGTCGGGCTGCGTCCTCGGAGAGCGCATCGAGAGTGGAGATGACGCGTTGTTTGCACGGGTGCGTGATGTTGAGTCCTCGAAATCCGAGGTCTGCGGCGGTCGAGACGAGACGGGGCAGGTCCATGACGGTCAGTCCTCGGCTGTCCAGATCGATGATCCGGTACTGATAGGTCAGCCCGTGCTCGGCGCCCTCCCGTTCGTGCATCGCGGGCGTGAGCGACTTGCCGATACCCGTCCCGATCAGTCCGCAGAGCAGGGATTCCGGCATGTCGATCTCCTCGAGCCTTAATGTACGAATTGGTGAATTAGCTCGACGGTACTACGCGTCCGCCTCGCGCCCAACCCTTTCACCGGAATCGGCGCCGATAGAGTTGATCCATGGCTCCGCGCGCAACCGACACGTCCGACGACACCAGCGGACCCACCGTCAAACGTCGACGCAACAGCGACCTGACCCGGCACAACATCCTCGAGGTGGCCACCGAGGAGTTCGCGGACAAAGGATTTGCAGGGGCGCGCATCGACGAGATCGCCCAGCGCACGCACACGACCAAGCGGATGTTGTACTACTACTTCACCGACAAGGAAGGCCTGTACAAGGCCGTTCTCGAGCGGTCCTACCTGCGCATTCGTGAGCGGGAGCGAGACGTCGACGTCGAGGGCCTCGGACCGATCGAAGCCATTCGCGCCATCGCATCACTGACGTTCGACCACCACGAGGAGAATCCCGACTTCATCCGCCTGGTCTCCACCGAGAACATCCTGCGCGGCGAACACATCTCCACGTCCGAGGCATTGAGCAACCTCGGCAATCCCGCTGCGGAACTGCTGTCGAGGATCCTGACCCGAGGACAGGCCGACGGGGTGTTCCGAACGGATGTCGATGCCCTCGACGTGCACATGACGATCAGCAGCTTCTGCGTGTTCCGGCTGTCGAACCGGTACACCTTCGAGGCCCTCTTCGGCCGCGACCTCACCGATCCCCAGCATCGCGAGCGTCTGCGCTCGATGCTCGGGGACATGATCATCGCGTTCCTGACCTCGCCTTCTCGCTGACATTCACGCCGTCTCGGTAGGTCTCGTCACTTCCGGGGTTGACACGTGGCATGGATCACGTTCACTATTCAGAGGCACCCGGTGTTAACCGTTTAGTACATTAGCGGTCCGATCGCCGTAGAACGCGTCGTCGACCAGCGCCTAAGCTCCCCCGCCTCACGAAGAGAGACACGAGAACGATGGATTCGCACAACCCTGGCACCCACCCGACGCCGCTTCGCCCCGGGGCGAACCCGCGTAAAGCGGCGACCGCCGCGTGGGTCGGAAGCGCCCTCGAGTACTACGACTTCTTCATCTACGGCACCGCAGCCGCACTCGTCTTCGGCCGTGTGTTCTTCCCGGGCTCCAACCCGGCGACCGGAACCCTGCTGGCCCTGGCCACCTTCGGCGTCGGCTACCTCGCACGTCCGCTCGGCGCCTTGGTCCTCGGCCACATCGGTGATCGCTACGGACGCAAGAAGGTCATGGTCGCCACCGTCCTGCTGATGGGTATCGCCACCCTGGGCGTCGGCGTCCTGCCCTCCTACGAATCCATCGGCATCGCCGCGCCCATCATCCTGGTGCTGCTTCGGTTGTGCCAGGGATTCTCTGCCGGCGGTGAGCAGGCCGGAGCGAACTCGATGACGCTCGAACACGCCCCGGACAACAGGCGCGCGTTCTTCACCAGCTTCACCCTCAGCGGCACCCAGGGCGGACAGATTCTCGCCACCGCGGTGTTCCTGCCCGTCGCCATGCTCCCCGAGGAAGCGCTGCTCAGCTGGGGTTGGCGAATCCCGTTCTTCCTCAGCGCCTTCGTCGTCGTCGCCGCCTTCGTGATCCGCCGCTCGCTCGACGAGACCCCGGTCTTCGAGGAAGAAGTGGCCTCCAACGAACCGCAGCGCCTGCCCGTGACCGAGCTGCTCAGCGAGCATCGACCGGCCGTGGTCCGCGTCATGCTGGCCGCCATGATCGCCTCCGTCAGCACCATCTTCACCGTCTACGCCCTGTCCTACGCCGTGAACACCGTCGGCCTCGAACGCACTCCCATGCTGTGGGTCGGCGTTCTCGCCAACGTCGTCGCACTCTTCGCGTTGCCCTTCTTCGGCGCCCTGTCGGATCGCATCGGACGCAAGCCGGTGTTCCTGTTCGGCTCCATCGGTTGCGCGATCCTGATGTTCGGCTACCTGTGGTCCATCTCGAGCGGCAACTACGTCCTCATCTTCGTCTTCGGCATCGTGATGTTCGGATTCGTGCACAGCGCCACCGGCGGCGTCTGGCCCTCGTTCTACGGTGAGATGTTCCCGGCCCGGGTTCGCCTGACCGGAACAGCGCTGGGAACCCAGATCGGTTTCGCCATCGCAGGATTCGCGCCGACCATCGCAGGGGCGATCGCCGGAGCCGAGGTCGGTGCGTGGCTACCCGTCGCGATCGTCACCGCGGTCTTCTGCACCATCAACGTCATCATCGTCGCGACTTCGAGGGAGACCTTCCGTACCCCCACCGACGAGCTCGGTGTCCCGACCCGCACCACCGACAGCGCACGCGTCGCGTCGATCTGACCGAGATCGTGATCGACGCACTTCGACCTGCAGCGGCGGGCACCTGGACGGTGCTCGCCCTGCAGTATGCCGGCCGAACAGCATTGCGCAGCAATCTCTTTCATCAACGTGACGAGCGCAGCACCGAAAACCAGGCGGTGGCCTACTACGTGTGGCTCGCCCTGTCGGACACCCGCACGGTGCTGATCGACGCCGGAATATCCCCCGCCACAGCAGAATCGATGGACGGGCTCGACTATCACGGGTCACCCATCGACCTGCTCGGCGAACTCGGCCTCACACCGAACGACATCGGCACCTGCATTCTGACCCACCTGCACTACGACCACACCGGGGTCGTCGCGGAACTTCCGACCGCGCGATACGTGGTGCAGCGCAAAGAGCTCGAATACTGGACCGGGCCGTGGGCCACCCGCATCACCCGAGAACAGTGGTTGCACTCGGGAGCCGACACCCAACACATCGAATCCGCCGATCGAGGCGCTCGGCTCGACCTCGTCGACGGCGATCTGGACCTGTTTCCCGGGCTGTCCGTCCACGCGGTCGGGGGACACACCGCAGGCATGCAGGTGGTCAGGGTGAACACCGAGCGCGGCCCGGTGGTGTTGGCCTCCGACGCCAGTCATTTCTACGAGAACATCGAGGACGACAGCCCGTTCGCGATCCTGCATGCTCTGCCGGACATGTACGGGGCCTTCGACCGAATCCGGGAGCTCGCCGCGGGCACCGGCATCGTCGTACCAGGCCACGACCCACTGGTTCGACGCCGATTTCCCGCCGTGCCCGACGCACCGGGCGCGCACGCGGTGATCATCGGCTGAACACAGCGAGAAACGACGAATCCCCGACCTCGCGATGAGGTCGGGGATTCGTCGTTCAGCTGATGGATCGGCGCGTATCAGGCGGACTTGTCGCGGCGCTCCGGACGCTCGGGCTTGCGCGGCACGATGGTCGGCAGCACGTTGTCGTTGACGGTCTCGGCAGTCACGACGACCTTCTCGACGTCGTCGCGGCTCGGGATGTCGTACATCACCGGAAGCAGAACTTCTTCCATGATGGCGCGCAATCCACGAGCACCGGTTCCGCGCAGAATCGCCTGGTCGGCGATTGCCTCGAGGGCCTCGCTGGTGAACTCGAGCTCGACGCCGTCCATGTCGAACAAGCGGCGGTACTGCTTGACCAGCGCATTCTTCGGCTCGGACAGAATCGTCACGAGCGATTCCTTGTCCAGGTTCGTCACCGACGCGATCATCGGCAGTCGACCGATGAACTCGGGAATCAGACCGAACTTGATCAGATCCTCGGGCATCACCTCGGCGAAGTGATCCTGCGTGTCGATCTCGGCCTTGGAGCGAACTTCGGCTCCGAAGCCGAGCCCGCGCTTACCGACCCGATCGGACACGATCTTCTCGAGTCCGGCGAATGCACCGGCGACGATGAAAAGCACATTGGTGGTGTCGATCTGGATGAACTCCTGATGCGGATGCTTGCGACCGCCCTGCGGCGGCACGCTGGCCTGGGTTCCTTCCAGGATCTTGAGCAGCGCCTGCTGCACGCCTTCGCCGGACACGTCGCGCGTGATCGACGGGTTCTCGCTCTTGCGCGCGATCTTGTCGACCTCGTCGATGTAGATGATGCCGGTCTCGGCGCGCTTGACGTCGTAGTCCGCGGCCTGGATCAGCTTGAGCAGAATGTTCTCGACATCCTCGCCCACGTAGCCGGCCTCGGTGAGGGCGGTGGCGTCGGCGATGGCGAAGGGCACGTTGAGCATCTTGGCCAGGGTCTGCGCGAGGTACGTCTTTCCACACCCCGTCGGTCCGAGCATCAAGATGTTCGACTTCGCCAGTTCGACGGATTCGCCTCGCACGTCGCGCGCCTTGTCACCGGCCTGGATGCGCTTGTAGTGGTTGTAGACCGCAACGGCCAACGTGCGCTTGGCAGCGTCCTGACCGATCACGTAGTTCTCGAGAAAGTCCTTGATCTCGGAGGGCTTGGGGAGGTCGTCGAGCTTGACTTCGCTCGATTCGGCCAATTCCTCTTCGATGATCTCGTTGCAGAGGTCGATGCACTCGTCGCAGATGTACACCCCTGGTCCAGCGATGAGCTTCTTGACCTGCTTCTGGCTCTTGCCGCAGAAGGAGCACTTCAGCAGATCGCCACCGTCACCGATGCGTGCCATTCGGAGGTTCCTACTTCCTTGTCCGCGTACGACCCACGCCGACCGGGTGTGGCCGAAACCTTCGTGGGCTACTTCTCGGTCTGTCGTCATGCCGACTTCGGTCGACCGAGTTCTTGGATGCGACGGTACCCGTGTTCGCCGAACATGGGCGGGTTGTTTCCGGTGATTCGCCACCCGATTTCGCCGAATGCAGCATTCGGGTCCTCGATCGCGACCGCCGGGCGGAGTTTCACACTCACACCCGGCGTCGGAATCTTCTGCCGGACCGATCCGGTCCGACCGGTGGTACTCGCTCTGCTACTTCTGGGCGGAGAGCTTGCGGTACTCGAACACGGTGTCGATGATCCCGTAGTCCTTGGCCTGCTCTGCGGTGAGGATCTTGTCGCGATCGGTGTCCTTGCGGATGACGTCGGGATCCTTGCCGGTGTGGCGGCCGAGAGTGGTCTCCATGAGTCGACGCATGCGCTCGATCTCGGCGGCCTGGATCTCCAGGTCGGACACCTGGCCCTGAATGCCACCGCTCGAGGGCTGGTGAATCAGCACGCGTGCGTTGGGCAGTGCTGCACGCTTACCGGGAGTACCGGCGGCGAGCAGAACAGCGGCGGCAGACGCGGCCTGGCCGAGGCAGACGGTCGCAACATCGGCGCGGACGTACTGCATCGTGTCGTAGATCGCCATCAGCGAGGTGAACGAGCCACCGGGCGAGTTGATGTACATGGTGATGTCACGGTCGGGATCGAGTCCCTCGAGCACCAGCAGTTGTGCCATGACGTCGTTGGCGGACGCGTCGTCGACCTGGACGCCGAGGAAGATGATGCGCTCCTCGAACAGCTTGTTGTACGGGTTCGATTCCTTCACGCCGTAGCTGGAGTGCTCGACGAAGGACGGCAGGATGTATCGGGAGGACGGCAGCTGATTGGGGTCGAACAGGTTTGTCATCGTTTCTCCAAGATGTAAGTGATCGAGGGTCGCCGGGAGCGGCCGAATTACTCGCCGATTCCGCCGGCCTGCTGCGCGCGGCTGACGACGTGGTCCACGAACCCGTATTCCTTGGCTGCTTGCGCGGTGAACCACCGGTCGCGATCGGAGTCCTCGGTGATCTGCTCGACGGTCTGGCCGGTGTGCTGAGCGATGAGCTCGGCCATCTCACGCTTGGTGTGCGCGAACTGCTCGGCCATGATGGCGATGTCGGAGGCGCTGCCGCCGATTCCGGCCGAGGGCTGGTGCATCATGATGCGCGCGTGCGGCAGCGCGTAGCGCTTGCCCTTGGCTCCGGCCGAGAGCAGGAACTGACCCATCGAGGCAGCCAGACCCATTCCGTAGGTCGCGATGTCGCACTCGGCGAATTCCATCGTGTCGAAGATGGCCATACCCGCGGTGACCGAGCCACCGGGCGAGTTGATGTACAGCGAGATGTCGCGGGTGGCATCCTCGGCGGAAAGCAGCAGGATCTGCGCGCACAACTTGTTGGCGATGTCGTCGTCGACCTGGGTACCGAGGAAGATGATGCGGTTTTGAAGCAGACGCTCGTACACGGAGTCGCTGAGATTCAGGCCTGCTGCGGCCGAAGTCATGACGGGACTCTGCTCGTGCGAAGCCGCCGGATTCTGAACAGTCACGGTACCTGCCTTTTCATAACAAATCGTTGGTTCCTGACACAGACACTAACGAAAGACGGCGGCTCCGGAGTCCCGGAACCGCCGTCGTTCGCTGTGAGCGTTACTTCTCTTGTTCGCCCTCGGAAGAATCTGCTGCTTCGACCTCGTCGGGAGCATCGGCGGGGCTGCCGAACAGCTCGGCCGTATCGACGCTCGCACCGTTGGTGTCGGTCACGGTGACGCGCTCGACGACCGATGCGAGGGCCTTACCGCGCTTGACGTCTGCGAAGACGGCACCGAGCTGGTTGGCCTGCTGCACCTGCTGAATGAACTGCTCGGGCGGCATGCCGTAGCGCTGCGCCTGGAAGATGATCCGCTCGGTGAGCTCTTCCTGCCCGACCTGCGTGTTCTCGGCCTCGGCGATCGCATCGAGAAGGAGCTGGGTACGCACCGACTTCTCGGCACCTTCCTTGACGTCCTTGTCGAATTCCTCGCGGCTCGAACCCTGCGATTCGAGCAGCTCGGCGAGTGCTTCCTCGTTGTGGTCGAGGCCGTGAATGGCCTCGTGCACCTGGGAATCGACCTCTGCCTTGACGACGGCCTCGGGAGCCGGGATGTCGAGGGTCTCGAGCAGCGTCTCGAGCACCTTGTCGCGGATCTGACCGGCCTGCTCGACCTTCGCGACTCGCTCGACGCGCGTCTTCAGATCGGCCAGCAACTCGTCGAACGTGTCGAACTCGCTGGCGAGCTGAGCGAACTCGTCGTCGGCCTCGGGCAGCTCGCGCTCCTTGACGGACACGACCTTGACCGTGACGACAGCTTCCTTGCCCGCGTACTCGCCGGCGACCAGGGTGGAGGTGAACTCCTTCGACTCGTCGGCCGAGACGCCGATGATCGCGTCGTCGAGGCCCTCGATGAGCTGGCCGGAGCCGACCTCGTGGGACAGTCCGCTCGCGGTCGCCTCTTCCACGTTCTCGCCGTCGACAGTGGCCGAGAGGTCGATCGAGACGAAGTCACCGGACTGGACCGGGCGATCGACACCGGTCAAGGTGCCGAAGCGCTGGCGCAGCGACTGCAGCTGCTCGTCGACGGCCTCGTCCTTGATCTCGAGCGGATCGACGACGACGCTGATGGTCGAGTAGTCGGGCAGATCGATCTCGGGACGCACATCGACCTCGGCGGTGAACGTGAGCTCGGTGCCGTCCTCGATCTTGGTGATCTCGATCTCGGGCTGGCCGATTACCTTGACCTTCTCGTTGGTCACGGCCTCGGAGTAACGGGAGGGAAGAGCGTCGTTGACGACCTGCTCGAGAACTGCCCCACGGCCGACGCGCGCTTCGAGCAACTTGGCCGGAGCCTTGCCGGGACGGAAGCCGGGGAGGCGGATCTGCTGAGCCAAAGCCTTGTACGCGCGGTCGAAATCAGGCTTGAGCTCCTCGAAGGGCACCTCAACGTTGATACGGACTCGCGTCGGGCTCAGCTGCTCGACGGTGCTCTTCACGGAACATGCTCCTTCTGGTAATTCTTGCTTGCTGGTGGTGCTTACGGTGCTGGCTTGCGGTCTTACCTCGCTCGCCGCGAAAACGGCGAACCGTGCCTGCGGCCCTCATTTGTCGGGGTGACAGGAATTGAACCTGCGACCCTCCGCTCCCAAAGCGGATGCGCTACCAAGCTGCGCCACACCCCGTCGTACCCACACCATTGAACAGCAACCGATAGTAGCCCCTCATCGGCGCCCCACCGAAGGCGTTCGGCCGAACGTGCGCGGCATGCCGGTTTGGAATCCGGCAGCGGCGTTGGGTACAGTCTTGAAACGCAGGCGACGGAACTGGCGATCCCACGACTGTTGTTTGCACGCCGATGTAGCTCAATGGTAGAGCCCCTGTCTTCCAAACAGGCTACGCGAGTTCGATTCTCGTCATCGGCTCCATCGAGAAGCCCCGCACTGTCAGTGCGGGGCTTTTTCGTGTCCGCGTACCCTGGATGGTGTCCGAATTGTCCGTACGAACCGGGCATGCACCGTCGGCGGAAGGCCCGCAGTGGAAATAGTCCTGATCATTCTCGTCGTCGCCGCAGTGGCCCTACTGGTGCTGCGAAGCAAGAAGAACTCGGCCGCAGCGGCCGAAACCGCCCTGGCCGACGCCAAGGCCGATGCCCGCCAATCCATCGAACGCCTCGGCGGGCAGGTCTACAACCTGATCGGCACCGACACACCGTCCAAGCAGGCCCTGGCCGACGCGTCCGAGCGCAACATCGCCGCCGGTTCGCAGATCGACCAGGCCACTACCCCCGAACAGGCTCGACTGGCCAAGCAGACAGCGCTCGAGGGGCTCTACTACATCCGCGCCGCGCGCCTGGCGATGGGAATGGACCCGGGCCCGGAGGTGCAGGGCATCGACGGCCAACAGCAGGCGGGTCGAGTCACCGAGGATCGCAAGGTCGACTTCGAGGGCCGTGAGATCGCGGCGTCACCGGATCCGTCCGATCGCACCCCGAACTACTACCCGGGTGGCCGAGTCGCGGGCCGACCGGTGCCCGCAGGCTGGTACTCCGAGCCGTGGTGGCGGCCGGCCCTGGTCGCCGGCGCATGGGGAATGGGCTCGATGTTCCTGTTCTCGGCCATGTTCTCCGGCATGGCCGGCGTGCCCGACGAGACCGCAGCCGGCGGAGATGTGGGAGCGGACGGCTCCGGCGATGGGTCCGTAAGCGACGACTACAACGGTGACGGTTCCGGCGGTGACGACTACAGCGGCGGCGACTACAGCGGCGGGGACGATATCGGCGGAATGGACTTCGGGTTCTAGGTCGCCTGACACACGGGGCACCAGAACAGGTTTCGCGCCTGCATCACCGAGTGCAGGATGTCTGCTCCGCACACCCGGCAGGGATATCCCTGCCTGCGGTAGACGTACGAGCGTGGCCGTCGTGCACCGTAGGTGTCGCCGTGATCGTCCTCGGGCCGAATGGTGATGATGCGACCGCGTCGAACACCGATCTTCATCAGCTCGACGAGGTCGAACCAGATCGCGTCCCACTCGGATCGGTCGAGGTCTTTGCCCGGTCGCATCGGGTTGATCTCGTGGCGGAACAGAATCTCGGCGCGGTAGACGTTTCCGACACCGGCCAACACTTTCTGATCCATCAGCAAAGTGCCGATTGCTGTGCGCGACTTGGAGATTCGCGCCCATGCCCCATCCGGGTCGGCGTCCTTGCGCAGCGGGTCCGGCCCCAGGCGCGCCACCAGGGCGTCGACCTGCTCCTCGGTGTAGATCTCGCAGGCCGTGGGTCCGCGCAGATCGGCACCGTACTTCTCCCCCACCATGCGCAGCCGCACGGCACCCACCGGATCGTTCAGCGGCACAGCCTGTTCGGTGAACGTTCCGTACAGGCCGAGATGGATGTGCACGATCAGATCGGACTCGTATCGGTGCAGCAGATGCTTGCCCCAGGCCTCGGCCTTCTCCAGTACGAGACCGTCGATCAGCGCGGCACCGGAAGTGAAGCGCCCCTGTGGGCTGCTTGCCTCGACCGGTGCCCCACCGAACCGACGTTGATGCAACCGAGCCAGTCGGTGCAGGGTGTGCCCCTCGGGCACCTACTCGGGCTTTCCCGGCACGACGGGTGCCTCGCCGCTGCGCTCGTACTCGGACAGGATGTCGATGCGGCGCTGGTGGCGCTCCTCGCCCGAGAACGGAGTCCCGAGGAAGGCGTCGACGATGGCGAGTGCTTCGGGGAGGGTGTGCATGCGGCCACCGATGCCGATGAGCTGGGCGTCGTTGTGCTCGCGGGCCAGCTTGGCGGTCTCGACGCTCCACGCCAGCGCGCAGCGTGCGCCCGGCACCTTGTTGGCAGCGATCTGCTCGCCGTTCCCGGAACCGCCGAGCACCAGGCCGCGGCTGCCCGGATCGGCGACGACGCGGCGTGCTGCGTCGATGCAGAATGCCGGGTAGTCGTCGACGGGGTCGTAGTCGAAGGCACCGCAGTCGACGGGCTCGTGCCCGGTCGCCGTCAGGTGTTCGATGATCTGATTCTTGAACTCGAGGCCGGCGTGGTCGGCACCCAGGTATACGCGCATGCCTAGAGTCTGACAGGTGAACTCCGAAGCCGAGAAATTCGCCGGTGTGGACGGCGCGAAAGGCGCGTGGGTGGTCGCGTTCGTCACCGGGACGACCTTGACGTGGACCGAGTGCGCGTCGGTGACGGAGGTGCTCGAGGCGACACGGGACTGCGCACGGGTGGGCGTGGACATGTCACTGTCGTTGCCCGAGCGCGGCTATCGCGTCAGCGAGCTGGAGGCCAAGACGTTCCTGGGCCCGGCACGTAGCTCGATATTCCACACACCCGTCGTCGACGTACTCGACGCCGCGTCGTACGACCAGGCGTGTTCGATCTCGCGGGCAATCGCCGGCAAAGCCATCAGTAAGCAGACGTGGCACATCCTGCCGTCCGTGAAGGCGTGGCGGGATGCAAACTTCGACCCGGACAAGTACGTCGAGGTACATCCCGAATGCTCGTTCCGGGTCATGTCACCGACGACGGTCTTCTCGTCGAAGAAGACCGGCCGCGGAGTCGGACAACGGCTCGCCACCCTGATGCGGTGGAGCGAACACCTCGATCTGGCCGATCTACCACTCGGACCCGCCGTCGACGACTTCCTCGACGCAGCCGCGGCGGCGTGGTCGGCGCGACGCTTCCACATCGGCGAGCACCGAGTGTTCGGCACCGCCGACCCGTCGGATCGGATCGTCGCCTAGCTGTATCAACCCGCGCCCTCGTGCGCGAAAGTTGCACTCCTACCGCAACATTCGACGCACGAGGGGTAGCGCGATCAGTCGAACTGCGGATCCTCGTTGCGGCTGCGCTTGAGCTCGAAGAAGTGCGGGTACGACGCGAAGATCACCGATGCGTCCCAGAGTTTGCCTGCCTCTTCGCCTCGCGGGATTCGGGAGAGCACAGGGCCGAAGAAGGCCACGCCGTTGACGTGGATGGTCGGGGTGCCCACGTCGGGTCCGACCTTGTCCATGCCTGCGTGATGACTGGTCCGCAGGTCTTCGTCGTAGTCGGTGCTCTCGGCGGCCTTCGCGAGGTCACCGGGCAGGTCCAGTTCGGCCAACGACTCCGCGATCACGACGTCGAAATCCTTGTTGCCCTCGTTGTGGATTCGCGTTCCCATGGCCGCGTACAGCGGGTCGAGGATCTCGTCACCCTTCAGCTTGGCTGCGGCGATCGCCACGCGGACCGGCCCCCAGGCCTTCTTCATCATCGCGGCGTACTCCTCGGGCAGATCGCGGCCCTCGTTGAGCACTGCCAGGCTCATGACGTGGAAGTTCACGTCGATGTCTCGCACCTGCTGCACCTCGAGAATCCACCGCGAGGTGATCCAGCACCACGGGCACAGTGGGTCGAACCAAAAATCCGCGGTGTCTTTCTGTCCTGAACCGGCCACTGTCCTACTCCTTGGAAGTCGAGGTCAACGTCTCTTCATTGCGTAACAACCGCCCACCGCGCAGACATTCCACACGGCCCGTCGGCCAGCGCGGGGTACGCGTGACGTGATGGGATGGAAGGCACTATCCATAACTACACGAAGAGGTGTCGACTGAAGTGGTTGCTCCCAACCTGACGCGTGACCAAGCCTCCGAGCGTTCGGCGATCATCGGGGAAACGAAGTACGCGATCGTTCTCGATCTCACCGACGGCGAGGGCAATCCGGGCGAGAAGACCTTCCGCTCGCTCACCACCATCACGTTCGCGGCCACCGCCGGGGCGTCGACTTTCGTGGACGTCATCGCGAGCACGATCCGCTCCGCGACGCTCAACGGCACCGATCTCGATACCGCGAACTACGACGAATCGACGGGACTGGCGCTCGAGAATCTGGCCGAGCACAACGAACTCGTCATCGACGCGGACTGCCTCTACTCGCACACCGGGGAGGGACTGCACCGCTTCGTCGACCCGTCGGACGGCACGGTGTACCTCTACTCGCAGTTCGAGACCGCCGATGCCAAGCGCATGTTCGCCTGCTTCGATCAGCCCGATCTCAAGGCCACCTTCGACCTGAAGGTCACCGCACCCGAGAGCTGGACCGTCATCTCCAATGCCGCGCACGGCGCCGAGCCTGCAGCGGGCGAGCACGTGTTCGACACGACCCCGTTGATGAGCACGTACCTCGTCGCGCTGATCGCCGGACCGTACGCGGAGTGGACCGACTCGTACACCGACGACCACGGCACCATTCCCCTCGGAATCTATTGCCGCGCATCACTTGCCGAGCACATGGACGCGGAACGCCTGTTCACCGAGACCAAGCAGGGCTTCGGTTTCTACCACGAGAACTTCGGCACTCCCTACGCCTTCGGCAAGTACGACCAGCTCTTCGTTCCCGAGTTCAATGCCGGTGCCATGGAGAACGCGGGTGCCGTCACGTTCCTGGAGGACTACGTCTTCCGCTCCAAGGTGACGCGCTACTCCTACGAGCGTCGCGCCGAGACCGTGCTGCACGAGATGGCACACATGTGGTTCGGCGACCTGGTGACCATGACGTGGTGGGACGACCTGTGGCTCAACGAGTCGTTCGCGACGTTCGCGTCGGTGCTGTGCCAATCCGAGGCAACCGAATACACCAACGCGTGGACCACCTTCGCCAACGTCGAGAAGGCCTGGGCGTACCGACAGGACCAGTTGCCGTCGACGCACCCCATCGCCGCCGACATTCCCGATCTCGCGGCGGTGGAGGTCAACTTCGACGGCATCACCTACGCCAAGGGCGCGAGTGTGCTCAAGCAACTGGTGGCCTACGTCGGTAAGGAGGACTTCCTCGCCGGGTTGCGCGCGTACTTCGTCGATCACGCCTTCGCCAACGCCACGTTCTCGGATCTGCTTGCCGCGCTGGAGAAGTCGTCGGGACGCGATCTCTCCGATTGGGGCGCGCAGTGGCTGCGCACCACCGGCCTGAACACGCTGAGCCCGGATTTCGACGTCGACGCCGACGGCAAGTTCACCCGCTTCTCCGTGCTGCAGACCGGAGCTGCCCCGGGTGCAGGCGAGCATCGCGTGCACCGCATCGCGGTCGGCATCTACGACGACGTGGACGGCAAGCTGGTGCGCACGGACCGCGTCGAACTCGACCTCGACGCTGCCGAGTCGACGAATGTCGACGCGCTGGTGGGCGTTTCGCGCGGCAAGCTCGTCCTGGTCAACGACGACGACCTGACGTACTGTGCGGTCCGACTCGACCCGGATTCGCTCGACGTCCTCCTCTCTCGAATCGGCGACATCGCCGAGCCACTCCCCCGCACCCTTGCGTGGTCGGCCGCCTGGGAGATGACCCGGTCCGCGGAGATGAAGGCACGAGACTTCGTGGCCCTCGTCCAGCGCGGAATCGGCGGTGAGACGGAAGTGGGTGTGGTGCAACGTCTTCTGCTGCAAGCCCAAACCGCCATCTCCAGCTACGCCGATCCGGCATGGGCAACCGATCACGGTACGCCCGAGTTCGCCGACGCGCTGCTCGAGTTGGCGCGCGGTGCCGAAGCAGGCTCGGATCACCAGCTGGCCTTCGTCAATGCTCTCACCGGCACCGAACTCGGTGACCGTCACACAGACGTGTTGAAGGCTCTGCTCGACGGTGATGTCGAGGGGCAGTCTCTGGCCGGTCTCGATGTGGATACCGATCTGCGCTGGCGCATCGTCACGGCGCTGGCCAGTGCCGGTGCGATCGACGCCGACGGCTCGGACTCACCGGTCATCGACGCCGAGGCGGGCCGAGACAACACTGCCGCCGGAGCCCGGTCGGCAGCGGCGGCACGAGCCGCTCGGCCCAGCGCAGAGGTCAAGGAGCAGGCCTGGACGACAGTGGTCGACGACGACGCCGTTCCCAACATCACCGCGCGCTCGATCATCGGCGGCTTCGCAGGCCCAGGTCAGGGCGAGCTGCTCGAACCGTATGTCGCCCGCTACTTCGACGCCATCGAAGGTGTCTGGTCTCGTCGATCGAGCGAAGTCGCGCAGACCGTGGTGATCGGGCTGTACCCGTCCTGGTCGATCAGTGAGCAGTCGCTGGCCGCCGCGGACGGGTTCCTGGACGGCGATCTGCCGCCCGCACTTCGACGGTTGGTGATCGAGGGCAGGGCAGGCGTCGTCCGCGCTCTCGCTGCGCGGGAGTTCGACGCGAGCTGATCTCGACGGCACAGACGACGAGGGCCGGTTGCTTCACCTCCAGGAGGCAGAACCCGGGTGGGCGCAATGCGCACTGGCGTCACCTGGCGTTGGCCGACGTCATCTCGATGCCCGACGAGTGGGA